>JAHFRV010000043.1 GCA_023266095.1 Gammaproteobacteria bacterium | reverse complement strand
ATATCATGGAGGCCAGGAGACTACTCTCCACGAACAGGCCGGATGTAAGACTGCAATCGATTCTTTTCGGCATCGCTTTTCACTTGGCAAACGGGCGGTGTCCATGTAAGAGGTTCCTCAACCGGACTCATCCAGGTTGACCCGAGCGGGGCGCGAACCTTCTCACCATTTAAGCAGTCAGAAGCAGCGAGCGTGCGGAAACGACAGTAATTCACAGCGACATCGCGGAATACCCGAACAATGAGAGTAACGAATAATAAAACTATCCCGTCACGTGCGCCATCGGCTCACCCCCATCAAACGGATGGAAACCCAGCGACGGATAGATTATCGTTGCAGCAATGAAATTGACCGACTACGTATCACGCATCCGGCCCCTGCGCCTTGGGCGGGGCTTACTGGCCTTGTTAATCGCCGTCCCGGCCTGGGCCGCGGACCCCAATCCGAACATCGTCCTGCCGGATTTCGGCGACAGCGCCGGCTCGATCATTTCTCCTCAGGAAGAACAGCGGCTGGGTCAACAATTCATGCGCAGCCTCCGCCAGTCTGTGAAGATTATCGACGATCCCGAAACCGACGAATATATTCAAAGCCTCGGCTACCGGCTGGTGGCCCACGCCGACCAGCAAGCCTATCCTTACACTTTTTTCGTGGTGGAAGATAAAACGGTCAACGCGTTCGCCGGACCCGGTGGTTATGTCGGCGTACATAGCGGCCTGATCCTGTCCAGCGATACCGAAAGCGAACTGGCTTCGGTGCTCGCCCATGAAATCGCCCACGTCACCCAACATCATTTATTGCGCGCGGTGGACCAGTCCAACCGCCTGGCCTTGCCCGCCACCGCGGCCTTGATGGCGGCTTTGATCCTCGCCG
Organism: Gammaproteobacteria bacterium; assembly: GCA_023266095.1. GTDB lineage: Bacteria > Pseudomonadota > Gammaproteobacteria > DRLM01 > DRLM01 > CAKKSB01. Next base: position 29,522 of record JAHFRV010000043.1, on the reverse strand, counting down.
GGCAAAATGCCCAAGTCGGCACCGCGGCGATGGCCGCCACTCTCGCCGGCAGCCAGCAGGCGGCCATCAATTTCACCCGCGGCCATGAACTGGAAGCGGACCGGATCGGGCTGAAAATCCTCGCGGGCGCCGGTTACGATCCGCGCAGCATGCCCACTTTTTTCGAGCAGCTCCAGCACGCCAATCGGTTTTATGAAAACGGTGCGCCCGAAATGCTGCGCACCCATCCGGTGACCACCTCGCGGATCGCCGACACCCGCAACCGTGCCGAACAATATCCCAAGATCGACAGCACCGACCCCCTCGGTTACCAGCTGATCCGCGCCAAACTGCGGGTGCTCACCGCGCAAGATCGGCAAAGCGCGGTAAGTTTTTTCGAAAAAAAACTCACCGATAACCCGGTTGTACAACAAGACGCGCAGCGCTACGGCTATGCTTTGGCACTGCTGGTCACAGGCCAACACGGCAAGGCCGCCGAACAAATCAAACTTCTGCTGAAAAAAGATCCCGACCGTATTCAATACCGGCTGGCCCAAGGCCAGCTGGCCTCGGCCAAAAGCGACTCCAACACCGCGCTGAAAATTTATAACGATGCTTTGCAACTCTATCCGCGCAACTACCCGCTCACCGCGGCCTATGGCCGCGAGCTGCTGCTGGCCGGACAACCGATACCGGCGCGGCAACTCTTGCAGGATTATCTGCGCACCCGCGAGCCGCGCCCGCTGGTGTACAAACTGCTGGCCCAGGCGGAGAACGACGCCGGCGCGCCCATCGAATCACAACTGGCTCTCGCCGAGTTCGCCTATTTGAGCGGGCAGATGCAGACCGCCATCGATCATCTCAACCAAGCTCTCAATTTGACCAAGAAAGATGATTTCTACCGCGCCTCGCGTATTGAGGCGCGGCTCAAGGAAATCAAAAGGGATGCGGAGCAAGAAATAAAACCGTGAGTCGATGGCGCATCAAAACGCGCTAAGCCTCGGCGCCGCCGTTATCTGACTTCACTCTCCACCACATAACGGGCCCGCAAATATGCGCTGCGCGGCACGTGCAGCAAATCCGCCACTTTGCTCACCAGGTGTTCTTCGTGCATGTCATTGTCGCGGTCGGCGAAGGCCACTCGCCACATCATCTCGACGATCTGAATTTTCTGCTCAGCGGAAAAGCGCTTGTCGACCAGTTCGGTAAACTGATAGAGCGACACCGACTGCTTGGCCTCTTCTTCCGCCAAGGCGATCAGCTCATCGGTCTGCTGCCGGCTCAAGCCGAATAAACTTTGCACAGCGCGCGCCACCGCCTGTTGTTCGGCATCGTCCACCGCGAAATCCGCGCGGCTGACTTCGATCAGCAGGGCCGCGGTCGCCAAGTGCAAACTGGGTTGAGCGTCCCGCGGACCGTCAGCGGTCCGCGCCTGGATTTGAGTGTTGAAAAATTGCTGGATACGTTTGATCACGGCCGTGCTTCTTGTTGATGATTTTCCTGCGCCACCGCGGCGATATTATTTATCCGCGGTGACATTCCAGCCGCTCAATTGGCGGGCGATCTCGCCATGGCCGCTTTTCTCGGCCTCCTCGAGAACCGTCTGACCGTTACGGTTACGAATGGAGATGTCGGCGCCGGCATTCATCAAAGCCGATACCACTTCGCTGTGGCCGCCCATCGCCGCGAACATCAGCGCGGTCATGCCGGCCCCGCCCGAGGTGTCGACCGTGCCGGGCAGCACATCACCGCCTTCGCGTGCATTCACGTCGGGCTGTTTGGCGAGCAAAGGCTGCACGATATCCGTGCGGCCATTTTTAGCCGCTTCCATCAACGGCGTTAAACCGGCGTTGGTCTTGATGTCGGCGTCGGCGCCGCGCTCCAGCAGTAAGCTCACTACTTCGCCGTAACCGCGTTCGACCGCCCAATACAAAGCGGTTTTACCGGCCAGGCCGCGGATATTGGGATCGGCCTTGGCGTCGAGCAAGATCCGCACTGCGGCGGCGTGCCCGCCTTGTGCGGCTTTCATCAGCGGTGTGTTGTGCTCCTCGGGCTTGAGGCCAACCAGGGCGCCACCGGTGAAAGACGGCACGCGCTGACGGCCCTCATCGGGATCGACGCCTTTGGCGAGCACCAGACTGACGATTTTGGCGTGACCTTGTTCCGCCGCCACCGCCAGCGGCGTGTCGCCATGCGGATTACCACGTTGGGGATCGGCGCCGTGCTCGAGCAGGTAAGCCACCACCTCTTCGTGGCCCAGCCGAGCGGCGACGATCAAAGCGGTGTCGCCGATGGAAGCGGACTGGGCCAGGGCTTGTTGCCGCAGCGGCAATTTGGCGCCGGTCCAAGTCCAGGCGCGAAAGCCGTTGGGCACGTCGTTGACATGCGCACCGCGTTCCACCAGGACCCGTACCGCTTCCACATTGCCACCGTAAGCCGCGGCCAGCAGAGGCGTCACCCCGGCGCGCGAAGCGGCGTGCGGATCGGCGCCGGCATTCAATGATTCGATGACCTTGACCGCGTCGCCGTTACTGGCCGAGACCAGCAAGGCGTCGTTGATATTCATTCCCGAATAAGTGAACACTTCCTTCGCGCCGCCCGCCAGCAACAGCTTCACCGCATCCTGGTAACCCGCATCGCCGGCGATGGCCAAGGCCGTGGCGCCGCGGCTGTTGCGGGCATTGGGATCGGCGCCCTTTTCCAGCAGGACCGTGACAATGTCGTTCCAGTGCTGCACCGAGGCGTTGGCGCCGGCCACCCCGCGCCGCGCGGCATACATCAGCGGCGTGTAGCCGTTGTCGGGGGCCGCGGCGGAACGTTGATTGTGGAGATTGGGTTCGGCCCCTGCCTCAAGCAGCAAGCGTACTGCATCGCGGTGGCCGTAACGCACCGCGTCGAACAACGCGGTTTCGCCCTGCGGGTCTTTCACCTGCACATCGGCGCCGTTGTCCAGCAACAGCTTTACCATGACCGGGTCGCCATGCAGCGCCGCGGCCATCAAAGCCGTGCGACCCTCGATATTGCGTCGCTGCACATCGGCACCGGCCGCCAGCAGCGTCTGCACGATGCCTTTATGTCCGGCACCGGCGGCGGCGATCAAGGCGGTATCGCCCCGGTCGCCGGTCACGTTCACCGGCAGGCCGCGATCGAGATAGGTTTTCACGCCCTGTTCCTGGCCGAAGCGGGCGGCCTTGACGAAGCTCAGCACCTGCTCCGGATCGACCGAGGTTTGCCCGGCGGGCGGCGTCTTCATGGCGGGATCATCGGCCGCGAGGCCCGACGGCGGCGCAACACAGCACAAGGCCAGCAGGCCGGCACACATACCGCGGCGCGCGGCGACATACAGTTGGGCATTGCGATTAGTCGTTTTCATCATTAGCGTCCCCTTTTTTGACTCGACACCCTCTCCCGCGGACCTGTTTAATCTCGGCGATCTACCTCTCTCGCTCTAATTTTTTCTCACTCACTGCACCGTTTCTCCCGCCACCGCCAGCTTTTCCCACACGCTGGGCCCGCCGCTCTTGCCGGCGATAAATTTCAGATAGGCCAGATGGGCGCTTTGTTCTTCCGCGCTGGCCCGCGGCACCCGCAACGGCGCCCGCGTCGCACTCAGCGGGCGGATCGCGGCGCTTTCCGCCGTACCCGCTTCGCGACTGGCATCCAGCAGCAGAGTGACTTGCCCGCCGGTCATGGCCAGATACACCTCGGCGAGTATCTCGGCATCGAGCAAGGCACCGTGCAATTCGCGGTGAGCATTGTCGATGCTGTAGCGTTTACACAAGGCGTCCAAACTATTGCGCTGACCGGGGTGGAGGCGGCGGGCCTGCACCAAGGTGTCGAGCACACGGCAATAGCCGCTCAATTGGCCGTAGGCTACACCAAGGCGAGCGAGTTCGGCGTTGATGAAGCCCACATCGAAAGGCGCATTGTGGATGATGAGTTCCGCATCGCGGATAAAGGTCAGAAATTCGTCCACCACCTCAGCGAAACGAGGCTTGCCGATGAGAAAGTCATTGGTGATGCCGTGCACTTCCACGGCGCCGGCGTCGATCTCGCGGTCGGGTTGCAGATATTGATGGAAACGCCGCCCGGTCAGACGCCGGTTGAGCATCTCCACGCAGCCGATCTCGATGATACGGTGACCTTGGGCCGGTTCCAGACCGGTGGTTTCCGTATCCAATATCACCTGCCTCATGTCTTCTCCCGTGGCGGTCGGCCGCCTGCTGACGACCGCTAAATAGTTTAGTTGTTTTGTAACTTACTTTTGTAACTCATCTATGGCCTGGTTGGCTAGCGCATCGGCCCATTCATTTTCGGGATGGCCGGTGTGGCCGCGCACCCAGTGCCAGCACACCCGGTGGCGGGCCGCGGCGGCGTCCAGCCGCTGCCACAAATCGACGTTCTTCACCGGCTTGCGGTCGGCGGTTTTCCAATCGCGGCTTTTCCAACCGGGCAACCACTCGGTGATCCCACGCTTGACGTATTGCGAGTCGGTGGTGAGGTCCACCTCGCAGGGCCGGGTCAGCGCCTCCAGGCCGGCGATGGCCGCCATCAGCTCCATGCGGTTATTGGTGGTATGCGGCTCGGCGCCGTACAGGGTTTTTTCCGTGCCCTTGAAGCGCAGCACCACGCCCCAGCCACCCGGACCGGGGTTGCCGCGGCAGGCCCCGTCGGTAAATATCGCCACCGCCTCAGCCATTGATCACGCGGCCGCTACTGGGTTCGGCCGCATCGGCGACCAGGGACGGCCGCTTGGGCAGCCAGCGGGTCTTGATGGGGGTGAGGGTCGCCACCCGTTTCTTCGCCACCACGATATGCACCGCCCCCAGGAAAGGCCACCAGCGTTTCCCCGCCCGGTCGAGAAACCGCATGCGCCGCATCATGCCTTCGTGACGCAGCGGCGGCCGGAAAAAAAGTTGTCTCACTTCCACGGTATCGAAGCCCAGCAGGCCCATCCAATCTTGGATACGCGTCACCCCCAGAAAATGCCCGCACCAGGGCGGACGGCCCCGCCGCCGGCGCAGCAAACGCCATATTCCCCAAAAACTCCAGGGGTTGAAGGCCACGACCACGACATGCCCTTCGGGGATCAATATCCGCTCCACCTCGCGCAGAATGGCATGGGGATCGGCGGCAAATTCCAAGGTGTGATGCAATAACACCACATCGACGCTGTCAGCGCTCACCGGCACGGCATGGGTCAGCGCCCGGACGCGACAATGACTCACCAGCGGCGGCAGTTCTTTATCCATCATCACCCGCGCCCGGATCCGGCTTGTACTCAGCAGATCGACCGGGGTAGCGACGCCCAGTTGCAAAAGATAGTAGCCGAACAAATCTTGCAGCAGATCATCAAGGACCGCCTGTTCCTGTTCCAACAGGTTCGCGCCCAGACCGCTGGCGAACCACGCCCGTAGCGCGTGGCGCTCACCGTTGTCATCGGAGCAGACGTATTGTCCATCCATCACGCAGCATCCCGCTGAAAAATACGATACAGCATACCGGCCTATGGGCGCGGACACCACCCATCGCGCGGTCCTGGACGTTGACCGCTCCCGGCAAGGCTGTCAGCATGCGCGCATGGTTGAAGTACAGGCGATCCCGGCCTTCCGGGACAATTACATCTGGCTGATCGTAGGCGAAGGCGAGTCACCCGCGGTGGCCATCGTCGATCCCGGCGATGGCGGACCAGTGATGCGGACCCTGGCCCAGCGCGGCCTCGTCCCCACCACCCTGCTGATCACCCATCATCCATCACAGCGATCACGTCGGCGGCGTCGAAGCCTTGTGCGCCCGCTATCCGCTGACGGTGTACGGGCCGGCCGGTGAACACATCCCGCACCTCATGCAGGCTTTGTGCGAAGGCGACACCGTTTCTTTGCCCGGCCTGCCCGCCCTCAGCGTCCTCGACGTGCCCGGCCACACCGCCGGTCACATCGCCTACTACGGCGGCGGCCTGCTGCTGTGCGGCGACACTCTGTTCACCGGCGGTTGCGGACGGCTGTTCGAGGGCACGGCCGCGCAGATGTACGCCTCCCTGCAAAAGCTCGCGGCCCTGCCGGCGGACACACGGGTCTATTGCGCTCACGAATACACCTTGGGTAACCTACGCTTCGCCCTGGCGGTGGAACCGGACAACCGGACCCTCCAGAGCCATTATCAAACAACCGAAGATTTACGCCGCCGCGGCCTGCCCACCGTGCCGACGGCGCTAGGGCTGGAAAGGGACACCAACCCCTTTCTCCGCTGCCATTTACCAGCCATCGCGGCCGCCGCATCCCGTCACGCCGGTCAGCCGCGCCAACCGGGGGTGGAGACCTTCGCCACACTCCGCGGCTGGAAAGACCACTGGAACGGTTGAATTGCAACCCCGTTAACATAAGCTGGCCCCGCTCTCAATTAAGCTCACCACTCTGGGCGTGCGAGAAATTTTTATAGTGCTGAAAACACATCACAAGATCCGATTTATCATTACCGTCGCGGCCATGCTGCTCGGCTTAAGCCTGTTGTCCGGCTGCGCCCTCGGGCCTAAGCGGACCGCCTTCCCCGCCGCGAACGCCGACGGCGACGCCTTGGAAGAAGCCATTGCCAGTCCGCTCGTCGATAACCTCAGCTCCACCGATCTCAACCCGCTGGGCGAACCATCCGGTCCGCGGCTGAAACGCGCCAGCCAACCCGGTCTGCTCGACCCATTGCCGCCGCCTCTCGACCTTGAAAACGATGTCGAGGCCATTCTCGAAGATGAGCTCCCCGCGGATCTCTCACTCGATGGCGAATCCGCCCCCGCCGAAGCCGGTGATTTATGGGCCCGCATCCGCGACAGTCTCTCCCTCACCCAGAAGGACAATGCCCGGGTGAAAACCGCCACCACCTGGTATACCCGTCATCCCCGCTACATCGAACGGGTGGCGCAACAGGCCGCGCCTTACCTGCATTATGTCTTCAATGAAGTCGAGCAGCGCGGCATGCCCGCCGAGATCGCTTTGCTGCCGGTGGTGGAAAGCGCTTACCAGCCCTTCGCACTCTCCACCAGCCGGGCATCGGGACTGTGGCAATTCATTCCGGACACAGGCAAACGCTTCGGCCTGAAACGCAACTGGTGGTACGACGGGCGCCGTGACGTGGTGGCCTCCACCCGGGCCGCCTTGGATTACCTGCAATACCTGCATGATTTATTCGACGGCGACTGGCTGCTGGCGCTGGCGGCCTACAACTCCGGCGAAGGCACCATCGCCAAAGCGATCCGCGAAAATAAACGGCTGGGCAAGCCCACCGACTACTGGTCGCTGAACCTGCCGCCCCAAACCCTGGAATACGTCCCACGCCTGCTGGCCATCAGCGCCATCGTCGCCCGTCCCGGTTACGAAGGAATAGCCCTCGCGCCCATCGCCGATCAGCCCTACCTCGCCAGCGTGGAAGTAAACGGCCAGCTGGATTTCGCGGTGGCGGCCGAATTGGCCGATATGAGCATGGAAGAACTCCACCGTCTCAACCCCGGCCACAACCATTGGGCCACCGACCCCGACGGCGGTACACACCGGCTATTACTTCCCGCCGACCGGGTGGAGGCTTTTAACGCCGGGCTGACGGAACTACCCCCGGAACAGCGGGTGCGTTGGGTGCGCCATCAAGTCCGCCGCGGCGAAACCCTCAGCCAGCTCGCCAACCGTTACGCCACCGAAGCCGGCGTTTTGGCCCGCATCAACCAGCTCGGCGACAAACCCGTGCGCCCCGGACAAGAATTGATCGTGCCGCTGGCCAACGGCGCCAATCCGGAAGACACCGTTGACGAAGTGATGCCCGCCACCAACACCTACACTCATCGCGTAGCGGCCGGCGACACCCTCTCGCTGCTCTCGCGCCGCTACGGCGTGCCGGTCAAACAACTCGCGGCGTGGAATAAACTAAAAAGCAAAGCGACGCTGCGTCCCGGCCAACAGTTAATCGTCAAAGCCGGGGCCCGCACCGAAGCCGTCGCGCGCGCCGGCGGCGAAACCAAAAAAACCGACCCCCGCAAAATCGTCTACACCGTACGCTCCGGCGATTCCCTGGCCCTTATCTCCAAACGTTTCAAAGTCTCGGTCAAACAACTCCAGACCTGGAACCGCCTCACCAAAAGCCGTGCCCTGCAACCCGGCCAACGCCTCACGCTCTTCGTCAACTCGAACAGCAAGACGAGAGCGGGTTAACTTACGGTGGCTTGGCCAGCGCTGCGAACGACACGCTGACACGAGTAAGTTAAATCACTCTCGGCAAAGCCACACGATCAGCGGCAGCATCACCTTGCGATACTGCGGCGGGCGATAGGGGCCGCGCAGTTTGTTGGCGATGTTCCAGATCAAGCCGATGAGGTTTTGGTGTTCGGTGTGCTGCATTATTCTTCTCGTCAGGTGATAACGGTTAAACGGTGATAGTGCGCGATGTCCTGATGTTTTTTAGCTGAGTCTTTTTCTTTGTCTCCGAAAAGTGCTCTGGTCAGGAATCGCAATCCCATTGCGCCCGCAATAGTCCCCGATCAGTCCTTGCATCCTATTAGCGATGGAACAGCGCCCTCGATCGGCAACGGTGCGCCGCGCCTCAGTGGAAATGCTGGGAATGTTCCGCAATGTACAGTAAAGTCCCATATCATCCAAGGCGTTGAAACGGATTTATCATCGAGGGGACGCATGGCCCGGCTTGACTCCATCAAGGACTACTCCCGGCAAATGCTGAATGCTTCGCTCGCCCGTCACTTGCAAAAACAGGAACAGCATTCCGCTTCCCTCTTCCTCGGCATCGACCTCGGCACGTCGGGTTGCCGGGCGGTGGTCATCGACGCGCGGCGGGAGGTGGTGGGCAAAGCCGGCGTGGACTTACCCTTGCCGATGCGCGACGGTCCGCGTTGCGAACAAGACCCAGCGTTGTGGTGGCGAGCAGTCGATGACGTGATCCGCGCCCTCGGCGAACAACTGCCGCTCGCTCACATAACGGCACTGGCGGTGGACGGCACTTCAGGCAGTGTCTTGCTTTGCGATGAAGCCGGCACGCCGCTCACGCCGGGCCTGATGTACAACGACAGCCGGGCGCAAGACGAGGCGCGCCGTATCGCCGCCGTCGCGCCGCCCGCCAGCGGCGCCCACGGCGCGTCTTCCGGTCTCGCCAAATTGCTGCATCTGCAAACGCACTACCAACTGCGCACCGCGCGCGCACTCAATCAAGCGGAGTGGATCGCCGGCCGTTTGACCGGCCGCTACGATTGCGGCGACGAGAATAATTGTCTCAAGCTGGGCTACGACGTGATCGAACGGCGCTGGCCGGCGTGGCTGGAACAATTGGATGTGCCTACGAATTGGCTGCCGCGGGTGGTGCCACCCGGCACGGCTATCGGCCGGGTCGCGCCCGCCGCCGCGCGTTTACTCGGCCTGTCGGAACAGACTTGGGTGAAGGCCGGCACCACCGACAGCATCGCCGCCTTTCTCGCCACCGGCGCGAATGACGTGGGCGAGGCGGTCACCTCGCTGGGTTCGACTCTGGTGTTGAAAGTGCTCGCCGAACGGCCGGTGTTTTCACCGCCACATGGCGTCTACAGCCACCGCCTCGGCGAGCGCTGGCTGGCGGGCGGCGCATCCAACAGCGGCGGCGCGGTGTTGTTGCAATATTTCACCCGCGCCGAACTCGCTGCCATGACGCCCCGGCTTAGCGATGCGCCCACCGGACTCGATTATTATCCGCTGCCCGCGCCCGGCGAACGCTTTCCGATCAACGACCCGCAACTCGCGCCGCGACTGACACCCCGGCCCGCGGACCCGCTGCGATTTTTCCAAGGGATGCTGGAAGGCATGGCCGCCATCGAGGCGGCGGGTTATCGTCTGCTCGCCGAGTTGGGCGCGCCTTATCCGCTGTCGGTGCGCAGCGTGGGCGGCGGGGCGGCCAATCCGGCGTGGTCGCGCCTGCGCGAGCGCGCATTGAGCGTCAGCGTCAGCATACCGATGCACAGCGACGCGGCCTACGGCGCGGCCTTGCTGGCCGCGGGCCCATGAGCACGTATTTAATCGACGAGCCAAAGAGGAACGATGTGGGACGGGAAACCCGCTGTAAATAAAGCGTACTCCGCACTGACACCAAAACAGGCTGCGCGATGCGCACGCGATCATGCACTAGACTCAGCATACCAACCTCAACCGCCCTGGCATCACCGTCCGGATTTATTCGCCGGTTTGGCCCGCGCGGTGGGCGGTGCTTGCAACGGGTCGTCGGGCCAGGCGTGTTTGGGGTAACGGCCTTTCAAGTCTTTTTTGACTTCGTGATAACCGCGCGCCCAAAAACCCGCTAAATCCTGCGTTACTTGCACCGGGCGGCGCGCCGGCGACAAGAGGTGCAGCAACACCGCGACCTTGCCGCCGGCGAGGCGCGGGGTGTCACGCGCGCCGAACATTTCTTGCAGGCGCACCGCCAGCACCGGCGGATCGTTGTGGTAATCGAGAGCGATGCGCGAGCCGCTGGGTACGGTCAGATGAGTCGGCGCCCATTCGTCGAGTGTTCGTCGCTGTTCCCAACTCAACAGGCCGGTGAGCGCCGCGTGCAAATCGACATTGGCCAGATGGGCTCGGCGCGAACAGCGCGCAAGATACGGCGCGAGCCAGTCTTCGAGGGTGGCAAGCAAGGCCGTGTCGCTCACGTCCGGCCAGGCGTCACCATCGCCCCGCCGCAAAAACAACACCCGCTGCCGCCAGCTTTGCAAGGCGTCGCTCCACGGCAGACAGTCGCTGCCCATTTGCCGAATACCTTGCAATAGCGCGGCGGTGACGGCGGCGGGGTCGGCCGCGGGCTGCGGCGCGTCTTCCAAAATCACTTCGCCCAAACGGCGTTGACGACGTGCCTGCACCGCTTGCGCGCGGCCGTCCCATTCCACGAAATCCCGGGTCGCGATCAACTCGCCGCAATGGGTTTCCAAATCCGCCAAAGACACCGCGGCGGCGAGGAAGATGCGCGCCTCGCGCGCCGCGCCGTCGAGCTGCGCCGCCACCAGATAGGGTTCGCCGCTCAGGGTTTCATGTTCGGCGAAATACGCGCCGCGGCCGTTGGCGAGGCGGTAACGGGGTTCGTTACCGGGCCGGCGCTGGGCGATGCGGTCGGGATAGGCGAAGGCCAGCAACACGCCGGTGCGCTCGGCCGGCGCGGCAGTAGCGGTTTCCGGCCAGCTTAATTGCCGCAGGCAAATTTGCGCGGTTTTTCGCAGCTGGGCGCAGGCGTGGCGGTCAGCGCTCGCCGCCATCTCGCCGCCCTGCAAGGCGTCCAGCCGCAGACGCAGATCGGCCTCGCTCACGCCTTTCAACACATCGCGTTCGCCAAGCAAAGCCGCGACCGTGCAGGCCAGACCGCCCGATCCCAGCGTTTTGCCTTTGATCACCATGTGCGCGAGACGCGGATGCATGGCCAGCCGCGCGATGTCGCGGCCGTGCGCGGTCAGCGCGCCTCTCATATCCACGGCGCCCAGCTGGCGCAACAGGTCTTGCGCCTGGGCGTAAGCCGCGGCGGGCGGGACATCGAGCCAGGCCAGCGCGGCGGGATCGTGCACGCCCCACTGGGCGAGGTCGAGCGCCAGCGGTGCCAGGTCGGCGTCGAGCATTTCGGGACGGGTGAATTCCGCCAGGCCTTTTTGTTCGTTCTCACTCCACAGCCGGTAACACACGCCGGGCGAGGCGCGGCCGGCGCGACCGCGGCGCTGTTCAGCGGAAGCTTGGGAGACCCGCACGGTGGCGAGGCGGGTCATGCCGCTGTTGGGATCGAAACGCGGCAGCCGCGCCCAACCGCTGTCGATGACCACCCGCACGCCTTCGATGGTGAGACTGGTTTCGGCGATGCCGGTGGCCAGCACGATTTTGCGCTGGCCCGGCGGCGCGGGACGAATGGCCTGCTCTTGCGCGGTTTGCGGCAGATCACCGTAGAGCGGCGCGATCAGCACCGGTGTCGTCCAAACGTTTTCATTCAGCAAACGCTCGACGCGCTTGATCTCGCCCACTCCCGGCAGAAACACCAACACGCTGCCTTCTTCCTCCGCCACCGCGCGCCGCACAGCGGCGGCAACGTGTTGCAGCGCGACGCCGGGTTGAGCACGGCGCGGTTCGGGCGGGAGATAACGGGTGTCCACCGGATAGCTGCGGCCGACGCTGGTGACGATGGGCGCGTCGCCCAATAACCGCGCCACCGGCGCACCGTCCAAAGTGGCGGACATCACCAGCAGGCGCAGATCGTCGCGCAAGGCGCCTTGCGTTTCCAGACACAGCGCCAAGCCCAAATCCGCTTGCAGGCTGCGTTCGTGGAATTCATCGAAGATCACCACGCCGGTGCCGGTCAGCGCGGGATCGTCTTGCAGCAGACGGCTGAGCACGCCTTCGGTGATGACTTCGATGCGGGTGCGCGGTCCGACCCGGCTGTCCAGGCGCACCCGGTACCCGACCGTGCCGCCCACCGTTTCGCCCAGTTGCGCGGCCATATAGTGAGCGGCGGCCCGCGCCGCCAGTCTGCGCGGCTCTAGCATTAGGATGCGCCGGCCCGCCAGCCAGGCTTGATCGAGCAAGACCAAGGGCACGCGAGTGGTTTTGCCGGCGCCGGGCGGCGCTTGCAGCACAGCGTTGCGGCCGCGGACTAGTATCGCCAGCAGTTCCGGTAGCACCTCATCGACGGGTAGCGTGGTCATGGTAGGAGCAGCGCGCCGTGGCGCGTGCTTGAGCAATCATCGAGTAGCAGGTAGACCATCGCGGTAGATATCGTGCTCTAAGTTAAATGACTCCCGGGTTTACCTCCATCGTGCCACCTATGTTCAAATTGCGATTGAGATAGGTTTTATAGTATTCGCCGGGTCTAACATGCAATCACGCCATGCCGCGCGGATTCGTCACGGCACGGACGGCGGTTGATTTTCATCATCGACGTGGCGGCGGGTCGCGCCGCTTTTGCGGCGGGTGCGGGTACGTTGCAATTGCAACAAGGTCATCACCGGTCCGGACAAGGCATAACCAAAAGCAATGAGGAACAAAACTTGCGGCGGATCAAGGGAAATCAACACGAATACCATCACCAGCAGTCCGATCGCGATAAAAGGCACTTTGCCCCGGATATCGATATCCTTGAAACTGCGGTAGCGTACGTTGCTGACCATCAGCAGCGCCACCGTCACCGTCAGTAGGGCGGCGAACACGCCTACCGGCGATGAGTCGCGCAAATCATAGTCATTACCCAGCCAGATCAAACCCGCCACCGCCGCCGCCGCCGCCGGGCTGGCCAGACCTTGGAAATAGCGTTTGTTGATCACACCGTGCTGCACGTTGAAACGGGCCAGGCGCAACGCCGCGCCGGCGGTGTAGATGAAAGCCGCCAGCCAGCCGATCTTGCCGTAACCGGACAACACCCATTCATACATCACCAGCGCCGGTGCCAGGCCGAAGGCCACCATATCCGACAGGCTGTCGTATTCCTTGCCGAAATCACTTTGCGTATTGGTCATACGCGCGATGCGCCCGTCCAAGCCGTCCATGATCATGGCGACGAAAATCGCCACCGCCGCCGCTTCGAAGCGGTCATTGGTGGCGGCGACGATGGCATAAAATCCAGAGAACAAACCGGCGGTGGTGAATAAATTGGGCAGAAGATAAATCCCCCGCCGGCGTTTGGGCTTGTCGTGAGTTTCTTCCGTCATGCAGATTCGAACACCTCTTTGGGTTCCGCGCTTCCCGCGCCGGCCCTGTGTACCAAGCTGGCAATGATATCCGAACCCGCCTGCACGGTCGCGCCGGCTGCTACTTTGACCCGGCTCACGACGGGGACATAGACCTCGACGAGACCGCCGAAACGCAGCAGGCCACAACGCTGTCCTTGACCGATGCGTCCTCCCGAGCGCACCAAAGAAACGAAACGGGTCGAGATCATGCCGCCGCGCAACACCAACACCACCTCGTCGCCTTCGTCAGTGCGCACCCGCATGGCGTAACGCGGCTGGGCCGGGTGACTGTCGCCGGCGATACAGGCCGCGTCGGCCTTGGGCAAATCCGCGGCATTCAAACCCTGCGGCAAATACCATTGCTGGCAGACTTTGCCTTCACTGGGGCTGCGGATCAGATACGGTCCCCACCACTGCATGCGAAGAGTGATCTTGCGGGCGTCGCGATCGAGGTAGGGATCGCGCGCCTCTGCCACCTGCAGAACCCGGCCGTCCACCGGACTGACTACACCCAAAGGAGCGGGTGGCACTTCGCGGGGTGGATCGCGGAAAACAAACCACGCCAGCAGCGCCAACAACAGCAGTGGTCCGGAGCAAAACCAGCCGCACAATAAATGAGCGGCGAATGCGGCACCGCCCGCCACAAGCACGATGGGCCAGGCGCTACGGGCGAGAGTCATGGATGGTATCGACTAAGATATTCACTTAAAGATGGCACACTCCGGCCGGAAAAAATAAACCCGCAGCTGACCGACGGCGCCGCGGGTTTGCTGGTTCACCATCCGTGGAACTCCATGACTATCAGTTCTTGCTGCGGTCCACCAGTTTATTGGCGCCGATCCAGGGCATCATGCCGCGGAGTTTCTCACCCACCACCTCGATCTGGTGTTCGCGGCCGATACGGCGCAGAGCCTTGAGTTTGGGAGCGCCGGCCTGATTCTCGAGGATGAACTCGCGGGCGAATTCGCCGGTTTGAATTTCCTTGAGGATCTTCTTCATTTCGACCTTGGTCTGCTCGGTGACGATGCGCGGACCGCGGGTGAAGTCACCGTATTCAGCGGTGTTGGAAATCGAGTAACGCATATTGGCGATGCCGCCTTCGTACATCAAATCGACGATGAGCTTCAACTCATGCAGACATTCGAAGTAGGCCATCTCCGGCGCGTAGCCCGCTTCCACTAGGGTCTCGAAACCGGCCTGCACCAGCGCGGTGGCGCCGCCGCACAACACGGCCTGTTCGCCGAACAAGTCGGTCTCGGTCTCTTCGCGGAAACTGGTTTCGATGATGGCGGTACGGCCGCCGCCGATGGCGGAGGCATAGGACAACGCGAGTTCTTTGGCCGTGCCGCTGGCGTTTTGGAAAATCGCGATCAGATCGGGAATGCCGCCGCCTTTGACGAACTCACTGCGCACGGTGTGGCCGGGCGCCTTGGGGGCGATCATGATCACGTCGAGGTCGGCGCGCGGCACGATCTGCTCGAAGTGGATATTGAAGCCGTGCGCGAAGGCCATCGCCCCACCCTGCTTGAGGTTGGGCGCCACCACGTCGCGGTACAGCGCGGCTTGATTCTCGTCCGGCACCAGGATCATCACCACGTCGGCGCTCTTCACCGCCTGCGGCACGTCCTGCACTTCCAGGCCGGCGTTTTGGGCCTTTTTCGCCGAAGAGGAACCAGGACGCAGTCCCACCACCACGTTCACGCCGGAATCTTTCAGATTGTTGGCGTGGGCGTGGCCTTGCGAACCGTAACCCAAAATAGCGACCTTTTTGCTACGAATGATCGAGAGGTCGGCGTCTTTGTCGTAGTAGATGTTCATCAGATTTTTCCTTCAACGATTACTGGAAGCGATATGCCGCGGGAAACCCCGGCGGCGGTTAATACAAGTATAGTGAGTCCTGAAATGCGTACATTTAGAGATGCAGGCTTTTTTCACCGCGGGCGATGCCGGAGACGCCGGAACGCACGACCTCCAGTATCATGTTCCCGCCCAGCGCCTCGATGAAGGCGTCGAGTTTATCACCGGTGCCGGTCAGTTCGATGACGTAAGTGGTGGTGGTCACGTCGATGATGCGGCCGCGAAAGATATCGGCCAGGCGTTTGAGTTCGGTGCGGGCCTCGCCGTCGGTCTGCACTTTGACCAGCAGCATTTCCCGTTCAATGTGCGGCCCCTCGGTGAGGTCGACCAGCTTCACCACGTCCACCAGTTTGTTGAGCTGCTTGGTGATCTGCTCGATGACCTCCTCGGAACCGGCGGTGACCAGGGTCATGCGCGACAGCGAGGGATCTTCGGTAGGCGCCACGGTCAGCGACTGAATATTGTAGCCGCGCGCCGAAAACAAACCGGCGACCCGGCTCAAGGCGCCGGCCTCATTTTCCATCAAGATAGAGATAATATGCCGCATCGCGCTTACACCAGAATCATTTCATTAAGCCCGGCCCCGTGCGGGATCATGGGGTAGACGTTTTCGTTTTGGTCGGTGATGAAATCCATGAACACCAGGCGGTCCTTGAGGGCCATCGCTTCTTTCAAGGCGCCTTCCACGTCGGCGGGTTTGTTGATGAGCATACCGACATGGCCGTAGGCCTCCGCCAGCTTGACGAAGTCCGGCAGTGAATCCATGTACGACATGGCGTAACGGCCCTGGTAGAAGAACTCCTGCCACTGCCGCACCATGCCTAAATAACGGTTGTTCAGATTGATGACCTTGATCGGCAGTTGATATTGCAGACAGGTCGATAATTCCTGGATGCACATCTGGATGCTGCCTTCGCCGGTGACGCAGGCCACCGTGGCGTCGGGGTGCGCGAACTGCACGCCCATGGCGGCGGGCAGGCCGAAACCCATGGTGCCGAGGCCGCCGGAGTTGATCCAGCGGCGCGGCTTGTCGAACTTGTAGTATTGCGCGGCCCACATCTGGTGCTGGCCGACGTCGGAGGTGACGAAGGCTTCGCCTCGGGTCACTTCATACAGCTTCTCCAACACGTATTGCGGTTTGATGATCTCGCTGGCGCGGTCGAACTTCAGGCAGTCCATGCCCCGCCATTCCTGGATCTGCCGCCACCACGCCGCCAGCGCATCTTGATCGGGCTTGCGCTCGCCGGCCTTGATCAAGCGGATCATGTCGGCCAGCACGCTGCCGACCGCGCCGACGATGGGCACGTCCACCTTCACGTTTTTGGAAATGGAGGCGGGATCGATATCGACGTGGATGATCTCGGCGGTCGGACAGAATTTGGCGATGTTGCCGGTCACCCGGTCATCGAAACGCGCGCCAATGGCGATCAGCACGTCGCAATGATGCATGGCCATATTGGCTTCGTAGGTGCCGTGCATGCCCAGCATGCCGAGGAATTGTTTATCGGTGGCCGGATAACCGCCGAGACCCATCAAGGTATTGGTGATGGGATAACCCAGCAAGCGGGTCATTTCGGTGAGTGCGTCGGCGGCATTGCCCAGCACCACGCCGCCGCCGGTGTAGAGCATGGGGCGCTGGGCGGACAACATCAGGTCGACGGCTTTTTTAATCTGGCCGGGATGCCCCTTATTCACCGGATTGTAGGAGCGGATGGACACTGTTTCCGGGTAATGGTACTCGGCTTTGTTGGCGGTGACGTCTTTGGGAATATCCACCAGCACCGGGCCGGGGCGGCCGCTGGTAGCGATGTAAAACGCCTTTTTGATGGTCTCCGCCAAGTCCTTCACGTCTTTGACGAGAAAGTTGTGTTTGACGCAGGGACGGGTGATACCGACATTGTCCACTTCCTGGAAGGCGTCGTTGCCGATCAGCGCCGTCGGCACCTGACCGGTGAGGATGACCATCGGGATGGAATCCATATAGGCGGTGGCGATGCCGGTGACGGCGTTGGTGGCGCCGGGACCGGAAGTCACCAGCACCACGCCGGGCCGGCCGGTGGCGCGGGCATAGCCGTCGGCCGCGTGGGTGGCGCCTTGTTCGTGGCGCACCAGGATATGTTTTACGTCTTCCTGTTTATACAGGGCATCATAAATGTGGAGCACCGCCCCACCCGGGTAGCCAAATAGATATTCGACGCCCTCGTCCTTTAAACAACGGACGACGATATCGGCACCGGTCAATTCCACGGAAAAACTCCCCCAGACAAAAAAACCCGCAAAAACGGGTGTTAAAAAACCAGATAGCTAGACCCCGGAACAGTACTTAGATTGCCTGTCCAGGTCAAGAGACAACTGAATATTCGACCTTTTCCCGGCTATCGACGTTCGCGCGGTCCAGGCCCAGCCAACCGCGAAAACCGCAGCCCATCAGCCGGTTTTCTCGGCACCCTCTTCCATGGATGGTGTCTCCGCCCGCGTCAGATGCACGGTCAGCTGATCGTAGGGCATCACCCAGCCATGGGCGGTGCAGGCTTCCACCACCAGTCCATGCAGCAAACGGCGGATGGCGTGGTAAGACTCCGCCGCCTCGCCGGCGAACAACGTCGACACCACCAAAATGAGGGACGAGGCGGCCGGCGCATCGAACTCCACCGAGCAATCCTGTAACTGCGCGCCGAAGGTGTGGGCCTTGAGCCGCGCGCCGATGTAGTCTTTCAACACGGTCGGCATGTCGGTCATCACGGCCGCTTGATGCCGGTAATCGACGCCGAACGTCACCGATACCCCGAATCCTTCCAAGGACAGGTTCTGCGGCTTGCTGTCCAAAAAGGCACTGGTCGGGTAGGTCTTGATCGCGCCACCGACCCGCATTTGCACACACTCCGGAGTTTGCAATACAACCCGGCCATAGGTGTTGTCGCTCAGGATGACGATGTCGTTTTCCCGGCTGGGGAACCAGGCTTCCCGTTCATCGTAGGCGCGTGACGTCAGCGAAAACAGGGTACTGACCGGCACCGCCATCCGTCCACCGCACAATAGCGGATTGGCCAGCGTCGCATTCATGCTTAAGGTTTGCACTTTCCACGGCAGTCCTTGGTAAATCACCCGCTCGCCTTCCCTCACTGGACCCACATTGAGCAAGAGTTTGGCTTCGTTGAAATAGCCGGGCAAGGAACGTTGCAAGGTGAGCGCCGCCCCCACCAGCATGATCAACAACAAACCCAACAAGATCCAATCACCGCGCGCGTACAATACCGCCATCGCGGCGAACAGGGCGAGAATCAAAGCGACCACCATATACGCCAAGTGCATGGCGCGGGCGAGGAAAGAGCGTTTGTAACCACGGCGCTGCGTATAGCGCGAATAAGCGCGGCTGAGCAACCACAACACTGTGTAAGTCAGTGCTGCCGCCAATACCGCCAGCAGCAGATTCACCAAACGTCCGCTCAATAACTCCTGCAGCACCTCACCGGTCTTTTCCTCGCCCGGCCGGCTGGGCGCCAGCAATTCCTCCAATTCGAAATCGGTCAATTGCAAACGGCTTTGCAAATCGTCGCGGCGTTTCTGCCAACGCTCTTCCAGCGCACTGAAGGCTTCCGCCAAATCCGGGGTCGGCGCCCTGGCCCGGTAATCCACCACGTTTTTCAGCGCGGTCTCTGCCGCGGCGTAACGTTGCTGGTAAAACAACTGTTCCGAACGCAGGCGTTCGATTTTCCGCGGCCTTTCGGTCAAACGCCGCAGTTCGACCACGATGGGTTCGAACACTGACTGGATCTCTTCGCGCCAGTCGAACTTCTGATCGGTCTTCGGCGCGAACAACTGCATATCCACCCCGCCGGTGGCCCACATCTCCCAGGCCGCTTGCAGTGAGTCGATGTCCGCCGCCAGCAGGGTCAATTCATTGTCGATTCGTTCGCGTTCCGCCTCATCCTTGGTTTCCTGCAATTGTTTGCGCAGCGCGGCCATATCCTCCCGCGCCTGATTGATGGTGTTCACCAAGTTTTCAAAATGACGCCAGGTATCGGTTTTGTTATCCGCTGGAGTCGGGGTGGTGTCCGCCGGGGCGCTCGTAATGACATCGTCCGCCCAGCCGGGAGCGGCAGACAAGAGACAGATCAACATCAGGGCGGCGAATAAACTGGCGGGATGCTTCATGGGCGTTCAGCGTGTATCGAGCGTGAGATAACCAAGACCGGCCGCGGCATGTGCGTATCGCCGCGTATCCCCTCCCATCGCGAGAGGGGGTAGCGCGTCATTTTGCCGGGGGCGCGGCGGGCACCACATACCGCGCCAGAAAATCCTGAGTGACATCCCATACGGTATTGGTGGCATCCGCGTCATAGCGGCCGCTGAGCGGATTGATGAAAGCCCGGGAGGCATCCAAGCCCATCACGTTAAACTCCACCCGCGTCTTACTCATGCCGTCCTTGAAGGCCAAGATTTGCTCCGCCGCCAATTCCTCGTCGCGTTCGGCCACCACCACCAGCACCGGTTTGACGATGGATTGCAGGTGGAGTTGATCGGTCACCAGCGCGGTGGGGTAATACATCACGGTGGCGGCCACCGCCGCTGGCGCGGCCAAAGTGGCCAGCAGCGCCTGCGTACCACCGTAATCCCAACCCACGATCACCACTTTGCGTTCTTCGGGCTTGAGGTAATTCAAACCTGCCGCCACATTGGCCTCGGACCAGACCGGATCGATAGCTTTCATGATGGTGGTGGCATGCTTCCATTTCTCGGCGCGGCGGCCGTCGTAGAGGTCGATGGCCAGCGCGCGGTAACCGAGACCGGCGAAGCGTTCGGTCCATTCACGCAGTTGCGGACTCATGCCGAAGCGGTCGTGCAGCAGCAATACTGCCAGCTGGGCGTCTTCCGGTCCGGCGGCGTAGGCCTCGAAGTGCGTACCGTGGGCCGTTTCGAGCGTGATCACGCGACCGCTCGGGTTTTCTTCCGCGTGCGCGACCGACATTCCCCACAGCATCAGCACAGTCAATAAGAATGATGAAGCCGACCTTACCATCAACCAGCGGCCCATGCCCGCCTCCTTATTTTTGTGATATGGCCGCGACGATATCACGCCGCCTCACCCTGAACAATCGGCCCTCATTGCCCTTGCAGCGCGCGCAACGTCCGCCACGGCGGACGACGCACGACGAATCGCGTGCCCAGCAGGCCCGCCACACCGACGATCGCCGCCCCGCCGCTCACGCCCCACAGCCACAAGCCGGGATTGAGACTGTATTCGACCTTGAAGAATTGCTCCGCCAGCACATAGCCGAGCAGGGCCGCGCCGGAGGCCGCCACCAGTCCCGCCACCGCGCCGGTACCGGCGAATTCGATCGCGACACCGGCCAGCACCTGGCGCCTCCCCGCGCCCAAGGTGCGCAAGACCGCGCCTTCCAGCAGCCGTTCGTCGAGGGTGGCTTGTATGGCGGCGAACAACACCATCAGCCCGGCCAGCATGGTGAACACGAACACATACTCCATGGCCAGCACTACCTTGTCGATCACCTGCCGCACCTGGGCCATGATCGCCGCCACGTCGATCACCGTGGCGTTGGGAAAGCGCTGCACGAAGCGGCTCAATAATTCAAACGAATCGGGCGCCAGATAAAAGCTGGTGATGTAGGTCGTGGCCGCGTCGTCCAGCACACCCGGTGAGGCGATCACGAAAAAATTGACCTGGAAACTGTCCCATTCCACTTTGCGCAAATTGGTGACCCGCGCGTTGACGGTGTCGCCGCCGACCTGATAAGCCAGCGTGTCGCCCAGCTTGATGCCCAAGGTTTGCGCGATGCCCTCTTCCACCGACCATGCGGCCTCGCCGCGCGGCTTGGCGTCCCACCAGCGGCCAGCCACCAGTTGATTATCGGCCCGCTGCTCCGCCGCCCATGACAAATTAAATTCGCGCTCGACCAGCCGCCGCGCCCGATCTTCGCCATATTTTTCCGGCGTCACCGGCGCGCCGTTGATCGCCACCAGCCGGCCGCGCACCATGGGAAACAAGGTCGGTTCACCCATGCCCTCGTCACGGAAGAAAGTCCGCACATCGTCCAATTGCTGCGGCTGGATATTGATCACGAAACGGTTGGGCGCCTCGCGCGGCAGGCTCGCTTCCCACGCCGCCAGCAGATCCACCCGCACCACACCCAGCACCAATAAAGCCAGCAAACCCAAACCGAACGCCACCACTTGCGAAACGCTGCCGCGCGCGCGCCGCACCATATTGGCGACCCCGAACCGCCACACCCCGCCCAGTCGAGTTTGCACATGGCTCAACAGCGCCAACATGCCGGCCGCGGCGAGGATCAATACCGCCACGGTGGCCGCGCCGCCCGCCAGCACATATAAACCCAAACGCAGATCACCCGCCTGCCAGACGATCAACACACCCAGCGCCGCCAGGCCCAGGCCGTAGGCCGCTGCGCTCGGTCCCGGCATCGCGCCCATCTCGCGGCGCAACACCCGCAAGGTGGGGACGTGGCGCAGATGTAATAACGGCGGTAAAGCGAAACCCAGCACCGTAATCAAGCCCGCCGCCATGCCCGCCGCCACCGGCCGCCACGAGGGTTCGGGCAAGATCGTCGCCGCAAGACTGCCCAACACGTCCGCCAATACCTGTTGCGTCACGTAACCACCCACGCAGCCCACCGCGCTGGCCAGCAACGCCAGGCTCAACATCTGCCACAGATAAGCGCGCAGAATCACCGACTGGGTCGCACCCAGCGCGCGCAGGATGGCGACGTGATCCAGATGACGCGTGACGAAGCGGCGGGTCGCGGCGGCGATGGCCACCCCGGCCAACATCACACTTACCATGCCGGCCAAACCGAGAAACTGGCGGGCCCGCTGCAAGGCGCTGCGCATCTCTGGCCGGCCTCCTTCCACCGACTCCAGCCGCTCGCCGCGTTGCAGGTCCGGCTCGATGGCACGCCGGTAGGCCGCCACCACCTCGCTGTCGCCCGCCACCAGTAAACGGTATTGCGCCCGGCTGCCCGGTTGCAGCAGACCGGTGGCCGCCACATCGGCATCGTTGATGAGCAAACGCGGCGCGATGCTGAACAAGGAACCGCCCCGGTCCGGCTCATGGCTGATAACGGCCGACACCGTGATGGTGCTGTTGCCCAACTGCAGACGCTGGCCGACCTCGATATTCAAATCACCGAGCAGGCGCGCGTCGGCCCACACCGTGCCGGGCGCGGGCACGCCCGCTGCCGGCGCATCGGGCGCAAAACGCGCCGGCGCCACCCGCATTTCACCGCGCAGCGGATAACCGGGGCTGACCGCCTTTACTTCCGCCAACTGACTGCGCCCGCCCGCCACGCTCATGCTTAAAAAACTGCGGATTTCGGTGTGCCGCAGTTTCAGTTGAGCGGCGGCGGTGGTTAAGTGGTCACGCAAGGGGCGGTCCGCCGCCACCACCAAATCGCCGCCCAGCAAGGAGTTGGCCTGTTGCGCCAAGGCCTGTTCGATGCGGTCGGTGAAAAAACCCACCGACGACACGCTCGCCACCGCGATCACCACCGCCAGCATCAGCACCCGCAATTCGCCGGAGCGCCAATCGCGGCGCAGCAAGCGCATCGCCAATCGCCAAGTATTCATCTTGTCCACTCAGCCCGGCCCTCTTCCGCCCGCGGGAGAGGGCTCATCGAATGACTGGTGTCGTGCTTGAGATAGCCCGCTTCCAATTCCACGCGTCGCGAACAGGAACGCGCCAACGCCTCATCATGAGTGACCAGGACCAGGGTGGCCTGACGCTCGCAATTCAAGGCGAACAATAAATCGATGACCTTTTGCCCGGTGACGCTGTCGAGATTGCCGGTGGGCTCATCGGCGAACAACACCTTGGGCTCACCGGCGAAGGCCCGCGCCAGCGCCACGCGTTGCTGCTCGCCGCCGGACAATTGTTTGGGATAATGTTGCGCGCGCGGGGCCAGCCCCACCCGCGCCAGTATCTCGCCCGCGACCGCCCGCGCATCACGCCGATCCGCCAGCTCCAAAGGCAACATGACATTTTCCAATGCGGTGAGATTCGGCAGGAGATGAAACGATTGAAATACGAAACCGACCCGCCCCGCCCGCAACCGGGCCCGGCCGTCTTCATCCAAAGCCGAGAGGTCTGTGTTATCCAATACCACCCGCCCCGAACTCGGCGTATCCAATCCCGCCAGCAAACCCAGCAACGTGGACTTGCCCGCCCCCGAAGCACCGACGATCGCCACCGCTTCGCCAGGGAAGATGTTAAGATCGACCTCGGCCAGAAGGACCAACTCGCCTTCGGGACTCGCGACACGTTTACTGAGCTTTTGAGCTGAAATGATGGGCTGCAACACACACTCCGCCATGGGCCGGACACTCCTGTTGATATTACTCGCCGTCTTGTCGCTGCCACCCGGCGCCCGCGCGGCCACCACGATATTAGTGCTCGGGGACAGTTTAAGCGCGGCTTACGGCATCGCGCAAAACCAGGGTTGGGTGCATCTGCTGCAACAACGGATCACCGCCGACCGGGGTGATGCGCGGGTCATCAATGCCAGCATCAGCGGCGAGACCACCTCGGGCGGGCGTACCCGCATCACCGGTTTGTTGAAGCGCCACCGGCCCGCCGTGGTGATCGTGGAGCTGGGCGGCAATGATGGATTACGCGGCCTGCCTATCGCCGACATGAGCGCCAACCTGAATCAGATTATCACCGCCATCAAAGTACACGGCGCGAAAACACTCTTGCTGGGTATGCGCCTGCCGCCCAACTACGGGCCCGCCTATACGCGGGAATTCCATGAAACTTACGCACGGCTCGCGGCAGAACATACCATCCCGCTGGTACCTTTCATGCTGGACGGCCTGGCCGATGAAACCTCCTTTCAAGCGGACCGCATTCATCCCACCGCCGCGGCGCAAGCCCGCATCCTCGACAATGTATGGCCCACATTGAATACCTTGCTAAAACCCACAGTCCAGCCGCGGGCGGCGCTTCAATTACGATAGTGGTTCGTTCAGACCGGACGACGTCAGCGCGGGCACCGAAATAGATGTAAGGTCCAGTGTAATCATGAACACATCTGTACGCCATTCACCCGGCGGGACGCCTGGCTGCAAGAACTCCATTCATTAAGCAGTAGTGCCGCGAATTTTTCGTACGCTTGAAACTAACGACTTGGCTGATTCAAGCCGCGTCAGAGCTAGCCGCAGGCGTGCGCAATCGCTAAACGTCTGTAGTTATGTCGTAGATGAATGATACAAAACGCAGGCAGGACTACGAACGATGCAATCATATCCATACCTTATTGATAGCCCCGAAGATCGCCGCGCTTGACGCAGAATCAAAAGAAACAGCCGAGAGAAAACCGCAAGAGGATGGGCTGAGCAGTAAGCATGGAACCCATGAGGGCTCCATGCTTACATTGTATTTTCGCTATAACCCAGGATTACTGGGGAATGACGTTGGTGGCCTGCGGCCCCTTTTGACCTTGAGTGACGTCAAACGTCACTTTTTGGCCTTCTTTAAGGGTCTTGAAACCGCCGCCCTGAATTTCTTTGAAGTGAACAAAGACATCGGGACCGCCGTTATCCTGGGCGATAAATCCAAAGCCTTTAGATTCGTTAAACCATTTCACTGTGCCGGTGGACATTGTGCTTTCCTCTAAACTATTAAAAATAAAACCAGTGCATCATACACGTTCGTCTGCTAGTCCGCAAAGATCGCATTTTATCCTGTATCAGGGCCTCAGTGCACCCCACTTCGATCTCGCCCCGGGGATAATAAAAAGCCCAATCTAAAATAATGCGGACTGGGCTTTTTTGATTTGCATATCTCGCGAGCTGTATCTTCCTACTGGACCATTTCTTTGAGTTTCTTCAGAGCTTGGACCTTTACGACGGTGCGTGCGGGCTTGGCTTTGAACATGGTCTCTTCCCCGGTGAAGGGGTTGATACCCTTGCGGGCTTTGGTGGCCTTTTTCTTGATCGTTTTGATCTTGAACAGACCAGGCATTTTGAACTCCCCCGGGCCTTTTGGCTTGACGTGGCGTTCAATGGCGGAGGCCAGTTCGTCGAGGACATTACTCACGTCCTTGCGCGATAGGCCGGTGCTCTCTGAAATGCTGCTGAGCAGTTCGGTTTTGGTGAATGGTTCTTTGACTGATGAGCTGGCTTTTACGGCCTTAACTACCGGTTTCGGGGCCTTAGCTGCTTTAGCGCTGACTTTCTTTTTCGCCATACTTCCTTCCCTTGTGTGAGTAGACCATTAGCGATAAGCGAGAACATACAACGTGCATAACTTAGTAGAAAATGCCTTACGTTTCCAGCAAAAAATACAAAAAAATGTTGGTTGCCATCAGCGGATGCGCGACGAATGGTGAAAGGCGTCGACTGGCGCGGCGATTTTATAGCCGTCAAGCCCCGCTGCCGCGAGGCCGCAAGAACCGATTCATAAGGTATTTTTCGAGGGAATTTACTGGTGCCCGGGACCGGAATCGAACCGGTATAGACTTATAAGGTCTGGCGGATTTTAAGTCCGCTGCGTCTACCAATTTCGCCACCCGGGCGACGCGGCCTGCATTCTAACGTGATCACCCATGACAGGGAATGTGCTGAAACAATTAAATTGGGATGAACTGGAAGAATCTTATTTGGAGGCTGAGGCCGGAATCGAACCGACGTACACGGCTTTGCAGGCCGCTGCATAACCACTCTGCCACTCAGCCTGAAGGGGCCGTTCCTGACTTCTATCACAGCATGTGTAGCGTACTGGAAGTTGGGGGGATTTGGAGCGGGAAACGAGACTCGAACTCGCGACCCCAACCTTGGCAAGGTTGTGCTCTACCAACTGAGCTATTCCCGCGTTACCCCCGGAACAGGCGGCCTATTGTAGCGGCGCGCCGTTCGCTGTCAACCCGAATTTTCAAGATTCGCCCCGCGACCTCAATATCGGCCACGCCGCACGCAGATAAACCACCATCGACCAAAGCGTTAGACACGCGGCGATGTAGAGCAGCACAAAACCCATGGTTTGCACGGGCAAGCCGGCGATCGGGTCGCGATATAGCAGCAACACGATGGCGATCATTTGCGCCATGGTTTTGTATTTACCCAGGGAAGACACCGCCACATAGGCCCGTTCGCCGAGTTCCGCCATCCATTCGCGCAGCGCGGAGACGGCGATTTCACGGCCGATGATCACCGCGGCGGGCACCGCCAGCCAAGCGGTGGGATGACTTTGCACCAGCAAAACCAAAGCCACCGCCACCATGAGCTTGTCCGCGACCGGATCCAGAAACGCGCCGAAGGGCGATATCTGATTGAGGCGGCGCGCCAGATAACCATCGAACCAGTCCGTCACCCCCGCCACGACGAAAATGGCGGCGGTCGCGACATTGGCCCACGCCACGGGCATATAAAACGCCGCCACGAAGAACGGGATGAGCGCGATGCGCAGCAAGGTGAGCACGGTGGGAATGGTCATGAGAATAGGCTACAGGTTTTCACCGTGGAATACGTCGTAAATTCGTTGCGCAAGGTCACGGCTGATGCCGTTAACTTTGGCCAGATCTTCCACGCCCGCCCGCGCGACTTCTTGCAGACCACCGAATTGGCTCAACAACAATCGTCTGCGCTTGGGGCCGAGGCCGGCGATGTCTTCCAGCGGTGAACGGTTACGGGTTTTGCCGCGCCGCTGTCGGTGGCCGGTGATCGCGAAGCGATGGGCCTCGTCGCGGATTTGCTGAATGAGATGCAGGGCCGGCGAATCGGCGGGCAGTATAAAAGGCTGTAGGGAGGGAGACAAGAACAAGGTTTCGGCGCCGGGTTTGCGTTCCGGTCCCTTTGCGACGCCAATGATGCGCACGCCTTCGATCTGCAACTCCTCCAACACCGCCACTGCCTGCGCCACTTGGCCCTTGCCGCCATCGATGAGCAGAATATCCGGTAACACGCCTTCCCCATGCTTGAGCCGGGTGTAACGACGGGTGAGGGCCTGATGCATGGCGGCGTAATCATCGCCGGGGATGATGCCCTCGATGTTGAACCGCCGGTAATCGCTCTTGAGCGCACCTTCGGTATTAAAGATCACGCAGGAGGCCACCGTGGCTTCACCCAGGGTGTGGCTGATATCGAAACATTCGATGCGCTCCGGCCGCTGATCCAGCGCCAGCGCCTCTTGCAAAGCCTCGAAACGCTGCAGACTATTGGCCTTGCTGGCCAATTGCCGGCTGATGGCATGCTCCGCATTGGCTTCGGCCATCGCCAGCCAGCGGGCCCGTTCACCGCGCACGGCATGGCTGAGCGTCACGCGGTGACCCGCCTGCGCACTCAAGGTCTCTTCCAAAAGAGCGCCATCCTCGATGGCGTGGTTGAGCAGAATTTCGCCCGGCACTTCCCGCCCTAGATAATATTGCGGTATAAAAGCCGCCAGTACGTCGGCGGCGCTGTCGTCCTGCACATGCCGCGGGTAAAAGGTCTTGTTACCCAGCAGTCGTCCGCCGCGGATAAAGAACACTTCGACGCCACTAATCCCCTTGCGCGCCACGCTGGCGAGGACGTCTACGTCACCGCCCTCTCCGCTCACATATTGCTTCTCCTGGATGCGGCGCAGAGTCGCGATTTGATCGCGGTAACGGGCTGCGTCTTCAAAACGCAAGTGGTGCGAGGCGGCCTCCATTTCATCGATCAGTTCGTTGATGACAAGCTGGTTCTTGCCTTCGAGGAACATCACCGCGTGGCGCACGTCGTCTTGATAGCCATCACGGTCGATAAATGCGACACAAGGCGCGGTGCAGCGTTTGATCTGATATTGCAGACAGGGTCGACTGCGGTTACGGAAAAAACTGTCTTCACATTGCCGTACCGGAAAGACCTTCTGCAATAGATTAAGACTTTCCCGCACCGCCGCCGCGGAAGGATAAGGGCCGAAATAACGGCCCTTGGGCTCTTTGGCACCGCGATGAAAACCCAGTCGCGGAAAATCCGCGTGGGCAGAAAGATAAATATAGGGATAACTTTTATCGTCGCGCAACAAGATGTTGTAACGGGGTTTGAATTCCTTAATGAGGTTGTTTTCCAGGATCAAGGCCTCGCCTTCCGTGCCGGTGACGGTGACCTCAATATGCTGGACATGCCCCATCAGCGCGCGGGTTTTAGCCGGCAAGCCGCTGGCGCGGAAATAACTGGCGAGACGCTTCTTCAAATTACGCGCCTTGCCCACATATAACACGTTGCCGTCGCCGCCCAGCATGCGGTACACCCCCGGCCGGGTCGTCACGGTTTGGAGAAAGCGTTCGGGTTCGAAAGCGTCAGCTAGGGCGTTCATGACATCAATGTAGCGGTTTAGGCCAATCGCCGGCGCACTTGGGCGAAGATGTCGCGGAACATGGATTCAGTGAGCCGCCGGGTCTGGGTATTGTAACGACTGCAATGATAGGAGGTGACCAGCCAACCCCCTTCGGGCAGCGGAAATTCATGGCCGTGGCCGAAAGGGTAGACCTTGGCCTTCAAACCCAAGGCCCGCAGCACCGCGCCGTGAGCAATGGCGCCGAGGGCCAGCACTACCGCCCCCGCAGGCAAATCCCGCAACTCCTCCGCCAAATAGGAATTACAGCGGCGGACCTCATCACCCAGCGGTTTGTTCTCCGGCGGCAGACATTTCACCGCGTTGGTGATGCGGCAGTCTTTGAGCTTGAGTCCGTCTTGCAAATGGCTGGACGTGGGCTGGTTGCTGAAACCAAAGTCGTACAAGGTTTGATAGAGCAATACACCGGCGTAATCACCAGTGAAAGGCCGGCCCGTGGCGTTGGCGCCGTGAAAGCCGGGGGCCAGACCCACGATCAGTAATCCCGGCGCCCGCGCCCCGAATGGCGACACCGGGCGAGCGTGATAAGCCGGATAATCTTGACGCACCCCATCCAAAAACTTGGCCAGCCGATCGCATTGCCGGCAATTCTCGTTGAAGCGTATTTGTTTCATGGGGCCATAGTATAAGGGAATAAAACAC
>JAHFRV010000042.1 GCA_023266095.1 Gammaproteobacteria bacterium | reverse complement strand
GCAGCGGCGGGCTTACGGCTACCGCGATGAGGAGTATCTCAAGTTGAAAATCATCGCTGCCTTCTTGCCGCCACTACCGAAATTCACGAAAAATGACCCACACTAATCCGCGTAGACCCTAATAAGTTAAATACTTTTCAACGGCCTGCCTGAACTACTGCGCTTGACTGTACCAGTTGACTGCATCGTCGACGGCGATCTCGCCGCCTTCAATTACGAAACAATTTAGGGCCAGCTTACCTGCGAAGCGCTGGTAGATGCTTCGTGTGATTGCCTTATCCTGAACCAGGGTGTCGGGGTCGTAGGAAGTCATGACACAGCGAAGACACAGCTCGTGGACGCCAATGAGCACTTTGCCGATTCGCAGGTAGCCGCCCGGCCACTCACGTTCGGCCATCCCTTCGACACCGCCAATGACGATGTTGGGTCGCAAGCGGCGATGGTCGTAGCCGAACGCCGCGATCGCGCCGTCAGTGGCGACCAGCAAAGGTAACGCGTCAAAGCGCTCGGCTCCCTCACAATGCACCAGCTTTGCTCCCGACCCGCCTATGTCCGCAACCGTGGCGGCCACTTCGGGGCTGCTCCATGGCAAACCGTCCACCATGACTTCGCCATGGGTATCCAGTGAGCCTCTATGACCTAGAAAGCGCGGATGCGAGCGGGAAGTGATCACTTGGCCACTCGCGTCCTCGACATGCACCACCCGGTCGCCTTCGATACCGCGAGAGCCAACCGCTACCCGTTGCAGTTTCTCTCCGGCCATCGTCTTGACCGGATAACGCCAGATCTCTATGACCTTCACCTCTGCCTCTCTTTTATGGGCGGCATACGACCACCTAAGCTAATTACCGCGCACCCACGTCCGAACATCTTTTTATAATTCCGAGCATATACAATATCACCGTACATAATGAGTCATGAAATGCGGCTTTGCCTTTTACAACTTAATTCCAAAAAATGCTAACAGGTGGCCATTTTTTGAAAAGATTTCAACTGATCAGCTGATAATCTTCGGTGAAAACATGGTCACCGCATGGGTGATCGGCTGTCCCGTTCTAATTCGCTCCAGCATTACTGGATGAAATTGATCGAGATGCGCGCGACGGCGATGCCTACGCTTGTACTAACTCGATCATGCGAGCCCGAACCATCAGCCTGTTAATTGGTCAAGTAATCGAAGCTATTCTGTACTTTTAGCTGGTCGCAACCTGTACCTCGCCGTAGTGCTTCGGGGTTCTCTACAACCGGACTGCGTCCTAGCCGATACATAATTCGTCGCCCGCGTCGCAGTGAGCCGATCAGGGTAACGCCGCAAGTTCAGCGGCGATGGCCCGTCCTTCATCGACATGAAAAATACGCGCTTCCACCTGGCTGGACGGCGTGGAGATCACTTCATCATCACCGCTTTGCGTCGCTTGCAAACCCAGATGAGCCAATTGCGCCATGATACGGGTCCGGATGGCGTCGGCGTGTTGGCCGATACCGCCGCTGAAGATGAGTTGATCAAGGCCGCCCAAGGCGACGCTCAGCGCACCCACCGCCTTGGCGGCGCGGTAACAAAACAGTGTCACGGCCAGCGCCGCGCGCGGATCGTCCTGCCGCTGCAACACGCTGCGCATATCCGCCGACCACTCCGAGACGCCCAACAGGCCGCTGGCTTGATTAAGCACGCGCTCCAATTCATCCACCGACAAGCCCAACCCGCGCTGCGCGTACAGCAGCGCACCCGGATCGAGGTCGCCGCTGCGGCTGGCCATCATCAATCCTTCCAGCGGCGTGAAGCCCATGGTGGTGTCGATGCTCACGCCGTCGCGCAGCGCGGTGGCGGAGCAACCGGCGCCGAGATGCAGCAGCACCGCGCGCGGCCGCAAGGCCGCGCCCAATTGCCCCACCACATCCGCGCAGGCGATGCCGTGAAAGCCATAACGGCGTATGCCAGCGTCACGCCAGGCGGCGGGTACCGCGTAGGTGTAGGCCTGCGGCGGCAGGGTCGAGTGAAAGGCCGTATCGAACACCGCCGCATGGGGTTGATCAGGGAACCGCGCACGGCTGGCGTGCAGCACCGCCAGCGCGGGTGGCAAATGCAAGGGACTCAAGGGTATCAACGCCTCGAGTTCATTCAATACCGTATCGGTGATCCAAGTCGTGGCGCGATAAAGCGGTCCGCCGTGTACGATGCGGTGACCGATGCGCGCCAGCCGTTGCGGCTTGGGCAGGCGGGCCGCCAGCGCGGTGAACGCGGCGACATGCTCGGCGTAGGTCTGTTCCTGCAACTCGACGCCATTCTCAAGCAGCACGCCCCGCGTGTGGCCGATACCGCGCGCCTCCAATTTAATCAGCGGGGCGACGACGCCAAGCTCACGCACGTCGAGTTTGAGCGATGAGGAACCGACATTGATCGCCAGCACTCGCAGCATACCGCTCATGCCGGCACGCGCATCACCAGCCGTGGATCACCTACGCCGCGGATGGCTGCCAATTCCTCTGATGACAACCAATCTTGCACCGGCCGCCCCAGGCACGACGCGGCGGCGTCAACGGCATGCGCCCAGGTACAGCGGTTGGCGAACAACATGCCGCCCACATCCAGTGTGCCGCCGCGATTGATATAGCCCAGCGCCCGCGTCGTCACGGGCCCGCTGTCGAGCGGGCGCAGCGCGCCGAGCAGGGGTTCGGGTCGAGTGTGCGTCAATATCACCCGCGCCTTGACCGCGGCGGGGAAAAGCCGCTCGCGCAGCTCGGCACTCGCGGCGTGCGCCGCTTCGCGCTCATCACGCGGGATGCGGAAGCGGCCGGGCTCGAACAGATACACCACGCGATGGGCCGCGCCGCGCGCGCGTAAACGGTCCGCGGCACGCAATGCTTCTTGTAATTGATAGGCGCCCACCGCGATCAACAACAGTTTACCGTCATCATCACCCGCGTCGCGCAGCGTCAGTCCGCCTTCGTTCACCAACTGCTGTGCTTGCTGGCGGCCGCAATACACCGGCAAATCCCGTTTCGGTACGACCAGTGACCATATCTGGCCGCGGCTGGCGTAGACGGCGCGCAGCGTGGCGACGGCGCTGTTGCTGTCGGCGGGAAACACCACCCGCGACACATCGTTCATTTCACCGAGCAGGGCCTCGCACAAGGTGGGGTCTTGGTGGGACTGTTCGTTTTTGCCGTTCTCCCAGGTATGCGAGGTGAGCACGATGGGCAACGACAACCAGCAGGGCGCGCTCCCCGCCTCGCCTTGATGGCGGACGAAGATCAACTCCTGGCGGATCGCGCCGAGCATCTTCACCGCGAAGGCTTCATAAGAGGCCACCAGATTGATGCCGCCCTTATTGGCCAGTGCCGCGTTCACCACCGCCTCTTCATTGAGGGCGGTGATCACCGCGCCGTTCACCGCCTCCGCGCCCCGGGGTTCGGGCGAGGTGACGCGGTGCTTTAAATAATCGAGCGTGGCGTTGAGACGATTGCTGCGCATCTCATCGGGATTGCCCACCCGCGGCCGCAATTCCGGATTGGCCTTTGAAAGCCGGCAAAAATACTCATCCACGCCTTCCATGGGCGAGGCCTGCTCACCTTCCTTGCGCCAATCCGCCTCGGGGAACGCCGGCACCGCGCAGGGGCGGGCGATCAGCGGGTGATCACGTTCCTTGCCGCGCCGCTGCCTGTCATGTTGATTTAGCGCCTGCACCGCCTGCCGCAATTCCGGCTGCGGCACCCACAGGGCGCGCGCGCCGCTGTTGAATTCACCACGCGCCGCCGCGTCCTGCGCCGGATTGCCGGCCAATGGCAGATTGTGCGCGCGATTGGTGCCCGCGCCGGGAAAACCGTAACCCTTGGGCGCCTCGGCGATGGCGTAGGGCAAGGGCACGGGGTAACCCGCCTCGCGCGCCGCCACCGCCTTGGCCAAGGAGTGCAGGCGCTCTTCCATTTCGAAGATCACCCAGGCGAAAGCGGCGGAGTCGCGTCCGTCGAGATCAATGGGATCGAAGCCGTTGAGACGCAGATGTTCGCGGAACCACTGCACGCCGCCCTCTTGTGACATGGTGGTGCGCTGATCGATGCGCCGGCCGTTGGCGATCATGATCGGCGCGACCAAGCCGCAGTCATCGGCCCGCCACCAGCGCGGCGCCCAGTCGCTGCCGCGCTGTTCCTCGAAGGCGCCGTCACTGAGAAACACCACCAGCCGCTCGCCGGGCAAGGGCATGTGCACATATTGCAATTCGGCGAAGCCGAGGTATCCGCCCTCCAGCAAACCACCGGCGGTGTTGGGATTGACATGACTGCCCAGCGGCGAGGCGGGCCGCCCGTCGGGACGCACCTCATAAGAATAAAAATCACGCACCAGGCGGGTCAGTCCCTCATCACTCAAACTATAACGCGCGGCATGAACCGCGCTCATATTGTCCGCCAGCAGGTTCAGCGCGTCGATGGCGGCCACGCAATGGCCTTGGCCCATCATCCAGGCGCGGGTGATGCCGGTAAGCGCATTGACGGCGAGATAGCCGGCATAGGCGGGCGCCATATTCAACGCGCCGCCGGTGTGCCCTTCCGGGTCGGGTTTGAAATCGCCTTCACTGAGATCACGGCCATCGAGGTAGACATTGCGGGCATAAGTCATGTGCACGGTGAGCCACATCGCGGCGCTGGCCAGCCGATCGGCGGCGGCGAGACAGCGGTAGACCTCGGCCTTATCCCGCACCACGCCGCGCTGTTGCAGCAGGTCGACCATTTCATAGACCCGTACCTGGGTGGCGTCTTCGTGA
Source organism: Gammaproteobacteria bacterium (assembly GCA_023266095.1). Lineage (GTDB taxonomy): Bacteria > Pseudomonadota > Gammaproteobacteria > DRLM01 > DRLM01 > CAKKSB01. The sequence goes on along the minus strand of JAHFRV010000042.1, from coordinate 25,878 downwards.
CGGATCACGCCGTAGCCCGCCGCCCATTCGGCGAAGGCGGTATCTTGTTTGCGGCAGATTGCCGCGAGCTCTGTTATCCGATGCCGGTGTGATTCCAGGCGCGTCGTCATGAGGGCTCCTTTCTCGACTGGATAAATCGGATGCTATATGCCAAGACGTCCGGTCCTACCCTAATCCCAGCACCCTTTGAACACAAGAGACCTCGCCCGCCACGACAGCGCACAGTACCGACTCCCGTCGCTCTCATTCGACGAGCCACGGAAAGCGAAGCGAGGGCGAGGAGCCCGCGGTAGACGCGAAGCGGCGTCAGCCATTGTGGTAGCCATGAGGTGCTGCGCAGTAGCGCGTCGTGGCGGACGCAGGGCGGCCGGGGCGAAAGGAATCAACGTCGCGAGACCGAGGTCGATTCGCACACGGAGGTGCGAATCGTTTCCTGAGGGCCGCGACACATCAGCACGTGACCCGCCGCGCGCAATCAGCGGTGCACGCTGGACCCGTGCGGCGCGGCATGGGAGAATTCGCGCCACCCAGTTGAGCGGCCCGCAATCCTGTCCGGCTATAAGCGCGGCGTGGCAAATGGCAGGACCCAAAGCATTTCACCATGAATAAACCATTTATTGGTCTCCTGGCCTTACTCGGCATTTTCTTACCGTTCAGCACACTCGCCTCCGGCGGCGAAACCAGCGGCGGCGCAGTGGATCTCACCGGCAGCGCCTTCGGCGTCGCGGCGCTGGTGGTCTTCATCACCGCCTATGTCTTGGTCATCGCCGAGGAGTTTCTGCACCTGCGCAAATCCAAACCGGTGGTGGTGGCGGCGGGCTTCATTTGGGCCTTGGTGGGCATCGCCTATTTACAACACGGCGACACCGGCTACGCCGCCGAACAACTGCGCCACAATCTGCTGGAGTACGGCGAGCTGCTGCTGTTTCTGCTGGCGGCCATGACCTTCATCAACACCCTGCAAGAGCGGGATGTATTCAACGCCCTGCGCGGTTGGCTGGTTTCATCAGGCTTCTCATTGCGCACCATTTTCTGGCTCACTGGTCTGCTGGCCTTTTTCATCTCGCCAATGGCGGACAACCTCACCACCGCGCTGATCATGGCGGCGGTGGTGATGGCGGTGGGCGCGGGCAACGCCGCGTTCATAACCGTGGCCTGCATCAACATCGTGGTGGCCGCCAACGCCGGCGGCACCTTCAGCCCCTTCGGCGACATCACCACCCTCATGGTCTGGCAAAAGGGCATCGTGCATTTCTGGGATTTCTTCCACCTGTTCATCCCCGCCGCGGTGAACTGGCTGGTGCCTGCGGCGATCATGTCTTTCGCGGTGGCCAAGGAAAGACCCGCCGCGATGCGGGAACACATCGCCGTGAAACAGGGCGGCTATCTCATCCTCGCACTGTTCCTGCTCACCATCGTGATGGCGGTGTCCTTCCACAATTTTCTGCATTTCCCGCCGGTGATGGGCATGATGACCGGCTTAGGTCTACTCAAACTCTACGGCTATCGCCTGCGCAAGGGCGAACTGAATGACCTGTCCAGCGCGGGTCCCCAGCATCTGGACATCGACGAAAATCTGCGTCCACACTACAAACCGCGCCAACGCCCCTTCGATATATTCATCAGCATGAAACGCGCCGAGTGGGACACCCTGATGTTTTTCTACGGCGTGATCCTCTGCGTGGGCGGTCTCGGCACCGTCGGCTATCTCGCCCTAGTCTCCGCGCAGATGTACGTCGGCCTCGGCCCCACCTGGGCGAATATTCTGGTTGGCCTGCTCTCCGCAGTCGTCGATAACATCCCGGTGATGTTCGCGGTGCTCACCATGAACCCGGACATGTCACTCACCCAATGGTTGCTGGTCACCCTCACCGCCGGCGTGGGCGGCTCGCTGCTGTCCATCGGCTCGGCGGCCGGCGTGGCGCTGATGGGGCAGGCGCGCGGCATTTATACCTTTTTCAGCCATCTCAAATGGACTTGGGCGGTGGCGCTGGGTTACGCGGCGAGTATCTGGGTACATCTGCTGCTGAACGGCCATTTACAGCATGCCGGCGCCGCCGGTTAAATTGTTCCGACTGCGCACGGGGAATGCACCCCTCGCTGCGCGCTCCCCGTGCTTGATCAAGGGGAAGAATCGCGCCACCCCTCGCTGCGCTCTCCCCTCTTTGATAATCCCCCATCGCCTTGACCGCGCGGCAAGCCACGGGGAATTTTAAGGAACCTCTGATTTATTCAGAGGTTCCTGCGGCACAGGGAAGAGCGAAGCGAAGGGTCTTGCCGCCATTTTCAATGGCAGCAGGCCATTGAAGATGAAGGAAAGCGAAAATCACATTTTTCGCTTTCCTTGCTCTGAGAATTCCAGGATGGAATTATTCAGAGCTTCCTTAAGATTAAATTACGGCGCGTTTGCCGGGCCGATTTTAAATGCCGTTGCGCAACATCAGCTCCGCCGGATGAGGATGGAGATAACTCTGCTTGACGATGTACTCGTCGGGAAAACGCCTGAAATAGTGCTTTAGCAGGGTGATGGGCACAATCAGGGGCAAATGGCCCAAGCGATACGCCTCGATCAACTCCAATAATTCCGCCTTATCCGCGCGGTCCAAGCGCGTCTTCAAATAACCCATGGTGTGCAGCAACACATTGGTGTGGCGCTTGCGGGTGGCGGGCCGCTGGAGGGCGGCCATAAACTCGGCGCCGTAACGTTCGCACAGGACACCCGGCCGGTGCGACTTGGCCTCCGCCACCAAGCGCCCCAGCGCGCGGTAATACTCGGTGCCGTGCGCCATCAAACTCAGTTTGTGCACGGTGTGAAATTCCACCAGTTTGCCGACGCTGAAACCCGAGGCCAACAGGCTTTGCCAGCGCCGGTAGGCGAAGACCCGCGCGATGAAATTCTCGCGCAACACCGGGTCGCCCAAACGACCTTCTTCTTCCGCCGGCAACAGCGGCTGGCGCTGGATGATCTCCCGCGCATACACACCCACCCCCTGCAGACTGGGCGCGCCGCCGCTGTAGACCTTCACCCGCCGCGTACCGCAACTGGGCGATTTGCCTTTAAAGATGTAGCCGCTGATCCCCTCCAGCTCCACCGCCATGCGTCGGCCATAAGCGGTGAGGGCCGCCGTCACATCCAGGCTAATGTCCTTCACCCCCACCGCGCGGGGTGACTGCGGATCGCCCGTCAAGCGGATCGGCGGGCGCGGCACCCCCATGCCGATCGCCACCTCGGGGCACACCGGCACGAAGTCGAAGACGAGACCCAGCGTACCGGTGATAAAGGCATCTTGTTTGTGATTGCCGTCGAAGCGGACCCGCTCACCCAGCAGGCAACTACTGATACCGATGCTTATCCTGTCCGTCCGAGCCGGCGATGGGGGCGTGTTTTGGGGCATGCTTGAATCATCCTCGCAAGTTTTGAACGCCGGCGGCGGCTAAGGGCTTGCTGCCGGCTGGCCATGGGGTATTTCATTGGACCACCACCGCGTCGCGCCATGGCATTATGACAGCCGTTGATCCACGACTAAAAGGCAGCCACCATGCCCCGTATTTTCCATTTACCTTACCGCATCGCAGCCGCCGCGGCTTTGGCCGGCTCGCTCATCCTCCACCCCGCCGCCGCGGAAAATCGCATCGGACTCTTCAACGGCGATGATTGGCAAGACTGGCAACAAAAAGAGTTCAAAGGCCGGACGCAGTACAGCCTGGTCAGCACGGACGGGCGCGCCGCGCTCAAGGCCGACAGCCGGGCCGGCGCCTCCGGTCTGTTCCGTGAAATTGAAATCGATTTGACCCAAACACCTTATCTGCATTGGAGCTGGCGTATCGACAATACCCTCGGCAATAACGACGAGACCAGCAAAAGCGGCGACGACTACCCGGCCCGGGTTTACGTGGTGGTCTCGGGCGGGCTATTTTTCTGGCGGACCCGTGCCGTGAATTACGTGTGGTCCAGCAACCGGCCTGCCGGCAGCATCTGGCCCAATGCCTACACCGGCAATGCGCGGATGATCGCCGTGCGCAGCGGCGACGGCGAACGCGGCCAGTGGCGGGAAGAACGCCGCAACGTGCGCGACGATCTGCGGCGCTTGTTCGGCAAGGACATCACCCGCATCCACGCCGTGGCGGTGATGACCGATACCGACGACACCGGCGGCGCGGCCACCGCCTATTACAGCGACCTGTATTTTTCCGCCCAATAGACCGCGGTGTCTCCCAGCTAAAGGCCGTCATGGATGGGCCGACAAAAGTAGCGGGGCGGGATCCACCCGCCGACATACCTAGACTAAATTTGGGAAAAGGCCCGCGCCGAAGGAGAGCCCATGAAAACCGCGAATAGCTTGATGGTACTCGTCACGCTTTTCACCGCCCTAACGGCCCCGCCGGGGATGGCCGAAACAACCGCGATCCAACGCGACACCCGCGCCAGCAACCTCACCAATACCCCCGAGCACGATAAACCTGCCAGGCATAAAAACGTCAACGAGTTCAGCTGCAACAGCGATCTGGCTTACCACTTCGACAAAGAATGCGCCGCCTTCGACGCGGTGCAAAGCGACGCCGGCAAAGCGCTGTGTTGCCACAGCGTGAGCGTCACCGGCTGAGCGTGATCACCTCAACCGATTTTAACGGCGTAGCTGGGACGGCATGGTGCTCAGCACTTGATGCCCGCGCGCCAGGAAGCGATTGATTTCGACCACCGGCAAAGCTTTGCTGATGAGAAAACCTTGAATGGCGCCGCAACCCAGCTCGCGCAGAAAATTTAATTGCTGGGTGGTCTCGACGCCTTCGGCCACCACCTCCATTTCCAGACTACGGGCCATGGCGATGATGGCTGTGACGATCGCCGCGTCGTCCGGATCGGTATTGAGGTCGCGGATAAAAGCCCGGTCGATCTTGAGCGTCTTGATCGGGAAACGTTTCAAATAACTCAGCGACGAATAACCGGTGCCGAAGTCGTCGATCGCCAACCGCACGCCGATCCGGTCCAGCGCGAGCAGATTATCAGCGGAGGTTTTATCGCTTTGCATCAAGACACTTTCGGTGATTTCCATTTCCAGCATCTCGGGCTTGAGTCCGGTGGATTCGAGAATCTTCAGCACTTGACCACTCAGCCGCGGATCGCGGAACTGGCGGCCCGATAAGTTCACCGATACCCGTAAAGGCTGATGTTGCTGCCAGGCCACCGCCCATTCACAGGCCTGCTTCACGACCCACTCCCCCACCGGCACGATCAAGCCGGTCTCTTCCAACAGCGGAATGAACTCCAAGGGATTCACCAGGCCGAGGTCGGGATGCTGCCAGCGGATCAGCGCCTCCGCCCCCGTCACCTTGCCCGACGCCAATTCGATCTGCGGCTGGAAATAGACGCGGAACTCCTCACGCTCCAGCGCACGGCGCAAACTGGTTTCCAGACTCAGGCGCTCGAAGGCTTTCGAGCTCATATCGGCAGAGTAGTACTGATAATTGTTGCCGCCCTGATCCTTGGCCCGATACATCGCCACGTCGGCGTTTTTCAACAGCACATGGGCGTCGTCACCGTCGTCCGGATAAACACTGACGCCGATGCTGGGGGCGATGTACAACTCACGCCCGCCGATTTGGAAAGGCTGGGCGAAGACGGCCAGAATCCTGCGGGCCAGCGCCGTCACACCATCGAGCGTAGGCGCGTCCTCGAGCAAGACGCCGAACTCATCACCGCCCAGACGCGCCACGGTATCCCCCGCCCCGACCGTTGACGGCAACAAACCGGCGATTTTTTGCAGCAGGCTATCTCCCACCTGGTGACCGAGGGTATCGTTGATGATCTTAAAGCGGTCCAGATCCAAATACAGGATGGCCAGCCGGTGATCCGGTCCGCGCCGTCCCTTGAGGGCATGGCCGACGCGCTCGAGAAACAACAGACGGTTGGGCAGATTGGTGAGCAGATCGTTGTAGGCCAGGTAATGCAGACGTTCCTGGGTCTGCATACGGTCGGTGATGTCCTTGCCGGTGGCGATGTAGTGCGTGATGTTGTTCGCCCGATCCTTCAAAGGCGTGATGGTTTTTTCTTCGTAATAGAGCATGCCATTCTTACGGCGATTGACCAGCACGTCTTGAAATACCTCGCCGCGGCTGATGGTCCCCCATAACTGGCTGTAGAACCCGGCGTCATGTTGGCCTGATTTCACCAGGCTGGGTTTTTTACCTATCGCCTCGGCGCGGGTATAGCCGGTCATGGCCTCGAAGGCCGGGTTCACATATTCGATGTAGCCTTGGCGATCGGTGATCATCACCGCGTCGGCGGCCTGCTCGATGGCCCGCGACAATTTGACCGACTGCGCTTCCAACTGGCTACGCTCCACGATTTCCTTCTCAAGGTTTTGATTGGTCAGCGCCAGACTGCGGGCCAAAGACTCCGTCCGTCGCGATTGCCGCGACAGGATGAACAAATACACTCCGAGCCAAATCGAGATCAAGAAACCGGTGCCCGACACCACCCACGAGCGCCAGACGGGATGGCTGGCCCAGAATTTCGGGGCCGGCGTCATGACTAGTTCCCAGGGCCGGTCCGTAATTCCCAACGTGGTCCGCCACACCAATCCTTGGCCATGCTCAGCGCCCCCCGTGAATGACGACGCCGCCTGTTCACGGGACTGGGATCTTTGAAAATAAATCCGCTGTGGATCACCCGGAATGTTTTCATAATAAATCCCTATCTCCAGACCCAAATCCGCGCTTCCCTGCAGCGATTCACTGACGAAATCGTCGATGCAAAACAGCTGCAACACGAAGCCTTGCAAAGCGGCGCGGCGCTGTACCACGCTATCCAAGGCCATGCCTTTTTGATAAATCGCCCGCGCCAGCAAGATGCCATATTCCAGGCCTTGTTCCGAGGGTAGAAGGATAGGCTCTGACCCCACCACCTCCCCGCTATCGCGCGTCACTTCCAGCACCGCGCGGTAAGCGGGTTCCTGCATCACATCGACTCCCAGTAAACCGGCGTGCGGCGCTGAAGACTCCAGGTAATAAACCGGAAAATATTCCGCCCGTTCTTTCAAGCTGGAACTCTCGGGTTCGCGGATATGAAAGCCTTGCAACCCCTGCCGCGCCGCCTGCTGCTCCAGGCCGTCACGCCGTGCCGCCGCAACCCGTGGCACCCACATCAGGGCTTCTATATCGCCATGTTGCTTAAATACCCCCGCCACGAATTGGCGAAATTCCGAACGGTCGACTTCCTGTGAGGCATCATATAAACCGGCCAACGCCACCAACGAATCCAAATGGCGCACCAGTTCGCGCTGCACGGCAAAGGCATCGGTGGCGGAAAGCAATTCGAAATCGGCGCGGATGATCGCCTCTTCCCAATCCCGCACCAGAAAATACGCGGCGACGGACATGATGAAGCCCGCAGCGACGATCAACCACGGGAGGTAGGAACGGCGGAGCTGATTTTCAGCATCACCTTCCTGATCGATCTTATCTTCCTCCCTCACGGCCATGCTGCCCCTTCTAACAGGCCTAGGCGTCACCTATCCTGGGATGCATTCTAGGCATGGATATGCAGTATTAACAATAATAGTAGGCTTTCCCGATTTCGGCGGTCATCATTGGTATGCCAGAAAAATATCGGCCATTAGGTTCAACTACTTTACTCAACCCATGAACCGGTCCGCCTCAACGACGAATGAACGACGTAGACGCGCTATATTCCAGGAGCTGCCATTTGGCAGCGATTCGGCTACGTCATGCAAGAATGCACGACCCGGCCAGGCGGGGGGAAGGGAGTAAAAACAAGAATAAATATGGGCCGTGTAAGATTCGAACTTACGACCAACGGATTAAAAGTCCGCTGCTCTACCGGCTGAGCTAACGGCCCGCAACAAAGCGCGGCATTGTACCCACGTTACCCTGCTCAATTCAACGCCTAATTAAGATTCTATTTCTACAGGCCCGCGTTCGCCGGGCGATGGAGGCCGAATTAAAAATGGCTCTAAATCCGCCGTTTTGACTCGCAAAAATATATCCCTCGTCGCCTAGGCGGAAGGTAAAGAGAGCCGGAGTAATAAAGCCGGCGTTATGGTCCGTCAGACGCGGGGCCAGGCGACGCGACCGCCATCGCATAACGCGTGGGATCGGCCACTCCGGCCGCGCGGAAACCCGCCTGGCGCAGCCGGCAGGCGTCGCAGCGACCACAGGCCCGGCCCGCCGCGTCGGCCTGGTAGCAGGAGACGGTCAGGCCATAATCGACCCCCAGCCGTAGGCCTTCGGCGATGATCTCGGCTTTGCTCATCCGGATCAGCGGGGCCCGTACCGCGCAACCATCGCCCTCCACCCCCGCCTTGGTAGCGAGTTGCGCCAATTGTTCGAAGGCCGCGATAAAGGCCGGCCGGCAATCGGGATAGCCCGAATAATCCACTGCGTTGACCCCGATGAAGATGTCCCGCGCTCCCAGCACCTCCGCCCAGGCCAGGGCCAGGGACAAAAACACCGTGTTGCGGGCCGGCACATAGGTGACGGGGATGCCCTCGGCCAGGGTCTCCGGCACGGCGATGCGGGCATCGGTGAGCGCCGAGCCGCCGATGCCCGCCATATCCAAGGTCATGGTGCGCTGCTCGACGGCGCCCAGGGCCTCGGCGACCCGCGCCGCCGCCGCCAATTCGGCCCGATGGCGCTGACCGTAATCGAAGCTCAAGGCGTAACAGGCATAACTCGCCGCGCGGGCCATGGCCAGGACGGTGGCGGAGTCCAAACCGCCCGACACCAGCACCACCGCCTTGGGTGCGGCGGAAACCTGGTCAGCGGGCACGCTCATCGCCCCACAGGTATTTATGCAATTGCAGTTGAAAACGCACCGGCAGGCGATCGGCCACGATCCAGTCCGCCAGTTCGCGGGCGGGGATTTGCTGATGGCTGGGTGAAAATAAGATTTCGCAACGGGCGGCCAAACCATGCTCGTTCATGCATTGCTTGGCCCAGTCATAGTCGGCGCGGTCGCAGATCACGAACTTGATTTGATCCTTGGCCGTGAGCAGCGGCAGATTCTCGAAACGATTCTTGGCGCTCTCCCCCGAAGCGGGCGTTTTGATATCCACCACCTTCACTACGCGGGCATCCACCTCGTCCACGGGCAGCGCGCCGCTGGTCTCCAGCGATACCTCGTAGCCGGCGTCGCATAAGGCCGTGAGCAGCGGCAGGCAGGCCTTCTGCGCCAAGGGTTCGCCGCCGGTGACGCACACCTGCCGCGTTTGAAATGCGGCGACCCGCTCCAGCACCGCCGCCAGGTTTTGGTATTCACCGCCGTGAAAGGCGTAAGCGGTGTCGCAATACTGGCAACGCAATGGACAACCGGTCAGCCGCACGAACACCGTGGGCAGACCCACGCTGCGGCTTTCCCCTTGCAGGGAGAGAAAAATCTCGGTGATGCGCAGACGTTGTTCCACGGCGGATACGCAGAGCGGCGGCTCAGTGCCCCTTCGCCTTCAATGCCTGCAAACGCTCGTTGGCGCGTACCACGGCCGAGTGCTGCGGATAACGGGCCAAAAACTGCTCCAGCGTCTCGCGCGCCTTGGCCCACTCACCCAGCTCGTAATAACTGAAACCCAGTTTCAACAAGGCGTCCGGTACTTTGGGGCTTTGCGGATAAGCGGTGATGACCTTGCCGAACTCATCCACCGCCTCGCGATACCGGCGGGTCACGTAATTGGCCTCGCCCAACCAGTATTGGGCATTGTCCACCAACTTGCCGTTGGGATGATTGGCCAGCAGGCCGCGGAACAGGCTGATGGCCTCATCGTAACGGCCCTCTTTCATTTTATCGAAGGCCTGCTGATAGGCCGCCTGCTCCTGTTCCGGGGTCGCCAGCGCCGCCACGCTGGGCACGGCCACCGGCGCCGCGGCGGTGGGTGCCGCCGCGCTCAGCTGCTGCAGACGCCGGTCGATGTCGAGATACAAGTCCCGTTGCCGTTGCTTGAGTCCGTTGATGTCGTTGGCCTGCACCTCCAATTCACCGCGCAGGCTCTGCACATCCTGTTGCAGTTGTTGAACGCGCTGCAACAAATCCGCCAGCGCCTGTCCTTCCAGCAGACGCTCCAGCTTGGCCACCCGGGCTTCCAAGACCGGGCCCGGATTGGGCTGGGTGGCCGACACCACCGGCGCGCCGCCGGGGCGGGGCTCCGCCGCCCCGGCCGGCAACGCCGTCGCGCAGGCCACGCCCAGCACCATGCCGCTCAGCGCGAGACGGGACATATTCATTGCCCGGCGTAGACGATCTCGACCCGGCGATTCATGCGCCAGGCCGACTCATCGTCTCCCAACACCGCCGGACGTTCTTCACCGTAACTCACGCTGGCCACCTGTGCGGCGGACACGCCGAGCAGACTCATCATGTCCCTCACCGCATTGGAACGGCGCTCGCCCAAGGCGATGTTGTACTCCCGCGAACCGCGCTCGTCGGCATGGCCTTCCAGCGTCACTTTGACATTACCGCGCTGCGCCAAATACTGGGCATGGGCCTCGATGGTCGCGCGGTCTTCCGCCCGGATGTTATTGCTGTCGTAATCGAAATAGATCACTCGCTTGGCCAAAGGGCTGGCCGGATCGTTCAAGGGATCTCCCGCCTGGCTCTCCATACCGCCGGTTTGCGGCAAAGGCGTGATACCCGCACCACTGCCGGAATCGAGCGGCGACGTCCTCGCGCTATCCGCCGGCGGCGGGGTGGCGCCACCCGTCACCGGCGCCCCCTTCTTCGCACCCGTCGAACCGCACGCGCTCATCAAGATCACCGGCACCAGAATCAAACCCACTTTGAGCCATTTGTTCATTTGCATACACTCCCAGTAAAATTTAAAAATTAAATATAAAAACCGATAAAAACAAATTAAAAAACTTCGTGACGCCACCGTCCTCAGCCGGAAAAAAGTCAGCGTCCGGCTCACATAAGCCTCGACTTTATTGCCGCATCGGAGACCACACCGGCTCACGCGCGTCACCTTCGCGCGCCGAAAAACGTTGTTGCACGCCGCCATCGACCGACACCGCCGCCAACACCCCGCGCCGGTTCGCGGTCCGGGTCGCGTAGATGATCATCCTACCATTGGGCGCAAAACTGGGCGACTCATCGAAGCGGCCGTCGGTGAGCACCTTCAAGGCGCCGCTTTGCAGATTGAGCACCGCGATGTGGTCACCGCTGTTATCGCGGTTGATCATCGCCAAGGATTTGCCGTCGGCCGAGACTGTGGCCCGTGCATTATAACTGCCTTCGAAGGTGACACGCTCCGGTCGGCCGCCGGTCGCGGCCACCCGGTAGATCTGCGTCGAGCCGCCGCGATCCGAGGTGAAATAAAGCGTCCGCCCGTCCGGCGCCCACGCCGGCTCGGTGTCGATACCGAGACTCTCGGTCACCCGCCGTAGCTGTTTGCTGGCGACATTCATGACATAAATCTCCGGATTGCCGTCCTTGGATAGAGTCAGCGCCAGCTCGCGGCCGTTGGGCGACCAGGCGGGTGCGCCGTTGATGCCTACGAACGAGGCCAGCAACTCCCGTTGTCCGGTCAACAGATTCTGCGTGTAGATCTGCGAACGTTTGTTTTCGAAGGTGACATAGGCCAGCCGGTTGCCGTCCGCCGACCACGACGGCGACATCAGCGGTTGTTTGGAATTGACCACGGCCTTGGGATCGTAACCGTCGGCGTCGGACACCTCCAGCGCGTAACGCCGGCTGCCGTCGGCGAGTTGCGCGACCGTCACGTAGGCGATGCGGGTATTAAAGGCGCCCGGCTCGCCGGTGAGGGTTTCATAAATGATATCGGCGATCTGATGGGCGGCGCGGCGCAGGCCATCGGCGTCGCTGCGCACGCTGTAGCCCGCCAGCTGCACGCCGCGAAACACATCGAACAACTGGAATTGCACGGTGTAGCCCGCACCCGCCCGGTTGACCCGGCCGATCACCAGACTCTCCACGTTGACCAGACGCCAATCGCGGAAATTGACCTGCGCGGTTTCCGACGGGCGCGATAACATGTCCTGCCGCGGCAAGGGCGCGAAGCGGCCGCTGCGTTTCAGGTCGGCGGCCACCACCTCCGCCACGTCCACCGGCAGCAGCGGATCACCGCTCACGCCGAAGGGCACGACGGCGATGGGCAAGGCACTGTCCACGCCTTTGGTGATTTCGATGGTCAAGGCGGCACGTGCATTCGTGCCCAGCACCAAGGCACTGACCGCACTTATGACCAACATAACTCGCGTTATCGCTTTCAACAGCTAACCCTCCGGCTTAAACACAAAACGCAGTTGACGAAATTGCTCGAACAAACCCGGATCGGATGGCATGGGCAAAGGTGAGGCTTTCAGCACCGCGGCCTCCACCGAGCGATCGAACATCGCGTCGCCGCTGCTCCTCACCACCCGCGCTTCAACCACCTCGCCCCCGGGGATCAATCGTACCGCTACCTCGCACGACATCCCGGCGCGGGCGCTGGGTGGACGTATCCAATTGCGCGCCACCTTCTGCCGAATTATCGCCACCTGCTGATCAATGGCCGATTGCGACAGCCGCCCTCGCTGTTCCTCGGCCAGTTGCCGCTGCAAGGCCTCTTCGGCCTCACGCTGCCGGCGCGCCTCCTCGGCTTTACGCTTGGCGTCTTCGTCGGCTTTACGCTTGGCGTCGGCCTCGGCCTGGCGTTTCGCCTCGATCGCCGCCTTGCGCTTGGCGTCCTCTTCCGCTTTACGCGTGGTCTCGGCTTCGGACTTATGTTTTGCCTCCGCCTCGGCCTTGCGTTGCTGCTCGTTTACCATTTTACGTTTGGCCTCCGCCTCGGCCAAACGCTGCTGTTCCGCTTGACGCTTTTTCTGCCCCACAGCTTGCTCGGTCTTCAGCTGCTCTTGCCGCTGCTGCTCCGCCGCTTCGGCCTGGCGCTGTTCTTCCGCCTGCCGCTGTTGTTCCGTCTCGCGCCGCCGGCGTTCGTCGGCGGCGATGGCCTGCAATCGCGCGGCCTCTTCATCTTGTTTACGCTGTTTCTGCGCGCGGAGCTGGCGCTCGTCGATCACCACCGCCTGCACGATTTCCGCGCTGCCCTGCAACGGCGGCGGCTTGTCCACCCACTCCACGCTGGCTACCAACAGCAGGACCAGCACTACGTGTACTAATAGCGCGAACAGCAAAGCGCGTGGATGACTTAACAGGTCTTTCAGCATGATGGTATTCGTTCACCGCTCATCGTCACCCCGGCCTCAGCGTCGCTTGGCGGGCTGAGGCGGCTCGGTCAATAGACCTACGCTGGGGGCGCCGGCCTGTTGCAAGAGGCTCATGGCGCGCAACACCTGTCCGTAGTTGGCCGTTTTGTCGCCGCGTACCAGCACGGGGATGCCAGGTTGGCGCTTCAAGACGATCGCCACCCGCTGCACGACTTGTTCGTCACTCACCGCCTGGTCTTCCTTGCCGCCGATGTCGAGGTAATATTTACCCGCCGCGTCCACGGTCAGCACCAGCGGTTCCTTCGATTGCTCGTCCAAGGGTTGCGCGGCGGCTGGCGGCAGATCCACTTTCACACCCTGCGTCAGCAGCGGCGCGGTAATCATGAAGATGATCAACAGTACCAACATCACATCGATGTAAGGCACCACGTTGATCTCGGCCATCAAGCGTTTTTTCTGGCGTTTGCCGGCTGCCATTATTTACGTCCTCTTGCGGCTCGGCCGCGCCTCACGAGCGTGCCTGGCGCTGCAACACCGAGGAGAACTCCTCCAGGAAATTGTCATAGCGGTTGACGATGCGCTCCAGGTCGGTGGAATAGCGGTTGTAAGCGATGACCGCCGGAATGGCGGCGAACAGGCCCATGGCGGTGGCGATCAAAGCCTCGGCGATGCCGGGCGCCACCATCGGCAGGCTGGCCTGATTGACATTGGCCAGGGCGCGAAAGGAATTCATGATACCCCACACCGTGCCGAACAGGCCGACATAGGGACTGGTGGAACCCACCGTCGCCAGAAACGGCAGGTGCAGTTCCAGCCGCTCGGTCTCGCGGTTGAGCGCTACCCGCATGGCGCGCTGCACGCTCTCCATCAACTCCCGGCTGTCAACGTTGCCCTGCTGACGGATACGCACGAATTCCTTGAAGCCGGTGTGAAAAATATTTTCCATGCCGTTCATCTGACCTTGGCGCAACGACACCTCGCGGTAGAGTTGAGCCAGGTCGCCGCCCGACCAGAAGCGGGTTTCGAATTGTTGCGCGGTCTCACGAGCGCTTTTCATCTCGCTGCGTTTACGAAAGATGATGAACCACGACAACACCGACAGGATCAGCAGCAGCAGCATCACCAACTGCACCAACACGCTGGCGTTGGCGATCAAATGGATGAAGGATAAATCAGCCGACACGCGTTATCTCCGTGATTAAATGAGCAGGAATAGAACAGGGCCGCAAAGTGGAGGCCTTAAGGCAGGCGATTTTGATCTGTCCCATACATAGTCTGTTTTCGTTGTCCGCGAGCATGCTTTGGTAAACGGTTGGCGTGATGAAACCCGCCAGGTTCGAAGACGCCGCGCCGGGGCGCAGCACATGCTGGGTGAAGCATAAACTGGCCCGGCCTAATACGCTCAGCTCGGCCGTGACGGCCAGCAGGTCGTTGAAACGCGCGGGCCGCAGATAGTCCGCCTGCACCGCGCGAACCGCGAATATAACATCATGCTGCTGGATAAGTTCGTCTTGTTCGATCCCGCAGTGGCGCAGCCACTCAGTGCGGGCACGCTCCATGAATTTTAGATAGTTGGCGTAGTACACCACGCCGCCGCTGTCGGTGTCTTCGTAATAAACCCGCACCGGCCAGACGAATATGCGGGTTTCCCGCTCGTGTTCGGCGTTCAAGAATTTCGCCTGATGAAAAATCGCCGCGCGCCCTACGCCCCCAGCCCGGCGGCTATTCTAACCGCAAACGCCGCGGGCCGCAGCCCCGTCAGCCGGAAAGTGTGTCGTCGGGGAACAACGGCAGCGGCGCCGCCTCTTCCCGCTCCAGCGCGGCGGGCACGCGCAGGCCGAAGTGCAGATAGGCATGGCGGGTCGCCACTCGCCCGCGCGAGGTGCGCATGAGAAACCCCTGTTGGATGAGAAAAGGTTCGAGCACGTCTTCGATGGTGCCACGCTCTTCGCCGATGGCGGCGCTCAAACTGTCGATGCCGACCGGGCCGCCGTCGAATTTGTCGATGAGTGTGAGCAGCAGCTTGCGGTCCATCATGTCGAAGCCTTCGCCATCGACGTCCAGCATATTCAAGGCCAGATCCGCCACGCCGCCGCTGATGCGGCCGTCGGCCTTGACCTCGGCGTAATCGCGCACCCGCCGCAGCAGGCGGTTGGCGATGCGCGGCGTGCCCCGTGAGCGGCGGGCGATCTGAATCGCGCCCTCGCGATCGAGACCCAGGCCCAAAATCGCCGCAGAGCGCTGCACGATGGTGATCAAATCCTCGGTGCTGTAAAACTCCAGGCGCTGGACGATGCCGAAGCGGTCGCGCAAAGGTGAAGTCAACAGACCAGCGCGGGTGGTCGCCCCCACCAGGGTGAAGGGTGGCAGATCGAGCTTGATCGAACGCGCGGCGGGGCCTTCGCCGATCATGATGTCGAGCTGGTAGTCCTCCATGGCCGGGTACAACACTTCTTCCACCACCGGACTCAAACGATGGATTTCATCGACGAACAACACATCGCGCGGTTCGAGATTGGTGAGCAGCGCGGCGAGGTCGCCGGCCCGTTCCAGCACCGGGCCGGAGGTGTGGCGCAGATTCACGCCGAGCTCGTTGGCAATGATGTGGGCGAGCGTGGTTTTGCCGAGGCCGGGCGGCCCGAAGATGAGGGTATGGTCCAGCGCCTCGCCGCGTTTGCGGGCGGCGTGGATGAAGATCTCCATCTGCTCGCGCACCGCCGGCTGGCCGACGTAATCGGCCAGGGCCTTGGGACGGATGGCGCGGTCGATGACCTCGTCTTCGGGACGGGCTTGCGCTGCGGTAAGGCGGTCTTGCTGAATCATAGTATCGAGGTCCAAGTCTGTGACGGATGATGCCCTGTCACCCTGCGTGTCGCAAGTCTTGACGGCCGCATCGCCGAGAAATATCAGCCTTTAAACCCGCCCCTGCGAAGCGCGGATCTCGACCCTGACCCGCAGCATAATGCGGCGTGGGTCTGGCATCTCGGTGGCAGCCTTAGGCAAGAACACTTATCCCTTGTATCGCTATAACAACCCGGTTAACGTGTGTCTGGCCGCGGTCGAACCGACACGAAGAAGCTGTTCGCCGAAGCACGGCACCCGCGCCAGCGTGCGGACACATATAAAGAAAACGGCCTCCTATGTTAGCGAATATTAGCGAAAAATCGGCCGATGGATTGCAGAATCAGTTCTAGAGGAGGGAAAATTCTGCACTCAAGTCTGGTGCATAAACAAACCCTCTCAGTTAACCATGGACTGAGGCAACTGCACGCGCCTAACTTAGAGTTAATCACCTAATGTCGCGCCGTTTGCTTACGCCCCACCAAAGCCAGTACTACGCCTGGCTGTTAACCCGCCGCGCCGCAAGTGACACGGTCGAATCCCTTGCCTCGACCTTGGTCGACTCGCAGGTGGACCTCAATCCCCATCAGGTCGAGGCCGCGCTGTTCGCTTGCAAGAACCCCCTCTCCCGCGGGGTGATCCTCGCCGACGAGGTCGGACTTGGAAAGACCATCGAAGCCGGACTCGTCATTTCGCAGCGCTGGGCCGAGCGGCGGCGCCGCATCCTGATCATCGTCCCAGCCAACTTGCGCAAGCAGTGGCATCAGAAGTTGCAGGTAAGTTCTGCCTGCAAGGCCTGATTCTGGAAGCGAAGAGCTATAACACGATCCGCAAGCAAGACCGTCAGAACCCCTTTCTGACTGCGGGCCCGATCATTTGCTCGTATCAATTCGCGAAATCCAAGGCGGACGATGTCAAGGAAATCGACTGGGACCTCGTGGTGATGGACGAAGCTCATCGCCTGCGCAACGTTTATAAAACCGGTAACGTCATCGCCCGCGCGCTCAAGGACGCACTGGCGCGCGTGCATTCCAAGGTGCTGCTCACCGCGACCCCGCTTCAGAACTCGCTACTCGAGCTTTATGGTCTTGTCAGTGTCATCGACGACCGGGTTTTCGGCGATCTCGACAGTTTCCGGGCGCAGTTCGGCAATCCGAGCACAGAGCAGGCATTCAAGAATCTGAAAGCCCGCCTCGCCCCGGTATGCAAGCGCACCTTGCGCTGGCAGGTGCAGCCCTACGTGTCTTACACGGCACGCAGGGCAATCGTTGAAGAGTTCACGTCGACGGACGAAGAACGCGAGCTGTCGGCCCTGGTGGCCGATTATCTGCGCAGACCCAACCTCAAAGCCCTGCCGGACAGCCAGCGCCAGCTGATCTCCATGGTGCTCTGGAAGCTGCTCGCCTCCTCCACGCACGCAATCGCCGGCGCGTTGGAGACGATGGCCAATCGTCTGCAAAGCGTCCTCGACGACGCTCCCGCCGACACTGACCTCGCCGACGAATTGGACGAGGACTACGAATCGCTGGATGAGACCGCGGACGAGTGGGCTGGCGAATCTGCGCTCCCGCACGCGGAAGCGGACTTGAGGAAAGACGAACGCGACGCCATCGCTCAGGAAATCGCTGAGCTTCGCCACTTCAAGAACCTCGCAACTCACATCCGCGAAAACGCCAAAGGCAAGGCGCTGCTCACCGCCCTCGAGCGCGCGTTCGCGGAGCTGGAGCGGCTGGGCGCGGCGAAGAAGGCCATCATCTTCACCGAGTCCAAGCGCACGCAGGCATACCTCCTTTCTCTGCTCGCCGACACGCGCTACGGCGCAGGCATCGTCTTGTTCAACGGCACCAACAGCGACGCCCGCGCCCAGGCCATCTATAAAGACTGGCTGAAACGCCACCAAGGCACCGACCGGGTTACGGGCTCCAAAACCGCCGACACGCGCGCCGCGCTGGTCGAGCACTTCAAGGAACGCGGCACCGTCATGATCGCGACCGAGGCCGGTGCGGAGGGCATCAACCTTCAGTTCTGCTCCCTGGTCATCAACTATGACCTGCCCTGGAACCCGCAGCGCATCGAACAGCGCATCGGCCGCTGCCACCGCTACGGCCAACCTGACGATCTACAACAAGCTCATCACGGACTTCACACGTAACACGCCGAAGTACGTGTTCAAGGGGATAGCCGAATTCGCGCAGCGGCCACCGCTGATCATCACCGGCGACAACTACGACCAGACCGGCGCTGCGGTGGATGAGCAGCCGACGGGCTTCGCTCATGACGTGCGCATCAACATCTTCAACATCTCCAAGATCAACTCCGAGGTTCGGGGCGGCAAGGAGCCGCGCATCAAGCGGATGAGGGAAGTACTGGGCGACAGCTACTTCAACCATCTCGCGAACCTGACTGACCTCGTGCTGCTGATGGACGAGTCACACCGTTACCGGGCCAGCGCAGGGGTCCGCTCTATCAACGAGCTCAAGCCGCTATTTGGTCTGGAAGTGACGGCGACGCCGTTCGTCGAGTCCAGCCGTGGGCCGGTGCCGTTCAGGAACGTGGTGATGGACTACCCGCTGGCGCGGGCGATGGAGGATGGTTTCGTCAAGGAGCCGGCCGTGGTCACCCAGCGCAACTTCGACGCCAAGGCGCACACATCCGAGGAGATCGAGAAGACGAAGCTGGAAGACGGCGTGCGCCTGCACGAGACGACCAAAGTCGAGTTGCTCACCTACGCCCGCGAGAACGGTGTCAAGCCGGTCAAGCCCTTTATGCTCGTCATCGCTCGCGATACCACGCACGCGGGGCAACTCTTGGCGCTTCTGGAGTCGGAAGCCTTCTACGAGGGGCGCTACCAGGGCAAGGTGATTCAGGTGGATTCCAGCCGTACCGACGCGGAAGAAGAGGAAATGATCACGCGCCTGCTGACCGTGGAGAGCGTGGACGAGCCGACCGAGATCGTGATTCACGTCAACATGCTCAAGGAGGGCTGGGACGTAACCAACCTCTATACCATCGTGCCGCTGCGTGCGGCTAATGCCCGCACGCTGATCGAGCAGTCCATCGGGCGCGGCCTGCGCCTGCCTTACCACCGGGTTTCATCCGTTTAAGCTGGGCTCGCTTCCCAATTTCCAGCCTGGCCAGCGTGAGATCGTGGGCCAGGAACTGCGTACGAATCGTCAGTTCACCATGAGTCGAGAGGCGAGCGTTAGCGAACCACGCTTCGAAGACTACATCGTCAAGAAATTGATCGACTTTGACGACATTGACTACTTCACGCAGGCGGATCTGCTATATGACTTGGCGGGGCAGGCAGTCGCTCACTACAAAGCGCAGAACTACTCGGAGAACGAGCTTCACGAGGTCTTCGACACCTACGGGGCAGAGTTGGCTCGATTGATTCGGGCTGAGATGATGGCTCACTTCTGGGAGGAAGCAACCGAGTACGAGGTGCAAGTTAGTCGTGGCTTCACCGAACTCAAGCCGTGCAACTACACCGCCACGGCAGGCCAGACGGCCCACCACTTCCGGGAGACAGTGACCGAAACCGGCCGTATCAAACAGATGCTGTTCGGCGGCTTCGCGCGCTGCTTATATCCGCTCCAGAAGTTCGACTCGGATACTGAGCGGCGCTTCGCCATCATCCTGGAGCGCGATGCCTTGAAGTGGTTCAAACCGGCGAAGGGCCAATTCCAGATTTATTACAAGCTGGGGACGGAGCAGCCGGAATATATTCCGGACTTCGTCGTGGAAATGGATCCGGCGATATTGATGGTAGAAATCAAAGCACGCAGCGACATGGATACCCAAGAGGTTCAGGTCAAGGCGGAAGCCGCGGTACGTTGGTGCAAATACGCCTCGGATTATGCTGCGGAGGTCAGCAGCAAGCCGTGGAAATATCTTTTGATACCACACGATGAGATTGTGGAGTCGAAAAGGCTGACGGATTATCTCCGTTACCAGGTTAAAGGATAACTCACTCATAGCGACGGGGGGATCGGATGGTAACGAGAGTTGAACGAATCTTGATTTTAGCCAAGACCTACCCTTCTCCTAGCGCACGGCACGTCGAGACATCTTGCGTAGCGGGCATCAATGAACAAGGCGCTATGAGGCGCTTGTATCCCGTGCTGTTCCGGCTGATCGAGGAAGGCCAGAAGTTTAAGAAGTGGCAGTGGATTGAAGTGCGCATTGAGAAAGCGAACAAGGATCACCGAATCGAAAGCCATAAGCTCTTCGTGGACACGATTACGTGTGGCGAGGTAATCGATACCAAGAAGGAATGGGATGCACGGTGGCCCTGGATCGAGAAATTGCCAACCTTCACGAGCTTTGATGACATCGAAGCCAGTCGGGCTGAAACCGCGCTATCGCTCGCGTTAATACGCCCGAAGAAGATATTGGCCCTGGAGATTGTCGAGGCAAAAAACACCGACTGGACCGATGAGGAACGCGAGAAGCTACTGCGTTACGAAACGCAAGGGCAGCTATTCAGCGACACCGAGATCAAGAAAATTACGAAAACGCTGCGAAAAGTACCGTTCGATTTCTACTATCGATATGCCTGTGATACGCCCGACGGTGAGAAATCATTCAAGCACAAAATTGTGGATTGGGAAGCGGGCGCTCTCTTCTGGACCTGCCGAGAGCGTCACGGAGCCGACTGGGAAAAGCCATTTCGGGCAAAGCTCGCGGTCGAACTGATAAGCAGGGATTTGAGGTTTCTCATGGGCAATCAGCACCGGTTCCAAGACCAGTGGTTGATCATCAGCCTCATTTACCCGCCTCAGCGTAAGCGAGGCGAAGCGATGCAGGGCTCGCTGTTTTAGCGTGGGCGGCCTTTATGTGCGTGATCCGCATACCGCAATAGTCTTTGACCGCGTTGGCCACCATCGAGCGATGGCAGAAATTGGAGTCAGCCTCGTAGCAGAGTAGCGCGCAGTTCGACGACGCTGCCAATGACGAAAGATCAGCGATAGCCTCCCCTTGAGTTTTTAAATATTTGAGGAAGCCCTCCGTGTAACGCTTCCAGTTTCCGTCTTCGCGATAGCGGTTGCGGATCGACTTAGGGCAACCGAGTTTCACCATGTGAACGTACTCGCGGCCGGAGAGGTTGAGCAGGTTCTCCAAAGCTTTCTTCGAGAAACCCGGCTTGCGCGACAGGGGCAGCTCGCGGACATCAATAACCATGTCGATGTCGTGCTCGATCAGCAGCGACATAAACGCATCGATATCCAATCCTTCGTAGCCTATGGTAAAAACAGTAGTCATTTATACAACCTTTAAACCTATACGACCTTAAACAAATTTAAATCAAGCTTCAGTACGATCGAGGCGGAGTAACCCAATGAGCATCAGCCTTTCAAGCCGCTTTGCAAGGCGCGGCGGATGATCTCTTCGCACTCCAAACCTTCGGTATCGATGCGCAACACCATGCGGCTGGCGTCGGGCGGTTTGTAGCCCAGCACCACCAAGGCGCTGATCGCGTCGTTCACCGCGGTGGATGCCGGCGGCGCGGCGCCCGCCGCCGTCTCGGCCTTGGTCAGCGACAGGCTTTCCGCCTTGGCCTTGAGCCGATCGCGCATCTCCATCACCAGACGCTCGGCGGTTTTCTTGCCGACGCCGGGCAAGCGGGTGAGGCGGGCCACGTCGTTGTCGCGCACGCAGCGCACGAAATCATCCACCGCGATGCCGGACAAAATCGCCGCCGCCAGCTTGGCGCCCACGCCGTTGACCTTGATCAAATCGCGGAACAACGCGCGGTCGTTCTCGCCGGCGAAGCCGTAGAGGATGTGGGCGTCTTCGCGGACGATGAGGTGGGTGTGCAGCACCGCCTCGTCGCCCAGCGCCGGCAATTGGAAATAGGTGGTGAGCGGCACCTCGACTTCATAACCCACCCCCTGCACGTCAATCAGCACATGGGGGGCCTGCTTCTCCAGCAGTCTGCCGCGCAGCCGGCCGATCATCGCCAGCGCCCCGCGCGCATGCCGCGTGTCGCGGCGGGCAGCGCCGCCAACGTCTGACGGGTGTGGCCGTGGCAGAGGGCGCAGGCCAGCGCGTCGGCCGCGTCGGCCTGCGGGGTGTCTGAAAGTTGCAGCAAGGCCTTCACCATATGTTGCACTTGTTCCTTAGCCGCCCGGCCCCGTCCTACCAGGGCCTGTTTGATTTGGGTAGCGGAATATTCCGCCACCGGCCGGTCTTGATTCATTACCGCACAGAGGGCCGCGCCGCGGGCCTGACCCAGCTTGAGGGCGGAATCGACATTGATCTGCATGAAGACCTTTTCTATCGCCACCTCGTCGGGCTGGTATTCCGCGACGATGCGGCCCAAACCTTCAAAGATGATGCGCAGCCGCTCGGGAAATGCTTCGTCCGCCATCCGCACGCAGCCGCTGGCCAGATACACCGCCTGGCGGCCGCGCAGTTCGATGAGGCCGTAACCCGTGACGCGCGAACCCGGATCGATGCCTAGAATACGCATGGCGACCTACAGGCTTGTGGGTTTCGCATTTCGCGATGCGCGTTAAAATACTTCAAAGCGCAGTGATTCCTCATCCCTCACTCTCCCCAAGCTTAAACCTAACAAACCATAGCGAGACTAATCGGCAAGCCCGAAACGCAGTGAACTGCTGGCCTTGTTGCAACTATTTAACATGCACCCATACAAGATCTTCCGAATCGCCATAGTAATTGCACAAGTTGGAGCCGGCTGCTCTGACATTTGATCCGCTTACTTTTGCAGCCATAATTGCCGAAACAACTATTTTCCCTCTTTCAGTTCTTGTATCCACAACATATCTTCCCGACGGGCTTCCAAAGGTCGCGCAGGGTGGCCTTCCCGTTTGGTTCTCAATACTAAATGCGAAGCTATCGTGGTTGTTATGAATCCAATAATCTATGACTTTGCCATTACTCTCACTCGCAGCAATACTTCCCGCGCATGAAAATATCAAAGCACTAACAATACATTTCAGTTTCATGTTGACTCCTGTTTCGATTTGAGGCATCAATAATCCTCTCATTCGATCGCCGCCAACACCTCTTCGGAAATGTCCGCGTTGGAATAAACGTTCTGCACGTCATCCAGATCTTCCAGCATCTCCACCATCTTTACCATCTTCGCCGCGTCCTCGACACCTAACCCGACACTGACGGCGGCGCGCAGGGTTACTTCGGCGGATTCCGGCATCAGCTCCGCCGCCAGCAGCGCCGTCTTCACCGCCTCGAACCGCTCCGGCGCGGCCAATACTTCCAGCGAGCCGTCTTCATGGTTCACGATGTCGTCGGCGCCCGCCTCCAACGCGACTTCCATGATCCGGTCTTCATCGCTGCCGGCGGGGTAAGCGAGTACGCCGATCTTGGTGAAGAGATAAGCCACCGAGCCGTCGGTGCCGAGATTACCGCCGCATTTATTGAAGGCATAACGCACATCGGCCACGGTGCGGTGGCGGTTGTCGGTCATGCAATCCACCATCACCGCCACCCCGCCGGGGGCGTAGCCCTCGTAGCGCACCTCTTCGTAGTTCTGCCCGTCCAGCTCACCGCCGCCGCGCTTGATGGCGCGCTCGACGGTGTCGCGGGTCATGTTGCCGTCGAGGGCCTTGTCGATGGCGGTGCGCAGACGGGGGTTGGACGCCGCGTCCGCTCCGCCCATGCGGGCCGCGACGGTGATCTCACGTATCAGTTTGGTGAACAGCTTGCCGCGCTTGGCGTCCTGCACGCCCTTGCGGTGCTGGATATTGGCCCATTTGCTATGCCCAGCCATGCCTGCCTCAAAAATCATGGGGATTAGAAAATTGCGCTAGTGTAGCAGCTCTCCGGGGCCAGGGTCACGGCGACCCGCTGGGGCCGGACCGCCTTAGCCAGCGGGCCGACCACGCCGGGCGCGGTTATCAGGTCGATTAACGAAATCAGCTCAACACCTCATCGACTAGTCGGGAAAACCAGCGTTATATTATTAAAGAAGCTCTGAATAATTCCATCCTGGTATTTTCAGAGCACGGAAAGCAAAAAATATGATTTTCGCTCTCCTTCATTTTCAATGGCTAACCGCCATTGAAAATGGCGGCACATCCCTGTGCCGCTGAACCTCTGAATAAATCAGGGGCTGCTTAAACAAAGCAGGCGGCGGCGCGCCGCCTAATTGCATTAGAATGGGGTCCCTCGACCCAGGCACTGACAGGAGACTGAAGACATGAGCGATCAACCGGAGTACAACAAAGTCCGCACCTCGGCTCTCGGAGCCGAACTTCACGAGGACGAAGCCAAGGTGCTGGCGGAAACCATGGGCGTGCGCCATCTACGTGACGGCGAACTGCTGACCGCGGAAGGCGGCGCGGCGCAAACCCTGTTCGTGCTGGCCGAGGGCAAGCTCAGCGTGCTCAGCAATATCGACGGGGTCGATCAGCCGGTCTACACCATGATCGAGGGCGAATGTGCCGGCACCCGCGCCTTCGTCGATCGCGCTCCACGTAAAGCCACCTTGCGCGCCTTAGGCCCTGCCACGGTTTTCACCCTGGAACCCGACTCTTTCGAATCGTTGTTGGAAACACATCCGCGCATCGTCTACAAAGTCATGCGCGCCCTGTTCCGCATCACCCACAGCAATTTGATGCGCATGAACCAGGAAACCCAGCAGCTCAGCAACTACATCAACAAGACCCACGGCCGTTATTAATCCCCCGCCGCCGGCGGCGCTCCTCGACCGGACGCCGCCGCCCGTATGCCCCACCCCGGCGGCGGCACCACCGCCAGTTCATAAGCGTGGTCGCGTTGAATCAAACCGCTGTGGCGGAATACCCGTAACAGGTTTTCATAGCCGTGGCGTGAGATCATCGGGTCGGCTTCCCAACAGCCCAGCCGCTGATACGCGTTGATGGTTTCCGTCAACACATTGCGGTGGATGGTGATGAAAAATCCCACCTCGTGCATACGCGCCGCGATTTCTTCCGCCGGCGCGGCTATCACATAGCCCACGGACTTGTGATAAGCGCGCATGAAGGCGCGCGCCATGTCCGAGCCCAGCCAGTCACGCGACGCGCACAGACTGCTGAAGGCCACCGGTCCTACCGCATCGCCCAGCGTTGCGACCACGTAGGCGATGCCCTCATGCGCCAACTGCTGCGGTAGCGGACCTTGCAAATGGACATAATCCGCCGCGTCAGCGCGGAAGGCCCGCTCCATCGCCTCCACCTCCCCGGCGTCTATCACTTGCAGCGCCGCGTAATCTACGCCCATCCGGTGCAGGGCGTATTTGAACATCGCCAGGGGTTGAAAAAAATGGTCGACCAGTACGCGCTGGCCGACAAGTTTGTCCCAGCTGAAGTAGGGATCAGGCTTGCGGGCGGCCAGGAAAAAACCGTCGCGACCGTTGATCTGCGCGAAGTGAACGATATCAAGGGTCTCACCGCGTTCCAACGCCGCGAACGAAGTCGCCACCGCCGATTGCGCGACATGGCAGTCGCCGGCGCGAATAGCCTCCACCACGCCGTGTTCGGGCGTGGCGAGGGAGTACCGTGGCTCCAGTCCCTCGTCGCGCAGATATCCGCCCGCGATGGTCATCAAGTAAGGACTGTAGAACGCGGAATGGCGCAGGGCCATGAGGTTGATTTGGGTCATGATCTCACTCCATTGTTCCGAAGAAATCTTTGGAAAAAGTCATCAACCGCCAAGACACGCGGCAGGCCAAAAAAATCATTCGCATGAAAATCGAAACCACTCGGCGCTCTTGGCGGTTAAACCCCTCTTTACCCTAGATAGTGTCGTCACGAGATATAAAATGTGAGAAGATCACTTCTTCTAAAGGCATGGGAAGTGGCGATGACAGAAGCGTACCGGCGACACGACATCACGGATCAGGTGTGGGCGCTG
>JAHFRV010000041.1 GCA_023266095.1 Gammaproteobacteria bacterium | reverse complement strand
AAGCCATACATGTTCGAGAAGATGTGAGTCATGTTGGTGAAAATCGACAATAAACGCTCTCCTCTTCATGCTGACGCAGCATGAGGGGCAGGAATGAGGCGGTTTTTCAGCAGGCTGTTAGAAGAACGCTGGTTTCGAACCGGAAAGGATGAGTATTGTCGTGAGTCGTTTCGCGTTGATGTGCGCGGCAGTTTCATTGCCTCGCTCTCTGTTTACTGCACCGACAACGGCGCGTCAGCCAGAGAGACTGGGCATGCGAAAGTTGTTCAGCTGCCGCGGCCTTAAACGCGACACACCACGCTGATGAGTGCAGAAAAATACTCGACCCGCCGCCCGCACTGGTCGTTCTACACCTTCGTGCCCAGCACCCTACTGATCCTTTTCCTGGATTCGACGTGGCTGCACGGGCACAGGCTGGATGGCCAGTGGCTCGCCAATATTATTGCCGCGATTTATTTCACTGCGATGCTGCGCACTCTGGATGACCGGCCGCTGCAGCGTATGATGTGGCTGGCGGTACTCATCTCCGCCGCCGGTGAGCTCATCGGCAGCATGGTCATGGAGGTGTGGATTTACCGAAAGGACTACGTGCCGCTGTACGTTCCGCTGGGTCACGCCATCGTCATCGGCAGCGGTTTTCAGATCCTGCGCCTCAGCTGGATCGAACGTCATCGCCGCGCTATCGTTAGCGTGGGCTGCGGTACCTATTTCGGTTTGATCGTCGGTGCGCTGCTGCTGTGGGGCGATACCCTCTCCGCCGTACTGGGCCTGCTGATGACCGTGCTATTGCTGCGTTGGCGCAATCGCTTGTTGTACATGTTCATGCCCATCCCGGTACTGTTCGTGGAAGTGGTCGGCACCGCCTTCGGCTGCTGGCACTGGCCCGCCGCGCCCTTCGGCCTGCTTTCCACCACCAACCCACCGATCGGATCCATCGTCCTCTACGTCGTCCTTGATATGAGCGTGTTGCTCGCCGCGTCGTGGTGGGAGGCGCGACGGCAAAAGGTTCCCTCATTTTGAGAGCGCAAGCGGCGTCCAATCCGCGTTCCATCCCCAAAAGCAACCGGCGCTGACGCAGATTGTGATGTCGGCTTTAGAACGGTTGTAAGGTCTGGCGGTGTGGGTGCCTGCGCCGGGAACGACGATGCAGAATCAAGTCTTTGAAGCGCTCCGGGCATTGCCAACCCTTGGTACATCAAGTGCGTCGATTTCGATGCCGAACAGAAGCGACTCTCCATCCGCATCGACTTGGTCAGCGGTAGCGGCTTTGCGCATCCTGGCTCCGCGGATAGGCACCCCCGTCCATGACACACAGAAAACCAACGGCTTCCTCGAAGCGCTCAATGGTTTGTTTCAAGCTGCCAAACACCGTGCGCGCGGTTACGCCATCAGGTGCCCAATCTCATACCGGTTGCACCAAGGCCCGCTCGCGTAACTGGTGTATTTCATCGCGGAGCCGCGCCGCTTGTTCGAATTCCAAATCCCGGGCGTGTTGGTACATCTGCTGTTCAAGTTTTTTGATTTTTTGCGCCAGTTTGTCGGGTGACAAGGCCGCGTATTCCAAGGCCGCCTCCGCCACTTTGGCGTAGTGGCGCGCGCTATCGGGCGCGCCGGGGTGGGCGCCCTCCATCACATCGGTGATCGCCTTTTGGATGCCACGCGGGGTAATGCCATGCAGCTCATTATAAGCCAGCTGTTTATTGCGGCGGCGCTCGGTCTCGTCGATGGCGCGCTGCATGGAGCCGGTGATGCGGTCGGCGTACAGAATCGCGGTGCCGTTGAGGTTGCGCGCGGCGCGGCCGATGGTCTGAATCAGCGAGCGCTCGGAGCGCAGAAAACCCTCTTTATCGGCATCGAGTATCGCCACCAGCGAGACCTCGGGGATATCCAGCCCCTCACGCAAGAGATTGATGCCGACCAACACATCGAAGCCGCCGAGGCGCAGGTCGCGGATGATCTCCACCCGCTCCACCGTCTCGATATCGGAGTGGAGATAACGCACCCGCACCCCGTGCTCGGCCAGGTACTCGGTAAGATCCTCCGACATACGTTTGGTGAGCGTGGTCACCAGTACCCGCTCGCCCACCGCCACTCGTTTGTTGATCTCTGAGAGCAGATCATCGACTTGGCTCACCGCGGGACGAATGATAATTTGCGGATCGACCAGCCCCGTGGGCCGCACGACTTGCTCGGCGATTTGGTCGGAGTGGGCGCGCTCGTAATCCGCCGGGGTGGCGGAAACGAAAATCGTCTGCGGCCGCCGCGCCTCGAATTCATCGAAACGCAGCGGCCGGTTGTCCATGGCCGAGGGCAAACGGAAACCGTATTCCACCAGATTTTGTTTGCGTGAGCGATCGCCTTTGTACATCGCGCCCAATTGCGAAATACTCACGTGGCTCTCATCGACGACAAGCAGGGCGTCATCGGGCAGATAATCGAACAAGGTCGCCGGCGGCTCGCCCGCGGCGCGGCCCGCCAGATGGCGCGAGTAATTTTCGATACCGGGGCATTGCCCCAGTTCCACCAGCATTTCAATGTCGAGACGGGTGCGTTCATCGAGCCGCTGCGCCTCCACCAGTTTATTGGCCTCGCGCAGTTGCGCCAGCCGCTCTTTCAATTCCGGCTTGATGCGCTCCACCGCCTCCAGCACCTTATCGCGCGGCGTGACGTAATGACTCTTCGGATAAATGCTGACGCGCGGCAGCTTGCGTATCACCACGCCGGTGAGGGGATCGAAGAGGCTGATATTTTCGATCTCTTCGTCGAACAACTCCACCCGCACCGCCTCCGCCTCGGACTCCGCCGGGAAGATGTCGATGACCTCGCCGCGCACGCGGTAGGTGGCACGGCGCAATTCGACGTCGTTGCGGGTGTACTGCAACTCGGCCAAGCGCCGCAGGATGGCGCGTTGATCGATGACCTCGCCGCGCGAGAGGTGCAACAACATGCTCATATACGCACTCGGGTCACCGAGGCCGTAGATGCAGGATACGGTGGCGACGATGATGACGTCGCGCCGCTCCATCAACGCCTTGGTGGCCGACAGCCGCATCTGCTCGATGTGTTCGTTGATGGAGGCGTCTTTCTCGATATACGTATCCGAGGACGGCACATAGGCCTCGGGCTGGTAGTAGTCGTAATACGAAACGAAATATTCCACGGCGTTTTGAGGGAAGAAGTCCCGCATCTCGCCGTAGAGTTGGGCCGCCAGGGTCTTGTTGGGCGCCAGGATCAGGGCCGGCCGTTGCACCTGCGCGATAACATTGGCGATGGTGTAGGTCTTGCCCGAGCCGGTTACGCCCAGCAGGGTCTGGCCGGCCAGGCCGGCCCGCAGCCCCGCGACCAGGGTGCGGATAGCCTCCGGCTGGTCGCCGGCAGGGGCGAATTGGGCGGAAATCTCAAAAGTTTTTGTCATGGGGATTCAGTGAAAAGCGGCATTCAAGTATAGTACGCATCCTGTTTGGATTAGAACTGGAAAAGAAATTGGACGTTTTATTATCCACCCGCGTACAGCGCATCAAGCCCTCGCCCACCCTCGCCATCACCGCCCGTGCCGCTGCATTACGCGCGGCTGGCAAGGATATCATCGGCCTCGGGGCGGGCGAGCCGGACTTCGATACCCCCGATCACATCAAACAAGCGGCGATCAAGGCGATCGAGTCCGGTTTCACCAAATACACCGACGTGGGCGGCACACCCGAGCTGCGGCGCGCGGTCGTGGCCAAATTCGCCCGGGAAAACGGCCTGAACTACCAAACCAATCAAGTGCTGGTCTCGGTGGGCGGCAAACAAAGCTTCTTCAATCTGGTCCAGGCCCTGCTGAATCCGGGCGACGAAGTCATCATCCCCGCCCCTTATTGGGTGTCCTATCCGGACATGGTGTTGCTGGCCGACGGCGTGCCGGTAGTTATCTATGCGGGCATCGAGCAGGAATTCAAGATCACGCCGGCTCAATTGGAGGCGGCCATTACGCCGATGACCCGGCTGGTGGTCATCAACAGTCCCTCCAATCCCACCGGGGTGGCCTATACCCGCGAGGAACTGACGGCCCTGGGCGAGGTGCTGCGCCGCCATCCCAAAGTACTGATCGCCACCGATGATATGTACGAACATATCCTCTGGACCCAGCAGCCTTTCGTCAACATCCTCAATGCCTGCCCTGACCTCTACGAACGCAGCATCGTCCTCAACGGCGTATCCAAGGCCTATGCCATGACCGGCTGGCGCATCGGCTACGCCGCCGGTCCGGCGCCGCTGATCGAGGCCATGAAGAATATCCAGTCGCAAAGCACCTCCAATCCCACCTCCATTTCCCAGGTCGCGGCCCAGGCCGCCCTGGAGGGCGACCAGTCGTTCATCCCCCGCATGTGTAAGGCCTTCAAGGAACGGCATGACTACATAGTCGGCGAACTCAACGGCATCGCCGGGGTACGCTGCCTGCCCGGCCAGGGCACGTTTTACACCCTGCCCCAGGTCGAAGGCTTGATTATGCGTACGCCGGGGGTGAATAATGACGTGGAATTGGCCGAACATCTCATGAACGAGGCCGGGGTGGCGTTGGTACCGGGCTCGGCCTTCGGGGCACCCGGTTATTTACGCCTGTCTTTCGCCACCGACATGGTCACCTTGCAGGAAGCTCTCCGTCGTATCAAAACCGTGCTAAGCAACTAACAGCGGCCAGGCCCGCAAGGGGGAAACATGGCATATCCAACGACCATCCGCCGCCGCAGGCAACATGGCTTCACCTTGGTCGAAGCCATGATCACCCTGGCCATCGCCGCCATCCTGTTCGCCTGGGCCGTGCCTTCCCTGAACGACTTCATCGTCCGCAACCGGATGAGCACCGAGGTCAATTATTTCGTGGCCTCGCTCTATTTGGCGCGGAGTGAATCGGTGAAGCGTTTGCAAAACGTCACGCTTTGCCCCACTCCCAACGGAACCGTCTGCGCCGCCAGCGCCGACTGGCATCAAGGCTGGATGGTGTTTACCGACACCAATAGCAACAACGCTTTTGACAATGGCACCGATAGGCTGCTGCAAAACAACCCCGTACTACCCACCCGTTTCCAGATCACCAGTGGCCGAGCTGTAATCGCTTTTCAACCCAACGGCCAATCAGGAGGATCCAATGACATATTCTGCTTTCGGGATACCGGCAATGTGGCTAGGACTCGGCGAGTGACCCTCTCCAATGATGGGCGGGTCCGCACCGAACAGCTTGGCGTAGGGGCCGGTTGTTAAAGCGACTTGTTGACCGCCGCCACTCATCATAAAAATCGAAGGAACGCGAAACCTGGCGCGACGATGACGCCAGCCAATGAGTGAAGCGTGCCCCTTTTAATCGGACTATCTTGATCGACCAAGATTTGGCCGATAAATTTCTCACCGAGCAGTTGCATCCGGAGATCTTCGAGGCCGCCTGCAACAGCACCGGCCAAACCTTCACCCTGCGCCGTCACGCCGGTGATGACCCCGGCTATTTCTTCATCTCGACCTTCATCGAAGATCATCTGCGCCATCACGCGGCGCGGCGGGGGACAAATATTTGAGTCGACTCGATGCCGGATTGACGGGGATAAACCAACCCGTCTTGCTCGAGGCGCGATATGAATTTCGCGGCCTTTGGCAAGGCGGGTCGATAGCAGGGGCGGGATTACCTTGCCGACTTGGTCAGCGCCATCGACAGCGGGGTCTGCTGAATACCGGCGATGTACCAGTTGGCATTGGCCTCGCTCAGCGAACGCTGCACGTGCCAGATTTCATCGAAGGACTCGACCGGTCCATCGGCATTTTCCCGAAGTTGACCGGTGTAGCGCACGCTGGCGGTGACCACATCGCCCGCGGTGACGACATCCAATACCTGCGCGTCGACGCTGAGCACGTCGGTATGTTGCGGGGCATCGCCTCTTTCCTGGATTTGCAGACTGATCTCGGCGTAGACCTCCGGCGTGGTGTATTCGCGGATATCGTTCAAATCGCCGGCGTCGTTGGCGGCTTGCAAGCGAATGAAGTGGCCCTTGGCGAGCCGCGTGAAATTCTCTTCATCGAACCAAGATGGACGAGCGCTAAAAGCCCGCGATCCGCCGCCAAGACGGCCGGCGGGTTGCTCAGGCAGGGACTCCAGCACCGGCGCGGGTCCATGCGCGGCATAGCGCAGATTACCCATGGCCGGCGCGGGACGCGGACGGCGCATGGCCCGTATCACGAAGAAGATCAACGCGGCGATACCGAGCATCATAACGATGTCCATGAACTTGATGCCCTCGAAGGCGCCGCCCATGAACATGGCGGCCAGCAGACCACCCGCCGCCAGGCCGGCTAAAGGTCCGAGCCAGCGGTTACCGGCGGGGGCGGCCGCGGCGCCGGACTGGGCGGGCGGCGCCTTGGGCGCCATTTGCTGATCCATATTCTGTCTTTGTTGACCAAAACTCTTACCGCCGCCAAAACGTTTGGCTTCGGCGTGGGTGACCAGCAACATACTGCTGAGCAAGGTGACGAGAAACAACTGGATGAATCGAGACATGGAAGACTCCGTTCGCTGGGATGGCGGCATTATACACCGGATGGGTGAATGTGATAGTTGCGGCAGTCGTGCGAATACTTCGTTCCCGGACCGAAGAGGCGCGTCGGCCGTTGCCGGCCGGTCTCACGCCGGTCACCGACAGCGTTTAGAGTGGGTTAAATTCGTTCCTCAATACCTTCTACGCCGTACGGATTGACTCACTTGCTGCCGCAGGTGTTGATGCCGAGTATCGAATACAGCGGGCAGATTTTCACCGCACCGGTCAGCAAAGGCAGGACGCCGATCCAGCCCCACGCGCCCAAGACGCCCGACGCGGCTCCCGCGATCAGCGCAAGCCCCACCCCGATACGCAGCCCCCGATCTATCGCACCCACATTCGCTTTCATGGCTGATACTCCTCAAACGTGATTAATCTATCCAACAAACTTCGCACTATCACCCGCTGAGTGGCGAGTGGTTTACCGCTCCAGCCGTTCGATGCCCAGCGCTTTCAACACGTATTTTTCAAAGATATGTTCCGAGGTGCCGGTCTTCATCTTGCGTATGAAATATTTTTCGAAGGCCACCTTGGCGAGATGCACCCACTTGCCCTTCTTGAACCAGTTGACGTTGCGCGGCGGGATCTGCGGCAGCGCGACGAAGGCCGCGCCGGTATCGCCCATGTCGGCGAGGCAGATCGCGTTCCACGTCGCCTTGGCCTCGGCCGGTAGTCCGGCGAGGTCGGCGGCGATGTTCTCGACGATCGCCGTCACCATGGTCTCGATCATGTAACCGGTCTTGGGCGCGCCGGTCGGCACCGGCGTGACCTCGACCGGCGGAATGGCGACGCAGACACCGGCCGCGAAGATATTGCGATACTTCTTGCTGCGCTGATGGGCGTCGATGAGCACGAAGCCGCGCGGATTGCACAGCCCCTCGACGCCGGCGACGGCGTCCACGCCTTTGAACGCCGGCAGCATCATCGCGAACTTGAATGGGATCTCATGCTGCTTGAGCTCGTTGCCGTGGGCGTCGAGCTCGGTGGTGTGGAGCTTGCCCTCCTCCACCCGCGTGGTACGGGCGTTAGTGACCCATTTAATGTCGTGATTGCGGAATTCGCTCTCCAGCATGCCTTTGGAATCGCCGACCCCGCCGAGGCCGAGATGGCCGATGTAGGGCTCGCTGGTGACGAAGGTGATGGGAAACTTGTTGCGCAGTTTGCGCTTTCGCAGATCATTATCCATGATCAGCGCGAACTCATAGGCCGGTCCGAAGCACGACGCACCCGGCATGGCGCCGATCACGATCGGACCCGGCGCATCCAGCAGTCGGCGGTAGTGCTCCCAGGTCGCGGCCGCGTGCTCCGTCGTGCAGATTGACTGCGTGTAACCGCCCTGCGGCCCCGCACCCGGCACCTCCTCGAAAGCCAGCCGAGGCCCGGTGGTGATGACTAAATAATCGTAGTTCACCGACTCGCCGCCGTCGAGCAGCAGACGGTTTTCCTCGGCGACGATTTTCTCGACGCGTTTGGCGATAAAACCAATGCCTTTCTTTTCGAGATACGGCGCGATGGGGAAGGTGATGTCGTCTTGTACGCGCCAGCCCACCGCCAGCCAGGGATTGGACGGCACAAACTGAAAATAATCGACGGCGTTGATCACCGTGATGTCATGATCCTTGCCGAGTTTGTTGCGCAGTTCATACGCGGCGGGCATGCCGCCGATGCCTGCGCCGATGACAATGATATGAGCCATAGGTCTCTCCTTAGGTCTTGGGTCCGGGTCAATAAACTGTTCACGCTCCTGTTGAGTCACGCGTGTTTCGGTAACGTGTCGCCGTTCATCAGGCAACAACTATCCTGGATGGAAACCTGCGAGCTTTTGGACATCGTCTCTCTAAGAAAACACAACACGCGCAGCTCAGTCGTGAAAAATCTCATTCACTCCGCAGCACCGACACCCATGTCAGCGATGAAAACGCGAGAGAAATGTTGAGTAACTAGTTGACCCCCGCAATACTCAGCAGCCGGGTCGCACGCCCAGCTTGAGCAGCATACGCTCCATTAGACACCAATGGGTGAAACCGCTTTGCAGCAGATTGGCGCCGACGAAGGCGGTGAACCACAGCCAGTATTCGTTCACGAACAGTGGGCTGGCGGGCGCGCCCAGCGCGAGCGAAATCAGCGTGAAGCTGCCGGCGATGATGCGGACGATTTGCCAGGATGTCATGGTACTTCTCCTCGTAAGTTCAACCTGGATAGCGGTGGCGCCAGGCGGTGTAATAAAGCAGCGGGATCACCACCAGGGTCAGCAGGGTGGAGACCATGATGCCGAAGATCAGCGAGATCGCGAGCCCGTTGAAGATCGGGTCGTCGAGGATGAACAGCGCGCCCAACATGGCGGCGAGCGCGGTGAGCGCGATCGGCTGCGCACGCGTGGCGACGGAGTGGATGATCGCCTGTTTGAACGGCACGCCGTCCCGCAGTTGCAGGTTGATGAAATCCACCAACAGGATCGAGTTGCGCACGATGATGCCGGCCAGCGCGATCATGCCGATCATCGACGTCGCGGTGTATTGCGCGCCGAGCAGGGCGTGGCCCGGCATCACACCGATGAGGGTGAGCGGGATCGGCGCCATGATGATCAGCGGCGTGAGATAGGAACCGAACTGCGCCACCACCAATAAATAGATCAGGATCAGACCGACCGCATAAGCCGCGCCCATGTCGCGGAAAGTCTCGTAAGTGATCTGCCATTCGCCGTCCCATTTCACTGCGAACTGTCGATAGGGATCGGCGGGCTGGCTGATGAAATATTCGGCGAGTTCGCCGCCGCCGGGCATTGAGAGACCGGCGAGTTCGCCGCGCATGGCGAACATGGCGTAGAGCGGGCTGTCGATGTCGCCGGCCCTGTCGCCCGTCACGTACGCCACCGGCAGCAGGTCTTTGCGATAACGCGGCTGTTCGCGCAACGTGTCTTCGGCCGTCACCAGTTCACGGATAGGGATGAGCTGGCCGGAAGCGCCGCGTACATTGAGCGCGAGCAGTGCTTGCGGATCACCCTGGCTGGACGCGGGCAGCGCGACCCGCGCCGCCGCCGGATACTTGGAGGCGTCGTGGAGATAAGTGACCTCGTCGCCGGCAAGGCCGGTGCGCAGCGTCTCGACGATGGTCTGCTGTGACACACCGAGCAGCCCGGCCTTGCGGCGATCGATGACGAGAGTCTGTTGCGGCGCCTTATCCTGTAGGCTGCTGTCGACGTCCACCACCCCCGCCGTGTTCAAAAACAAGGTACGCAACTGGTCGGCGACAGCCGCCCGCCCCGCTTCGTCGGGACCATAGACTTCGGCGACGAGGGGCGCCATCACCGGCGGACCGGGCGGCACCTCCACGACTTTCACCCGCGCGCCGTAACGCGCGCCGATCTCGGCCAGCGCCGGACGTACACGCGCGGCGATGGTATGGCTTTGCTCGCTGCGTTGCGATTTATCGACGAGATTGACCTGGATGTCGCCGACCTCGCCGCCGGCGCGGAGATAATATTGCCGCACCAGCCCGTTGAAATTTATCGGTGCGGCAATGCCGGCATAGGCCTGATAAGTGTCGACCTCGGGCACCGTCGCGAGATACGCGCTCATCTCATGCAGCGCCGCGCTGGTACGTTCGAGCGGTGTGCCGGCCGGCATGTCCACGACCACCTGGAACTCCGACTTGTTATCGAAGGGCAACATCTTCAGCACCACCAGTTTGAACACCGGCAGCGCGAGCGAGACGAGGATGGCGCCGACCACCGCGAGACCGAGCAGCCGGCGGTTGCGTTTGCCGCGCGCGTCGTCGAGAAAGGGGCGGAACACCCGTGTGGAGATTTGCGCGAGCCGACCGGCCAACCGGTTTTCACCGTGATGCAGCTTGCCGAGCCACAGCCGCGCCAGCCACGGCGTGACCACGAAGGCAACCGCCAGCGAGATCAGCATGCCCATGCTGGCGTTGATCGGGATCGGGCTCATATAAGGCCCCATCAATCCGGAGACGAAGGCCATCGGCAGTAGCGCGGCGATGACGGTGAAGGTTGCGAGAATGGTGGGGCCGCCCACTTCGTCGACCGCCGCCGGAATGATGGCCGTCAGCGGCAGCGCCGGTTGCAGCAAGCGATGGCGGTGGATGTTCTCCACCACCACGATGGCGTCGTCCACCAGGATGCCGATGGAGAAGATCAGTGCGAACAGCGAGACGCGATTGAGCGTGAAGCCCCAGGCCCACGACGCGAACAGGGTCGCCGCGAGGGTGAGCACCACTGCCGTGCCGACGATGGCGGCCTCGCGCCGGCCCAGGGCGAAGAACACCAACGCCACCACCAGCGCGGTTGCGAGCAGCAGCTTTTCAATTAATTTAAGCGCCTTTTCATTGGCGGTGTGGCCGTAGTTGCGCGTCACCTCGACACGCACGTCGGCGGGGATCACGCTGTTGTGCAGCTCGGCGACCCGGGCGATGACGGCGTTCGCGACATCGACCGCATTTTCGCCGGGCTTTTTGCTGATACTCAGCGTCACCGCCGGCGCCTCGCGCGGCTGGCCGCCGCCGTCACCGCGCCACACATATCGCTGCGCTGGCGGCGGACCGTCACGCAGTTCGGCGACGTCGGCGAGAAACACCGGGCGGCCGTTGTGCACCGTTACCAGCAATTGCGCGACCTCGCGCCTACTCTCCAGGAACGGACCGGTCTCGACCCGCACGCTGCGATTGTCGGCCACCAGCTCACCCAGCGGCGCACCGGCATTGGCGGAGGTCAGCGTCTGTTTGATGTCCTGCACGGTGACACCCGCCGCACGCATGCGGCCCGGGTCGATATCGATGTTGATGACTCGTCCCGGTCCGCCTAAAGTCGTGACCTCGCGGGTACCGGGTACACGTTTGATGTCGGCTTCGATGCTGTGCGCCACGCGTTCGAGATCATAGGCGCCCACTTCGTCCCGCTGCGAAGACAAGGTGAAGGTGACTATGGGAACATCATCGATACCTTTGGGTTTGACGATGGGTTCCAGCACGCCGAGATTGCGTGGCAGCCAGTCGCGATTCGATTGCAGAGTGTTATGTAGCTCGACCAGCGCCTCGATACGGGGCACGCCCACCTTGAATTGCGCGGTGATCACCGCGAGGCCCGGCCGCGATATCGACAGCACATGGTCGAGTCCCGCCATCTGCGCCAGCACCTGCTCGGCGGGCTGCGCCACCATCTGCTCGACGTCCGCCACGCTCGCGCCGGGAAACGGAATCAGCACATTGGCCATGGTGACGTCGATCTGCGGCTCTTCCTCGCGCGGTGTCACCCACACGGCGAACGCGCCGAGCAGCAGCGCGACCAGCGCCAGCAGCGGCGTGACACGCGCCTCCTGGAAATAAGCGGCGATGCGTCCGGAAATGCCGAGTCTCGGTTCGGTCATGACGGGCTGCTCACCGGCTCACCGCGGCGGCGGCGATAGGGTCGAGCGCGACACGCTCGCCCTCGCTCACGCCGGCGAGAATTTCGATGCGGTCCTGTCCCGCCTCGCCTACTCTCACTTGGCGCAAGGTCACTTTGCCGCCGCCATCGACGACATACACCGCGGTAAGCTCGGTGCGGCGGAACACGGCGCTCACTGGCACGCTGAGACGGGAACCGGCAGCGGCGCTGTTCGTTAACCAGGCGCGCGCGAACATCCCCGGCATCACCCCCGCCGGCGGCGCCCCAAAGTCAAGCCGGAGGCGCACGGTGTGACTCACTTCGTCAGCGGTCGGCAACACGGTTACCGCACGCGGTTTCAACCAGCGCGTCGCCTCGGGCAGAGCGGGAATTTCGATTTTTTCGCCGCCGTTAAGCCGGATATCCGCGAACCCCTTCTGCGGCACGTTCACTGTCACACGCAGCGCCGTGGGATCAAATAGGCTAATGAGCGGCCGGCCGGGCATGGCCATATCACCGAGAGCCACATCCACGCTGGAAACGCGAGCGGCGTACGGTGCGGTCAAGGTATACAGCGACGTGCTCACATCGGCCGCCGCGGCTAGCGCCAACTGGGCCTCGACCTCGGCCTGGATGGCTTTGAACTGGGCATCGGCCCGTTCCAGCGCGGCCTGGCTAATGTAGTGTTTCTCCGCCAACAGCGCGACGCGCTCGTATTCTTTTTGCGCGGCGAACAATCGCGCCTCTGCGGCCTTGACCGTTGCCGCACTCGCCGCCGCGGTCTTGCTTGCGGCCCGGGCATCGATGCGAACCAGTACTTGGCCGGCGCTCACCCGATCACCCGCTTTTACATATAATGCGGTGATCTTGCCCTGCACCTGGGCCGCCAGCACGGTCTGACGTACCGCTTCGACCACACCCTCGGCGGGATAAGCGCCGCCGACGCCGCTACGTTCGACGAGATCGGTTCGCAACGGCTCGGCCTGGCTGACTGCGGACCACAAGACCAAGCTGATGATGGCAATAAACGCGGCATGCATGCCTGCTCTCCTTCGAACCTGACTGCTATTCCAAGTACGTCCGACATTCGGAGGCGGTCTTGGACGATTGCTTCTTGATTGTGATTATGTAACTATGTAGTTATATAGTCAACAAGAGAAATTATTTATGCCTAATCACAAGCCCCAGCCCAGCAAAACGCTGGCAAAACTGGACGACAAGGCACTTCAGCATGTCGCGGATTACTTCAAGCTGCTATCGGAACCGACGCGGCTGAAGATACTGAACATCCTGCGGGACGGCGAATGTAACGTCGGAGAACTCTGTGGCCTGATTGGCGGCAGCCAGGCCAACATCTCCAAGCACCTTGCACAGTTAGCTCAGGCGGGCCTGGTGGAACGCACCACGCGGGGGACGGCGGCTTATTACGTGATTGCCGATCCCAGTATTTATACCTTGTGCGATTTGGTATGCGGACAGGTGGCATCACGCCTCGAAAAACAAGCCGCCTTGCGCGTGTTGTTCCAAGGAAGTTGAAATAACAAACCTCTGAAAATATTTTATTTTTCCACTTATAAAAAGCTGGACTGGGGGCCTTCATGAGATACACCGAAACGTATTGCGCCCGCCATGAGCAGGCCACCGACCTGGCATAGCGAAGCTGGCTTGCGGTGACGCCACAAAAAAAGCCAATTCGTAACGATCCGAATTGGCTTTCATGGTACTTACAACATATTGAATTTGCTCCCCAGCGCGGACTCGAACCACGGACCCGGTGATTAACAGTCACCTGCTCTACCAGCTGAGCTACTGGGGAAGGGTGCAACGAGCTGCGTATACTACTGATTGGCCGCATGACGGTCAATAGAAACGGTCTCTCTGTTATGATAGTTTCCGCATGCCGCGCAATAGCTTGCCCAGGCGCGGCACCCGACCAGGAAAACGGAGAACTCATGCCTCGCAAACGCGGTATCAGCGCCGAAGATGCCGAATTGTTCCGCCGCGAAGCGGGGCCGGTGAAACCGTTGCGCCATAACCGTGCCGAGGTGAAAGGCACGCCTGCTCCACCTTTGCCCCAACAGACTTGGCTGGAACATGCCCGGGTGCGGGAAGACATGTTGTTGGGTGAGTTCGATCTGTCGGACCTGGAAACCGGCGAAGAACTGCTTTTTATCCGCCCTGGGATACAGCGGCATATCTTGCGTAAACTCCGTCGCGGCCATTACAGCATCACTCGGCAACTGGACCTACACGGTCTCACCGTACCCCAGGCCCGCCAAGCGGTGAGTGATTTCTTGCGGGACTGCCTCGACCACGACGAGCGTTGCGTGCGCATCATCCACGGTAAAGGCAACAACTCGCCGAATCAACAACCGGTGCTCAAGATCAAACTCAACACCTGGCTGCGTCAACGCGGCGAAATCCTCGCCTTCTGCTCGGCGCGACCGACGGACGGCGGGACCGGCGCGGTTTACATTCTGCTCGGTCGTTGAAACGGCTTGGGACCCACCTCAGGATATGGGAAAATGCGCCCCGGCGCCGCCCGCCCCGCGGGTGATGGGCGCTGTTGGTGTTGGTGTAGCCCTGTCTGGAGTCATGATGAATACGCTGGAAGACCCGCCCGTCCACGCTAAGCACAACCCTTTCGAACCGCGACTGCCGCGGAAGGCCGGTGAGATCCTACATTGGCGGCGACTGGCCGGCAGCACCTTGGGTCTAGCCGCCAGTCAAGCGGCGCGGCGCCACGCCGGACCGGTACTGCTGATCGCTACCGACACGCCCGAAGCCACCCGGCTGGAATATGAACTGCGTTTCTTCACCGGCGATGACGAGCGTCTGCCAGTGCTCACGTTTCCGGACTGGGAGACCCTGCCCTACGACAACTTTTCCCCGCATCAGGACATCGTCTCGCAACGGCTCGCCACCCTCTATCGCCTGCCGACGCTGGAACGCGGGTTGCTGGTAGTGCCGGTCAACACCCTCATGCAACGGCTGGCGCCACGCAATTATTTGCAGGGGCATAGCCTATTGCTCGATACGGGCGAACGCCTCGATCTCGAGGCCATGCGCCGACGGCTGGAGGCGAGCGGCTATCGCTACGTGTCGCAAGTGATGGAGCACGGCGAGTTCGCCGTGCGCGGTAGCCTGCTCGATCTCTTCCCGATGGGCAGTAACCTGCCCTATCGCATCGACCTGTTCGACGAACAGGTGGACAGCATCCGGACCTTCGATCCGGAAAGTCAGCGCTCGCTCGACACCGTGACTAGCATCCGCCTGTTGCCGGCGCGGGAGTTCCCGCTCAGCGAGGACGCCATCAGCCAATTCCGCCAGGCCTATCGCCTCGCCTTCGAAGGCAATCCGCAAAAAAGCGCGATTTACCGCGGTGTGAGCGAAGGAGCGGCGCCGCCGGGTATTGAGTATTATCTGCCGCTGTTCTTCAACGAAACCGCCAGCCTATTTGATTATCTAGCCGCCGACACCCTGGTGATCACCACCCCCGGTGTGGCCGGTGCCCTCGAGAAAGTCTGGGGTGAAATCAACACCCGTTACGAATCGCTGCGCCACAACTTGGAACGCCCGCTGCTCGCACCGGCACAGGCCTTTTTCCCGCCGCTCAAGATCACCGCGCGCACTGCGCGCTATCCATTGATCAGTGTCGATACCTTGAACGCCGATCATCAGGCCTACGTGTTCGCCACTCTGCCACCGCCGCCCTTGCCCATCATGGCCCGTGCCGAACGGCCCGCCGAGGCCTTACTGAAATTTCTCGGCGACTTTCCCGGTCGGGTGTTGTTCGCGGCGGAAACTCCGGGACGGCGTGAGACTCTGCTCGACATTCTCAAAGGCCACGATTTACATCCGGGCTCCTTCGACAACTGGCGTGATTTCGCCGACGGCGACGCCCGCCTCGGCATCACCGTAGCACCGCTGGAAAGAGGCCTGCTGGTGGAGACGCCGCCGTTGGCCATCATCAGCGAAGCGCAATTGTTCGGCGAACAGGCGGTACAGCGCCGCCGCCGCAAGAGCAGCCGCACCCGCGATGCCGACGCGTTGATCCGCGATCTCACCGAACTCAATCCCGGTGCGCCAGTGGTGCACGAAGAACACGGCGTGGGCCGCTATCTCGGCATGCAGACGCTGGAGGTCGGCGGCATCACCACCGAGTTCATCACCTTAGAATACGCCGGCGGCGACAAACTCTACGTGCCGGTGTCCTCATTGCATCTCATCAGCCGTTACAGCGGCGCGGCGCCGGAACAGGCGCCCCTCCACCGGCTGGGTTCGGAGCAATGGAGTAAGGCCAAACGCCGCGCCGCGGAAAAAGTCCGCGACGTCGCCGCCGAACTGCTCGATATTTACGCGCGCCGCGCCGCGCGGCAGGGCCACGCCTTTCCCGAACCGGACATGCACTACCGTTCTTTCGCCAGCACCTTCCCGTTCGAGGAGACGCCCGATCAGCAGTCCGCCATCGACGCCGTCCTCGACGACATGCACAAGACCCAACCCATGGACCGCCTGGTGTGTGGCGACGTCGGTTTCGGCAAGACCGAAGTCGCGATGCGCGCCGCCTTCATGGCGGTGCACAACGGCAAACAGGTGGCGGTGCTGGTACCCACCACCTTGCTCGCGCAACAGCACTATCAAAATTTCCAGGACCGCTTCGCCGATTGGCCGGTGAAAGTGGAAAGCCTGTCGCGCTTCCGCTCCGTCAAAGAACAGGACGCGGTATTACGGGGACTCGCCGACGGCAATGTCGACATCGTCATCGGCACCCACAAACTCTTGCAGTCGCGCATCGAATTCAAACGGCTGGGCCTGGTTATCGTCGATGAGGAACATCGCTTCGGCGTCCGCCAAAAAGAATGGCTGAAGAGCCTGCGCAGCGAAGTGCATATCCTCACTCTCACCGCCACCCCGATACCCCGCACCATGAATATGGCGCTGGCCGGCATGCGCGATTTGTCGATCATCGCCACGCCGCCGTCGCGGCGGATGGCCATCAAGACCTTCGTCCGCGAATGGGATCAAGGCCTGATTCGCGAGGCCTGTCTGCGTGAACTCAAACGCGGCGGCCAAGTGTTTTACCTGCACAATGAAGTCAAAACCATCGAAAAAACCGCCCGCGATATCGCGGCGCTGGTGCCCGAGGCGCAGGTGAGAATCGCTCACGGCCAAATGCGCGAGCGCGATCTTGAGCAAGTGATGTTGGATTTTTATCATCACCGTTTCAACGTGCTGGTCTGCACCACCATCATCGAAACCGGCATCGACATTCCGAACGCCAACACTATCATCATCCACGATGCTGATCACTTCGGCCTGGCGCAATTACACCAATTACGCGGCCGGGTCGGCCGCTCACACCATCAGGCCTATGCCTATTTAGTGGTGCCGCCGCGCAAGCTGATGACCGCCGACGCTATCAAACGTCTGGAAGCCATCGAGGCGCTGGAAGACCTCGGCGCCGGTTTTACCCTAGCCACCCATGATTTGGAGATCCGCGGCGCCGGCGAATTACTGGGCGACGAACAAAGCGGCCAGATGCACGAGATCGGTTTCACGCTATACACCCAATTGCTGGAACGCGCGGTCAAGGCCCTCAAAGCCGGGAAGCAGCCGGAATTGGACGTGCCGCTCAACCACGGCGGCGAGATCGATCTGCGCATCCCCGCCCTCATTCCGGAAGATTATTTGCCAGACGTCCACAGCCGCTTGGTGATGTACAAACGCATCGCCAGCGCCGAAAGCGACGACGCGCTGCGCGAACTGCAAGTGGAGATGATCGACCGCTTCGGCCTGTTGCCCGAACCGGCCAAGAATCTCATCCGCATCACCGAACTGAAACTCAAGGCTCAGGCCATGGGGGTGCGCAAAGTCGAAGCGGGGCCCTACGGCGGCCGCCTCCTCTTCAACAAAGAACCCAAAATCGATCCGGCCATGGTGATACGCCTGATCCAGACCCAGCCCAAGATCTACAAACTGGACGGCCAAGACAAGCTGCGTTTTACCTTGAACTTGGAAGACCGCGAGACACGCTTTTTATCGGTCGAGAAATTATTGGATATGTTGGCGGTGAGAGCAGCGGCGTAGGCCGGCTTCGACACACCTCAACCGCCGCGATTAATGGCGGGTAACCTACC
Source organism: Gammaproteobacteria bacterium (assembly GCA_023266095.1). Lineage (GTDB taxonomy): Bacteria > Pseudomonadota > Gammaproteobacteria > DRLM01 > DRLM01 > CAKKSB01. The sequence goes on along the minus strand of JAHFRV010000041.1, from coordinate 12,625 downwards.
CTGCATCCTCAATGTTGAATATATAACGATCACCTGATCGATGCCGCATCGAAGGTAACAACAATCACCGCAAATACACGGAGAACACCTCATGTACATCGCAATGAACCGTTTCAAGATCGCCCCGGGCCGGGAGGACGATTTCATCAGCATCTGGAGAAACCGGGAAACCTACCTCGACAAGGTGCCCGGCTTCCAGTCTTTTCACCTGCTGCAAGGCCCCGGCACCGAGCAACATACCCTCTTCGTATCCCATTCCGTCTGGGCATCGGAACAGGATTTCAGTAACTGGACCAAATCGGAACAGTTCAGAAAGGCCCACGCCCACGCCGGCGGCCAGACCAAGAATAGTTATCTCGGACCGCCGCAGTTTGAGGGATTTACCGCCGTGGTTTAATCAGGAACACGTGTGAAAACGCTGAGCTCGGCAACGCGCCTGTGGGCATTTGGTCTTGGGCTGCTCGGCGTCGATTACAGTGATCGGTTGACGATAATTATCTGGGACGGCTGAGTGTGGTCAGGCAATCTCAGGATTATTCCGCTAACACAATAGAGATTGCCTGGAGCAGAGAATGCCTACCGTCCCTTAGTGACGGGACGCAAGGCGTGGCTGTTGGCGATACGCCGTGTGACACCAACGCCAGCGCGCCGTTTTACAGTCTCCTCTTTTACTTTTCATCCGCGCCTAGTGCTTGGCTTACCCATCTGGCGTGTAGACTTGCACCTGTTGCTCCCGCCCCTTGACGTGATGCATGCCGCACGACCTAAAGCGTTGCGCAAGTTCGTCGGGCAGTTGTGCATAGGCCTCGACGCTGATCAGCAGCCGCGTATCAAGTTCTTTATTCAGCGACTCCAAGCGCGCGGCGACATTCACCGCGTCGCCGATGATGGCGTATTTCATGCGCGTGGCGCCGCCTTGACTGCCGGCGACCACCCGTCCGGTATGCACACCTATGCGGGCGACAAGCTCGGGGATGCCGCGATCGTTCCAACAGCGCGCCAGACCGCTGCGGCACCACTCCTCATTTAATTGAATCAGACGCTCATGCATCGCTAACGCGCAATCGACTGCATGGCGAGCGTGAGCCTCCTGCTGGTTGGGCGCGCCAAATACCGCGAGCACGGCGTCGCCTAAAAACTCGATGACGCAGCCATGATGGGCGTCGATCAGCAAGTTCATCTCGCCCAAATACTGGTTCAGCATTTCCATTAGCTGGACCGGAGCGAGATGTTCACAAATGGTGGAGTAACTCGCCAGGTCGCTGAACAACACTGTAACGATGCGTTCCTCTCCCTTCAACGCCAGGTGGTTGCGATTCTGCAACAACTGTCGGGCCACTTCCTCGCTGACATAACGCCCGAACGTGGTGCGGATGAATTCGCGTTCCTCCAACTCTTCCGCCATGCGGTCGACATGACGGCTCATTAAGCCGAATTCATCGCGGCGAGCAAATTTCAGACGTGTATGCAACGCACCACCGGCAATCGCGGCCAAGGCATCGATGATGAGTGACAAGGGGACGCGCACGCTGTGGGCGACGGCAACCGACACAACGCCGATCAGTAGGATGCTGACGCCGAATACCATCAACGTGGTCCACAGTACAGCCTGCTTGATCATATCGATGTGCTGCGCCTGCACATCGACTCCCACCAGCGCAACGGCATGCCCTTGGGTATCACGGACGGGAGCGTAGCCGGACAACGTCAAGCCGAATTCGTCTCGGTAAGGCTGGTTTTCGACCGCGGGCGCCTGCAAGCCGCGCAGCATGACGGGAAGATCATTCGCGTCGTACTCCTTGCCCGGCGTCGCCACACTTCCGCTTTTCACATAGTCGACAAAGAAGCGCAGCTTGCCCCGCTGAGCGGTCGGTCGCAGTAAATAGATGCTTTGTACATCGCTATCGGTCGCTGCGGCCTCGGCGAACCGGGTGTATAGTGCGTCGTGGTACGGAGATTTTCCTTCAACCCCGAATGGCACTTCGGCCAACCGTTCCGCGTCGGCGGACGCCGCCAAGCTGGTCACCATGCTCAGCAGGCGCTGCTGTAAATGCGATATCTCGCTGTTGATGGTGTAATTGTAGAAGAGCGCGGCAATCAGCAGCAGAGAAAGCAACACCGTTCCGCCATACAATCCAATAAGACGGATGTGAAAACGTTGCCACACCCGTAGTCCCTGTAATGGATCGAGTGCTTGTGTTGCAGAGACATCACCATCAGCATCAGCTTTGGATTGCAACATTGGGGAACCTGGTTCTCATTGCTTTTGCGTTTGCCAAGTGTAGGAAGGATAAACACCCATTTCCCCCGCGTCCACGGCTAACTGCGCGCCCGTGCTCCGCGCCCTCGGCATGAAATATCCTGCTCCATTCCGTCACCCCCGCCGGAAAATACCCCTCATCGCATCCCAACCCACCTTCCGGCCAATTTCGACCCCCGCGCCAGCCGATGTTTTGCCGCGTGTAGCAACTTGAACTTGAGAAGAGCTGGCGACGTTCGGCTGATCAGTCGTACAAGCCAACTAGGGACGGGGTCCGACTTGAGGGCAATGGGGTGCTTGCTGCTGAAAGGGCATTTCCATGCAGGTACGAGCAGATCTTGTCTATCACCGCCAGTCCTTCAATGCAGCTGGTGCAGTGAGTCTAAGTTCTCTCGACGTGGCGGCTTTTATGGCGGGGCGAAGCTTGTGTGCTGAAAGGAGAACGTCCAACGGTCCTCCCCCGGGGATCGGGGACAGCACCGTAATTGCATCGGTAAAGTGATGCGGAAGATCTTACGATTAACCGAAGAAGGTATCCGACGAAGCGCCGGAACGTTCCATCATTTCCCGCAAGCGGCGTAACGCCTCCACCTGTATCTGCCGCACCCGCTCCCGCGTAACACCGATACGATTGCCCACTTCTTCCAAGGTGGCGGCTTCCTGGCCATGCAAACCGAAACGCCATTCCACAACCTCGCGCTGTTTATCGTTGAGGGCGTTGAGCCAGGTATCGATACATTCATGGGCTTCCGCGTCCTCCAATGCCTCGCTGGGATCGGCCCAGGATTCGTCGGGCAAGGTATCCAGCAAGGTACGGTCCTGCGCACCGGCGGCGTCGATGGAAACCTCTCGCTCATTCAAACTGAGCATATGTTCCACTTCGCTGGTAGTCCGTTTCATGTCCAGTGCCACGTCTTCCGCGCTGGGGTCGTGGTCCAAACCCTGGGCCAGGCGCCGTGAAGCGCGCAGATAGACATTGATCTGTTTGATGATGTGTATGGGCAAGCGTACGGTGCGGGTTTGATTCATCAAAGCCCGCTCGATGGTTTGACGTATCCACCACGTGGCATACGTCGAGAAGCGGAAACCCCGTTCGGGATCGAATTTCTCCACCGCGCGGATCAAACCGAGATTGCCCTCTTCAATGAGATCCAAAAGGGCTAAACCACGATTGACATAGTGACGGGCGATTTTGACCACCAAGCGGAGATTACTTTCGATCATGCGCTGGCGGGCACTGATTTCACCACGTTGCGCAAGGCGCGAAAAATAAACTTCTTCTTCGGCACTTAAAAGAGGGGCAAAACCGATCTCACTGAGATAAATGCGCGTGGGGTCCAAGACGCTGCGATCAGGCTTGACGGCCTCGGGCACATCCTCCGGTGGCGGGGATGGGGCGGCCTCTACGCCTTCCGACTCGCCCCACCACTCCTCGTAAAGATGGGGACCACGGCGCCCTTCCATTGGCATCGGCTCTTCGTACTCGTCCACCGGGGACCTCCTTCCAGAGCTTGGCGTGGACTATCAGACTGCCCCTCTTAAACAAAACTTGCAAGAGGTAAATCGAAAAAATTTCTTGCTTTTAAATAAACATATTAAATTTTAATATTTTTAATAGGCATCTTTAACGCGAGACGGGCAAATAACGCAGGGGATCAACCGGCCTGCCATCCTGGCGGATTTGAAAATGCAGCACGGTATCGCCGTCGGTTTTCTGACCCATGTCGGCGATCTGTTGTCCCGCCGTTACCTCCGCACCTTCTCGCACGTGCAACCGGCGATTGTGCGCATAGGCGCTCAACAAAGCATCGTTATGTTTAATAATAATTAAATTGCCGTAGTGCAACATACCGCCGCCGGAATACACCACTCGGCCGCCCGCCGCCGCGCGCACCACCTGCCCGGTCTTGCCGGCTATATCGATGCCCTTGGAATCACCGGAAAAATTTTGCACCAATCTGCCTTCAGTGGGCCATCGCCATTGAATAGGTAGATTGGGATTAGGTAAGGATTTAGGTTGGACGGGCGGCGACGACTGCGGCCTCACCGTTAACGACGGAGGCGAAGACGCTATCGCTGCAATCGGCTCACGCGACTCCACGACCGCCGCGCCCACCGACGGCGCGACGCGCAGGGTCTGACCTTCGTAAATCGTGTAAGGCGGTTTGAGTTGATTCCATTCGGCGAGTTGGCGGTAGTCCCAGCCGTAATCAAAACTGATGGAGTATAAGGTTTCGCCTGTTTGCACACGGTGCGTGGCAAGGCTACCACAACCACTCAACCAGCACGCAAAACACACTAAGATCGATCCATGTATGCCACGTTTCGTCCATCGCAGCACGTTGCGAGCCACGCTGCCCAGTGCAGCGCTCACAAGAAAATCGCGCTTAGCTCCGCGAGAGGATGCGATTGAGACGACATGGAAACCAGAGTTCATCACGCACCGCGTGAAAATGTGCCAGACTATAAAACACCGGATCATGCCAGGCATGATGAGCGTCAACTGACTTATTGCATCCCCGCCCGCATCGGCACGAAACTGACTTTATCCAAAATCTCGTCGCTGTAACCACTGTCAGTGCGGGTGATCAACAGCAAGCTTTGCGCGCCGCTGCCGCCGACCGGAATCACCAATCGACCGCCGATGGCCAATTGTTCCAGTAAAGCGGCGGGCACACCCTCCGGCGCGGCGGTGGCGACGATGGCGTCATACGGCGCGTGGTCTGGCCAACCCAAGGTGCCGTCGCTGTATTTGATGCGGATATTGCGCAGGCGCAGATCCTGGAATCGTCGCCGCGCCGTGGTGATGAGGGCCTCGATGCGCTCCACGGTAAATACTTCCTTCACCAACTGCGCCAACACCGCCGCCTGATAACCCGAGCCGGTGCCGATCTCAAGCACCCGCTGCGGCACGCCGTCGCGCAATAGCGACTGGGTCATCAAGGCTACCACGAAGGGTTGTGAAATGGTCTGGCCATGGCCGATGGGCAGCGCGGTGTCGTCGTAGGCGCGGCTGGCCAGCGCCTCGTCCACGAAGATATGTCGAGGGGTGTTGCGGATCACTTCCAACACCGCCTTATTGGTGATGCCCCCTTCTTGCAAACGTCCTATCAAACGGTCACGGGTCCGCTGCGAGGTCATCCCGATCCCACGGTGCTGTTTATTCATTCATCCCCCATTCCCTTTACCCAACCCGCCACCGAATCCAAAGCGCTATAACGGGTCAAATCCACTTGCAAAGGCGTGATGGACACCCGGCGCTGACGGATGGCGAAGAAGTCGGTTCCCGCGCCCGCGTCCTCTTCCGGCCCGGCCGGACCCACCCAATAGATCGCGCGCCCACGCGGGTCCCGGGATTTGATCACCGGTTCCGCCTTGCGGCGGTGACCGAGACGGGTCGCCTCGAAGCCGGTGAGTTGATCCCAGGGCAGGTCGGGCACATTGACATTCAAAATAGTGTCGGCGGGCAAGGGGTGGTTCTGCAAACGCATCACCAGCCGCTTGGCCACCTCGCCCGCGGTGTGATAGTGCTTCGGCTCCTCACCCACCAGCGACACCGCGATGGCGGGCAGACCGAGGAAACGTCCCTCCATCGCCGCCGCCACCGTACCCGAATACAAGACATCGTCACCGAGGTTGGCGCCGGCGTTGATGCCGGACACCACCATGTCGGGCTCCTCGTCCAGCAAGCCGGTAATGGCCAGGTGCACACAATCGGTGGGCGTGCCGTCCACATAGGTAAAACCGTTATCACCCAAGGCCGCGCGCACCGGCCGATCGAGGGTCAGGGAGTTACTGGCGCCGCTGCGATTGCGGTCCGGCGCCACCACCGTGACCTCGCCCAACTGGGCCAGCGCCGCCGCGAGCACCGCCAACCCCGGCGCGCGGTAGCCGTCATCGTTACTCACTAAGATTCTCATAGCACCCGCATCCCGGCTGACCCACCCTATTCAACTCAAAACGACACAATATACTGGAAAGACATAATTTTTCACACCGCGCCATACTGGCATCTACCCCACCTTCCAGCCAGCCGCTAAATCCCTAGGTTGTACAGTCGATAATATAGAAAGCAGATGACAGGGAATAAACTCCCTCGCGGCAGCGGAGGCTAAGGTAAGCATGAGCAATCAAAAGCAATTGGTTGAACACCGGATATTGGCCGGCTTGGAGCCTATGCGCCACATGGACGGCGCCAGTGTGGCCGAACTTGCCAGCAAAACCTATGTGGAAGAGGTCTCCGCCGGCCAGACGCTATTCCGCTACGACCAAACTGATAAAACGACGATTTATCTGCTCTCGGGCTCCGTCGAACTCATCTCCCGGCAAGGCGCCTGCCACCTCGTCGAAGGCGGCAGTACTGAGGCCATACACGCCCTCAGCCCGGAAAAGCCTCGCCAACTGATGGCGGTGAGCAAAACCCCGGCCACCATAATCCGCATCAACGATACCCTACTGGAGGTATTACAGAACCACCGCCAGGGAAACGGAACAGTCATCCAGCAAAACGCCGACTCCGACGAAAATGAACTCTTCGCTCAGCTTTATTACGACTTCACCCAAAACCAGATCAAGGTACCAAGCATGCCCGACATCGCCGTGCGGGTACGCAAGGCGGTGCAAGACGAAGGCAAGGGCGCCGACACCCTCGCCAAAATCATTCAGGCCGATCCGTCTCTCGCGGCACGCCTGATCCAAGTGGCCAACAGCCCGCTCTATCGCGGCAGCGCCAACATCACCAACTTGCGTATGGCGATCACCCGTTTGGGCCTGGATACCACCCGCAACCTGGTGATGAGTTTCTCACTCAACAATCTCTTTCAAACCAAGACGCCGTTGTTGCGGCAACGGATGATCGAGCTCTGGAAACACACAACGCTGATCGCGGCGCTCAGCGCCATTCTCGGAAGAATATCCCAGGGTTTCGACGTCGACCGCGCCCTGCTTGCCGGGTTAGTGCACGACATCGGTGTCTTACCCATCCTCAGCTACGCCGAGGACTTTCCCGAACTCGCCTCCAACCCGCGTATGTTGGAACACGCCATTCAATCACTGGGCGGCCAGATCGGCGCGCTGGTATTGCGCCAGTGGCAGTTCGACCAAGAGCTTGTAACTGTCGCCCTCGAAGCCGAAAATTGGAAACGCAATCCCGGCGACAAAGCCGACTATTGTGACATCGTCATCATCGCCCACTTGCACGCCGTCATCGGCACGCCCATGATGACCCGGCTACCCATCATCAACGAAGTACCCGCTTTCAACAAACTCGCGCTCGGTAATCTCAGCCCGCGTAACAGTCTGCAAATGCTCGAAGAAGCCCGCGCCGACGTAGCGGAAGTACAAAAATTACTGAGCGGCTGATTATGGATCACGCGCTTCAGATGGATGACCGCCATGCCCAATAAAGACAAACACGTCGACAAAGCCGTTTTAAAACAACTGCAGCCGCTGTGCAACCTGCTCGCGGATGACCTCGACGATCTCGCGAGTAATATTCGAATCGAAACCCTCCCATCCGGCAGCGTACTCTATTCGCAAGGGGCTGCCGATCCGCACACGATTTACCTGATCGCCGGCAGCGTGGAACTGCGCGACCGCGACGGCCAATCCAGTAAGATCGAAGCCGCCAGCGCCACCGCCCGTCGTCCATTGAGCGCGCAAAAACCCCGCAACGCCACCGCCACCGCGCTCACCGAGGTCGCGATTATCCGCATCGAGGATAAACTGCTGGAGCTGATGGTCAACACCAGCAATCTGGCGCAGCCGAACGTGCCCAAGACTCTCGATCCCAACATAATAGAAGAGCGACTGTTCGGACGGATTTATCAAGATTACCTCGAAGACAAGCTGCTGCTGCCCAGCATGCCGGACATCGCCTTACGGGTGCGTGACGCCATCGACGATCAAGACAGAGGCATCGATGATATCACCAAGCTCGTACAAGCCGATCTGCCGCTCGCCGCGCGGTTGGTGCAAGTGGCCAACAGCCCCTTGTATCGCGGCCAGGGCCAAATCACCAGTTGCCGCAGCGCGATCACCAGGCTGGGTTTAAAACAAACCCGCAACCTGGTTTACAGCTTCGCCCTCAAACAACTATTCCGTTCCAGCCTGCCGGCGCTGCGGCAGCGCATGATCCAACTATGGCAACACACCACATCGGTGGCGGCCATTTCCGCCGTGCTCGCCAAACTCACCCCCGATTTCGAAGCGGACCGCGGCCTCTTGGCGGGGCTGTCTCATGACATCGGCGTCCTGCCCATCATGGCCTATGCGGAGCGTTACCCGCAGCTGGTCAACGACGGTGAAGTCTTCGACAACATCGTCGCCCGCCTACGCGGCCAGATCGGCGCCCTGGTACTGCGGCGTTGGGAATTCGACGACGAGTTAATTAACGTGGCATTGGAGGCTGAAACCTGGGACCGCATGGGTGATCCCGATAAAGCGGATTACGTCGATTTGGTCATTATGGCTCAGCTGCACAGTTACATCGGCACATCGCGCATGAGCAAACTACCCGCCATCGATCACGTCCCCGCCTTCAAAAAACTGGCCTTAGGCAAGCTCAGTCCACGCATGAGCGTGCAAATTCTCGAAGATGCACGAGAAGATATTACCGAGGTAGAAAAACTCTTGCTGGGATAATGATTTTGTCAACGGCATACCGCGCCAAAGTGCGGGTTATATCACCCGTTCTGCGCCCTACTTTCTATTCGACCTTGTTGACCCTATGTGCAGGTAGTACTTCGCTGCCGGCCTACCGCCCCTCCTGGCAGCGACACCTGCTCCAACTTCGCGCCGACGCGGGATGATGCTATATTTTACCCAGAATCCGATACCCAAAAAAGACCGCCTGGAAGGTGACGCCCTTGAATATCGACTGGCAAACTATATTTCTACCCGGCCTCCCTCTCTTCGAGATTATACTGCGCGGATCGATCATGTACCTTGCGCTCTTCATTCTGCTCCGCGTAATTCTTAAACGGCAGACTGGAACGTTAGGAATGACGGATTTGTTGCTGATCACGCTTATTGCCGATGCCTCGCAAAACGGCATGGCCGGTGATTACAGGTCGATCCCCGACGGAATAGTGCTGGTCGTTACTATTATTTTTTGGGACTACGCTCTCGACTGGCTGAGCTTTAAATCGCCCCGCTTCCAGCGCCTGATCAAATCGCCTCCACTTCCACTGATAAAGAACGGTAATTTGTTACAAAGAAATATGCGGAAAGAACTAATAACCAAGGCGGATTTGATGGGACAACTACGCGAACAGGGAATTTCTGATATCTCAAAAGTGAAAGAGGCCTATATGGAGAGCGATGGTCAGATCAGTGTCATTGAACACGAAGAACATCACGAAAAGGGGGGATAATAAAAATAGTTTAACAAAACACCCCTGGCATTCTGCCGATGTAGAATGCTATAAACTTGGACACACTGAAGAGACATTCTCTGGTTAGTGCATACCATCGCTGTCTCCGCCCTGATGTGCTGTGAAGTAGCAGGTGCGCGATACAGGATATTCTGGGCAAAAGAGCCAACGTCGCGAGACCAATGACGATTGGCAGACGGATTCGCCAATCGCACGATACATCATTGTTCAGCGTTCATCCCAGGTTTCGCTAACAACGCTCAATCCAGGCCACGCTTGCCGGGTCAAGGTAATTGCTGGTGCACGCTGGACGATATTGATATTCTTCTCCCGCTGGCTACGCCATTCATGGCAAAGACCGGCCATCCAGCGCAGGGTGAAACGGCGAATGCCTGTAAGCTCACCCGCTCACGCTTCCAATAACAAAAGATCAATAATATGAAATCCTATTTCAGCGTTCTGCTGGTTATCATGCTTTCGGTGATAATGACGGCGTGCAGCGACACCAACCCCAATGAATCGGATAAAAAGATCACCGAAAGCCTCACCAATAAAAATGCGGGGACGGCGTGGCAATACTATGACAAAAGCGTGGAACTGGCGCAGATGAATGGCTGCTGGGCCTGCCATCACGTGGAACGTGGATCGGTCGGTCCGGCATGGCGCGCCGTCAGCGAACGTTACAAAGACGATCCCACTGCACGGGAATGGTTACTCCATAAAATCAAGAATGGCGGCACGGGACGGTGGACCAAGACCACCAGCGGCGCGGTCATGCCCCCCTATTCACCGCGTGTTTCCGATGAACATATCAAGCAGCTGATCGAATTCATACTCTCGCTGGAAAAAAAAGGTATCCCTCGCTGGGAAAAATGAGACGGCGTTCATCCCCGTTATCGGCCAATCCCGCTATGTATTGCGCGCCGCCCTCTCCGCCTTCACACTCACTCCAGCAAGATTGAATTGATGATAGTGATAATCACCGGAATCAACTTATCATCGATATTCGGATTGCGACCCAGGGCGATCTCGTCCTTATCGTTAATGCCGTCGCCGTCGCTGTCCGCTAAACGGGGGTTGGTGCCATACGCCGATTCCTGAAGATTCGTCAGCCCGTCCCCATCCAGATCCAGCCCTGCATCACCCGCATAATACGGATTCAAACCATGTTGGATCTCATACCAATCGGGCATGCCGTCGTTATCATCGTCCGGGTCCAACTCATCCGGTATGCCGTCATTGTCGAAGTCCGCACTCCACGTCACCGCGCCGTTGGTCACACTACCCGTTATCCCATCCGCCGCCGGGTTGCCGAACACCACATTCTGCAAAGCCAGCACCTTCGCACTCGCCGTCGCGCCTTGCTTCAAGGTAAACGGCAGTTGCACCAAAGTGCCTTGCGCCAGCACGCCATTTCCGTCACCCGGCGGCGTCACGACAAACTTCACCCGGCCCGTGGCGGACTCATTCTTCATCGCCATGGCATGGCTGCCCAAAGCACCCCCTATAACAAAAGCCGGATCCAGTACCAGTTGCGTCGGATCAAATACGATATCGAACTGCATGCCCGATACCCCCTGATCTGTCACCAAGGTCACGGGTACCAACTCATACTTCCCCGGCCAGGCCGTCGTCGAACCTACACTCAAGTTGGGGACGGCTTGGGCGGCGGTACAGCACGCCAACGTACAGCTCGCAAGAACTAAGGAGTGAGATTTCAAACGAAGAAAGCCAAGGCACATAGATTCACCATTTCCAATTAATAGTGGCAATAAGCACAAGAGAATCTCATCGCTCTCTTACTTCACCCAAATACCATCAACAATGGGCGCGCCATTCGTACCGCCCTCATGACACCCTAGCAATTCAAAGGCCACAGTCTTATTTGTCGAGTATGCAGATAGAATCGACGTATAGAGAAATTTTGATTTTTGACTATCGTCCATTCTAAGAACTATCCATGCGGGATCCAGACAATTACCGGGATTGTTATGCGGCACTTTGATCAATACCAGATCCGTGGGTCTAACTCGATAACTTTGAATAACAGAGTCTGTGGTCCAGCCGTCATAGGCATAGACCTCCGATGCAAGCGCGAGCAAGCCAATTAACAAGACCATCAGGAATCGCATAGTTCACCTCTATTCTTATTAAAACCCAGCCAAGTAAGGTAGACACGCATTTTGTGCCCACGGACACGCGGGTAAATCACTCTCCGCACAACATTCCCCTCTCCTCGTCTATGACACCACACCAATCATCCGCGTATATACCCCTGTCCACGTAACGGTGAAAGGTGGAATGCGGCCAATCCACTGCACGGTGGCATAATCCGTGTTTGACCGGGTTGTAATGCACATAATCGACATGACGTTCATAATCCCGCTCATCCCTGATTTGATGTTCCCAATAACGCCGCTGCCAAATCGTCGATTCCCGGTGTTTGCGTTTCGATGCCGTCATCCATTCCGGCCGCTTATACCACTCGCCACATTGCACACTCACCTGCCGCTTTATCATTCCCCAGCGGGTCGCGTAGTCCGCATCGCCCGGCGGCAGGGTCCATACGCAATGTAAATGCGTCCGGCAACAACACCCAGGCGTCAATTTCGAACGGCCGCTTCCCGCGCACCTTTGCAATGGCGTCACGCAAGGCTTTACGTATCCGCGTCTCGCACAATATCCCCTGACGCCTGTAGCTCACCACCGTAAAGAAATAAGTAGCCCCGGCGGTTTGGCTGCGACGATAGCGCAACATGTTTTGACGACGTCCGCGTTTCGTTATGGTCCTTGACGTTCAACGTCCACTCCGCGTGGGCACGGACAACGTGCCCACCCTACCTGGCTTCGTTCATCATCGTTGTAACCGTGGTCTGTCCCGAATGGCGCTTACTTAAGCTTCTTTGGGTGACCATTTTTCATCACCTCAGCTCTTGCTTCGTCGCGAGGTTTCATCAGTAATGGATAGGCTTTTGGCCTTCGTTTTATGGCT
>JAHFRV010000040.1 GCA_023266095.1 Gammaproteobacteria bacterium | reverse complement strand
GCGGCGGGCTTACGGCTACCGCGATGAGGAGTATCTCAAGTTGAAAATCATCGCTGCCTTCTTGCCGCCACTACCGAAATTCACGAAAAATGACCCACACTAATCCGCGTAGACCCACAAATTATATTACGTTGACAACGTGAGAGATTATTCTGGCCTTACAATGGAAGACTTAAAATCCTTAAAGAATGAGTATTCTGAAGCAGAATTGAAGGGGATTTTCGAATCAGTTAGAGGGGCAACACGAAATCCGAATTTCGATTTCTTATCTTTGCTTCCCAACTTGCGACATAGTAATGAGGATATTTATAATTATATTTGCAAATTAGAAAAATCTCTCGATAGCTTAGGTTTGTGATTTACAGACATCGTTTCACTTTTTTCGATGCCGAACACGCGCCGCTATTTTTGCCATAATTTCTGAATCAAAGTTGCCTTGCCTGAGTTCCTTGATCGCTTGATCGAGCTGATAGTCGACAACCTGGAGTCGCTCTGATGGCTTGTCGTATAAGGCGATGACATTATCCCAAAACGGAGTCTCTGCACTTTTTTCTAATTCAATATCCATCGGCGATTTTCCGTTTAATGCGCCGTGCGGACGAAACCAGTTGTAAGAGTGCTGCCATTCCGCGAGCTTTGCATCTAGGTCGGGATCGTTGGGACTGGTGAGTGCCCAAAATTTCCCCAGGCCTGCCTTTTGGGAACCCTCACCCCCCGCTCAACGCCTGCACGATTTGCACCGCATCGGTAGTGCGCAGCGAGTGCGTCATATCGAACAGTTGCTCTCCGTTGACGAAGAACCGCATGTGCGGCCGCATCTCGTGCTGCTCGTCAATGATACGGAATCGCAAGCCGGGGTATTGACGATCGAGATCGGTGAGCAGTTCGGTGAGGGTCGCGCCGCTAGCTTCGACCTCTCGCTTTTGGGTGTAGGACAGCAGCGGACCGGGAATCAGCACCTTCATAGTCTCCACCTCAAGTCGACGTCATTTGCTCGCGCGGTGGCGCCTGCGTCACGGTATTTGGACGGTTTCCACTGCGTAGATTTCAGGAAGGTTCCGCGCGATGCACGTCCAGCGCTTGCCTTCGTCGCGGCTCATCCACAGCTCGCCGCTCGTGGTCCCGAAGTACAAACCCACCGGGTCCTGCCCGTCGGCTGTCATGGCTTGGCGCTTCACGGTCCACCAGGCCTGACTCTCAGGCAGGCCGGTATCGAGGCGCTGCCAGCTCTTGCCGCCGTTGCGCGTGACATAGACGGCGGGCTTGCCCGCCGGGCTGGTGCGCGGCCACACCATCGTGCCGTCCATTGGGAACACCCACGCGGTGTCCGCATCGCGCGGATGCACCACGATGGGAAAGCCAATGTCGCCCACCCGCCGCGGCATTTTCTTGCCTATGCGCGTCCACTCGTTGGACGGGCGATCGATGCGGTAAATGCCGCAGTGATTTTGTTGATACAGCCGGTCCGGGTTGCTAGGGCAGAGTCGGACACAATGCGGGTCGTGGAAGGCGATGTTGCGCACGTCGAACCCATCGACCACTTCCATCCCTTTTACCAGGGGCGAAAAGCTGCGGCCGCCGTCCACCGATTCGTGCACGCCGCCGCCTGACATGCTGAAGTAGAGGTGGGCGGGATCACGCGGGTCGACGATGATGGAATGCAGTTTCGGACCGTCTGGCGTGCCGTCCTGCACGGTGCCCATCCACGTCCGATATTGCGGATCGTCATTGATATAGGAGAATGGTTGCCACGTGTCGCCGCCGTCGTCGGAGCGGAACAGGCCCTGTGGCGAAGTCCCCGCGTACCACGCGTTTGGCTCATTGGCGTGGCAAGGTGTGAGCCAGAAGGTGTGATCGACCGCGCGCCCTATCTCGCCCTCAGCTGACTTCGCAAACGCGGGAGGCGTGCTGGCTTCCTTCCAGGTGCGGCCGCGATCTGTGGAGCGAAAGATGGTCGGACCGAGGTGACCGGTCTTCGCCGCGGCGAGGAGCGTGCGCCCGTCGCGCGGGTCGAGCACAAGATGGTTGACGATGTGACCGAGGAAGTGCGGTCCGTCGACACGCCAGGTTTTTCGCGTCGCATCGCCGTGAAACAGCCACGCACCCTTGCGCGTGGCGACGAGCGCCAGCACTCGATGCGCCGGTGGTGTGCGTGGGGCCCGCTTTTTGCGAACGGCGGGTCCCTTGCGAGTTGCCGACTTCTGAGTTGTGCGGGCCATTATCAATCCTCCTCCACGATATGCTGCGCCAATATCCGGGAAATGATCCTAGATTAACGCAAGCCGATGCTACCGCGCACGTTCAACCGTTGTATTGGAGCGCCTGTCCAAGAATCCCTCAAAATCCCTGTTGATTTCCTGTCGACAGAAAATCGGCTCTTCCCCAAATTGAGGGGGTAGTTTAGCGTAACCACATTATGAGAGATAAAGACCTATACGCTCCCAGATATTGGGAATTCAAGCCGCATGGCAGGTAACGGATCTCGCTCTTGATCTGTCGTTGGGATAAGTGACAGTGCAGGTTGAAGCGAAGTCAGGGGCCAGCCACTGCTGTCCGACCTGTGGAGAGGTTTCGCCGGGATATGACACACGTACAAGGCGCTGTCGCTATCTGGATGCCTGTCAGTACAAAACCATCCTGGTGGCAGAGGTGCCGCGAGTGAACTGCAAAGCGCATGGCTTGTCACGGCCTCGGTACCGGGGGCAGAGCTTGGTTCTGGGTACACGGCCCTGGGATCATCGACTGGCTGAAAGAAGCCTCGACGACGGCGGTACCACGGTCACTGAAACTATGCTGGAATGCCATCGACGGCATTATGCAGAGGGCGGTCGTGCGA
The DNA here is from genome assembly GCA_023266095.1 of Gammaproteobacteria bacterium. Classification (GTDB taxonomy): domain Bacteria; phylum Pseudomonadota; class Gammaproteobacteria; order DRLM01; family DRLM01; genus CAKKSB01. The sequence goes on along the minus strand of JAHFRV010000040.1, from coordinate 28,307 downwards.
GGACTGGCGCGCCGGGAAGCCCTTTCGCCCACACAGATCGGTGTGGCCGAGACCGCGTTCGAGAAGCGACATGACTATGTCACGATTCTCTGATCAAGAATCCGGCACCGTGCTGCACGTGGGGCAAGACCGCAAGAAAGAGAACCTCAAAGGGTACGATAGCCTCACCGAGTCGCTGAGAACGGTGATTGAGAGCGTTTCAAGGGACATGTGGCCTTGCCTACATCAATGCCACGCTGGCGTCGATTCCTGAAGCTGATAACAAGATCGCCTTCGACAATTTCCATGTCACCTCCTTTTATCGGAAAACGCGATGATCATGAGTGAGGCCGAGGTCTCTCATCCTCGCAAAAACGCTTGTGCCTCCCGCAATTCTCCCTGCGCTTCTTCCATCGCTTGCATGCTTTCTTCCGGTGTCATGCCCAGCCGTTCGAAGGCGGGGATGGTGCCCCAGTCGATTTTGGCGAGACGATGCTGCGTGCCGATGTAGCTGTGGAGATTGGCGACGATTACCACGTCGACATATTCCACCGGACCTTCGCGTTTGAGCGTGATGTCTTCGTGTTCCGCGGCGACGTTGACGATTTCTTGAGGGAAGCTCCACTCTTCGAGGACAGTCGGCCCGACCATGGTATGCAGACGGCGCATGACGGTTTCCAATGCGGCGGTGTCTTTCAATAATTCGGGATGGAGTTCGGCGCGGGTGAGTACCGGTAACATTCCGATGTCGTGCACCAGACCGGCCAGCAGGGCGTGGTCGGGCCGCAGGCTGGTGTAGCGTTTGCAGATGACTTGGCTCAAGGTCGCGACTTTCGTGCTGTGTTGCCACAGGCTTTTCATATAGTTTTTGATCAGCGGATGACTAGCTTGGGATTGGTAGAGTTGTTCCATGACCAGACTGGTAACCAGGTTGCGGATCATGTCGGTACCTAGGCGGGTGATCGCAACTCGGAGATTGTCGATGGGCGAGTTGCCGCGATAGGCCGGGCTGTTGACCACCTTGAGCAGGCGTGCCGACAGCGCCATGTCCATGTTGATGAGCTTTTCCACTTGGGCGGTGGTGACATTGGGGTCTTGCACGAGCTTGCGCACCCGCATTGCTACCTCGGGCAAAGTGGGGAGGAGGATGCGGTTGGCGTTGAGATCCTCGAGAAATCCCGAGAGAAATTGTTTTTCCAATTCCATGTCAGCCGGTTCCTAGTACGCCTATACGATGTTTAATATCGGCGCCGGAGGGGATTTCTTCACTGATCGGATGAGAGCCGGTCGCAGCGTATCTGGAATGTGCTTAGCTAGCTGATCAATGGTTAATTAAGGAAGCTCTGAATAATCCCACCCTGGAATTTTCGTGCCGTTCTTCCCTGTGCCGCAGGAACCTCTGAATAAATCAGAGGTTCCTTAATCGGCGGCGTCGAACGTATAAGGTAGCGGCAAGTGGTGGCAGAGCGCGCCGCTTGGGCCGCCCAAGCGCAATTCACCCGCGGCTCCGGCGTCGATGTGCAACACCGCCAGCAGTTCGCTGCCGCCGTCCGGCGCCGCTTGGGCGCGCACGACGCTGCCGGCACTTTCGTCGGCGCGCATGGCGGTGTTAAAGATCGCGGTGCCCGGCGCGGGCGGCAGGTGGTCAGCGCAATGGAGACGGTACATGCGGCGTTTGAGCTTGCCGAGATAATGGGTGCGGGCTACTACTTCCTGGCCGGTGTAGCAGCCTTTTTTGAAACTGATGCCGCCGAGCAGGCCGAGGTTGAGCATTTGTGGCACGAAGGTGTCGACCGTCTCGGGATAGACGCAGGGCAGGCCGGCCTGGATGTCGAGATATTCCCAGGGCCCGCCGCCCACTTGCGCGGCGTGGACGTGGAGTCTCCGCCAGAGCGATTGGAGCAAAGCGAGTTCGCCGCACAATTCGAAGCGAGCATGGCCGCCCGCCACGCGGATCACAGTGACGCCGCCGATGTGGACCACCTCGTTCACCGTCGCCGGCAAGTCGGTGCCCAGTGCGTCGCGCAGATGGCCGCCGCCGCGGGGATCGGCATAACCGATGTGCCCCCAGTCGGTAAGCACTTTGAGCGTGACTTTGCTCATCATGATGTATTTGCGCAGGCGGCTGAGGGTGGATTCAAGCAATGCCGCGGGCAAGATGAAGTAATAACAATCATCGCGGCGGAAGAAGCGGGTGACCGCCAGCGCTCGGCCTTTGGGGCTGCAGTAGGCGCTGAGCTGACTCAAGCCGTCGCTGACTTCGCGGATATCATTGGTGAACTGGCCCTGCAAAAACTTTTCCGCGTCATTACCCTGCGCGGAGACCAGCGTAAAGTGGGAGAGGTCGGCAATGATTTCACCTGAAGCCGCGATTTGGATTTCCTGCACCGGGTTGCCGAAGTGCTGAACACGGTCCGCGCTGATCAGCGCGCCCATCGTGGTCATGAAGGCGCGCCATTCCGGCGGCATAGCGTAGCTCGGTGTTTCGCTCATAATAAAATTCATCCTGACCATTGCAATCGGTTACGAGGAGCATAATACTAGATCAACGGCAGGAGAAGGCTATACCACAATTTGTATGCCTAACAAAAACGACCGACCGGTATTTCTGGATCTGACGCGTATTCACATGCCCGTCAACGCGCTGGTGTCTATTGCCCACCGTGTATCCGGACTGCTGCTGTTTCTCGCTATTCCTTTGGTGATTCTGACCCTAAGCCTGTCGCTGCGTGATGAGGACGGCTATGCGCAAGTGCAGGTCTTGTTCGACGGCGTGGCGATGAAGCTGCTGGCTTGGCTGGTGTTGTGGGCCTTGGCCCATCATGTGTTGGCCGGCCTGCGTTTTCTGCTCATCGATCTCGGCGTGGGCGTGGACCGCGATTCTTCGCGGCGCAGCGCCTGGCTGGTCAACATCGCTAGCGGGATCGCGTTGGTGGTGCTGGGAGGCATGCTGTTCTCGTGATCTCACGCTCTCATGGTCTGAAGGCTTGGCTGATTCAGCGTTTGAGCGCCGTCTACATGGCCGTGTATCTGGCCGGCGCGATTTTTTGTCTGAGCGTTTGGCCTCCGCAAAATTATCCGCAATGGAGAGCCTTGGTCGCCGTCCCGGCGGTGAGCGTGGCGACCTTGCTGTTTTTCGGCATGTTGTTGGTCCACGCCTGGGTGGGGGTGCGCGATGTGGTGATGGATTACGTCCACGCCTATGCCCTGCGTTTCGCGTTACTGGCGTTGGTGGCCGGCGGGCTGGTGGCCATGGGGATATGGGTGTTGCAAGTGATAACGGGAACCTGGTGATGGAAATCAAGAGCGCGGTGCCGCGGCGGCGCTTCGATACCCTGGTGATCGGCGCGGGCGGCGGCGGTTTACGCGCCGCGCTGCAATTGTCGCAGGCCGAGGCCACCGTCGCAGTGGTGTCGAAAGTGTTTCCCACCCGTTCGCATACCGTGGCGGCGCAGGGCGGCATCAATGCCGCGCTGGGCAATGTCGGGCCGGACAACTGGCACTGGCATATGTACGACACGGTGAAGGGCAGTGATTATCTCGGCGACCAGGACGCCATCGAATACATGTGCCGCGCCGCCTCGCGGCTGGTGGTGGAGTTGGAACACGCGGGTGTGCCGTTTTCGCGGCTCGACAACGGCAAGATATATCAGCGCGCCTTCGGCGGGCAGAGCCAGAACTTCGGCGGTGAACAGGCGGCGCGCACCTGCGCGGCGGCCGACCGCACCGGCCACGCGATTCTGCATTCGCTGTATCAACAGAACATCCGCGCCAAGACTCATTTCTTCGACGAGTATTACGCCATCGATCTCATCAAGGACGACGAAGGATACATCCTCGGCGCGGTGGTGCTGGAGATCGAGACTGGTGAGCCGCTGGTGATCGAGGCCAAGACCACCTTGATAGCGACCGGCGGAGTGGGTCGCTTGTTCCGCAACAACACCAATGCGCGTATCAACACCGGCGACGGCATGGGCATGGTATTGCGTGCCGGGTTTCCGCTCGAGGATATGGAGTTCTTTCAGTTCCATCCCACCGGCATCGCCGGCAAGGGCATGCTGATCAGCGAAGCCGTGCGCGGCGAGGGCGGTTATCTGCTCAATAAAGACGGCGAGCGTTTCATGGAACGTTACGCGCCGCATGCCAAGGATCTCGCTAGCCGCGACGTGGTGAGCCGCGCCATCGCCACCGAAGTGCGCGAAGGCCGCGGCTGCGGACCGGAAGGCGATTATATCTTGCTCAAGGTCGATCACCTCGGTGAAGAGGTGATCAACAAGCGCCTGCCCGGCATCCGCGACATGGTGAAGACTTTTTTACACATCGATCCCTCAAAGCAGGCCATACCGGTTTTTCCCACCGCCCACTACACCATGGGCGGCATTCCCACCAACCGTTACGGCGAAGTGGTGACGGGTGTGAACGGCGCCGAGGATGCGGTGCCGGGGCTGTACGCGGTGGGTGAGTGTGCTTGTGTTTCAGTGCACGGCGCCAACCGCCTGGGCGGCAATTCACTGTTGGATATCGTGGTATTCGGCCGCGCGGCGGGTAACCGCATCATCGAATATCTGGGCGATCACCGTTATCACCGGCCGGTGAACGAGACGGCGGTCGAGCGGGCGCTGGCGCGTCTGGCGCGTTGGGAGTTGAAGGGCGACGGTGAATCGGTGGCGCAATTACGCAATGATTTACAGCGCGCCATGGAACACTACTGCGGGGTGTTCCGCACCGAGGACGTGTTGCGCGAGGGTTTGGAAAAAGTCCGGCAAATCGAGCGGCGCTTGCCGGACGCCCGTTTGCAGGATCACAGCAAGATATTCAATACCGCGCGCATCGAGGCCTTCGAACTGGAGAACCTGGTGGACGCCGGTTTGGCCACCGTGAGCGCGGCACTGGCACGTCACGAAAGTCGCGGCGCCCATTCGCGCATCGATTATCCGGCGCGCGACGACGTGAATTGGTTGAAGCACTCACTGTATTTCAAGGAAGGCGGCCGGCTAGCCTACAAACCGGTGCGCCTGCAGCCGCTAACCGTGGAACCGTTCCCGCCCAAGCCGCGGGTGTATTGACGACATCAGCACGGAGATAGACATGCGTTTTTCGATCTATCGTTACAACCCCGAGACCGATCGCGAGCCACGCATGCAGTCCTTTGAGCTCGAGGTCGTGCCCGGCATGATGCTGCTCGAGGGGCTGCTCCTGCTCAAGCAGGCAGACGAGACCTTGAGTTTCCGCCATTCCTGCGGCGAAGGCGTGTGCGGCTCCGACGGCATGAACATCAATGGCCGCAATGGTCTGGCCTGCATCACGCCGCTGGCGGGTTTGAAAGAGCCGGTGGAGATCCGGCCGCTGCCCGGCATGCCGGTGATCCGCGATCTGGTGGTGGATTTGAGTCAGTTCTATCACCAGTACCGTTCGGTCAAACCCTGGCTGACGGTGCACGAGCCCGAGACCGAAGTGGAGTACCGACAAAGTCCGGCCGAACGCGACAAACTGGACGGCTTGTATGAATGTATTCTCTGCGCCTGTTGTTCCACCGCCTGCCCGTCGTTCTGGTGGAATCCGGATAAATTCCGCGGCCCGGCCGCGTTGTTGCAGGCTTACCGCTTTTTAGCCGACAGCCGCGACCAGGCCACCGCCGAGCGCTTGAGCGATCTGGAAGGGCCCTATCGTTTGTTCCGTTGCCACACCATCATGAATTGCGTCGAGGTTTGTCCCAAGGGACTCAATCCCACCAAGGCCATCGGCGAAATCAAAGAGCTGATGCTCAAACACATGATATGAGCGAGACCGCCGCTATTTCCCCCGATCCTCGGCGTGCGCGTCTGGCGTGGCAATGCCGGCGCGGCATGTTGGAGCTGGACCTGCTGCTGCAGGGTTTTCTCGACGAGCACTATGACGCTCTGACGACGGCGGAACAACAGTCCTTCGAGTTGCTGTTGACCTATCCCGATCAATTGCTCCTCGAATACGCCATGGGCCGTATGTTGCCCGCCGATCCCGCGCTCGCCCATGTCGTCATCCGTTTACGCGCTGCCCCTCCGGCTTGAGCGGCGCTTTTCCCCGACCTTGGCCTGGACCGTCGGCGGCGTGCATCTGCTCGCGGTGGCGGTATTGCCGCCGCTGGCTTGGCCGTGGTGGGCGAAGCTGATATTGGCGATCGCGGTACTGATGCAAGGCCTATTCATCTGGCGCCGGCATGTGACGCCATCCGCGCCTGACGCGATACAGGGTTTGTTATGGAAGTCGGACGGCGATTGGGAACTCAGCTACGTGAATGGCAAGGTATGCACGGCGCGTTTGCGCCGCGCCAGTTATGTCCACCCCGCTTTAGTGATCTTGCGTTTTGTGGCCGACGCTGGCGGACGTTACGCGGTGTTGCTGCCCGCCGACGGCGTGGATGCTGAACTGCATCGCCGTTTGCGGGTGGCTTTGCGTTTGCAGGCCGAGGTGGTGTAATCACGGATTTAAATGCCGCCTCGCTGCGCTGAATAAGCGAGTACGATAAGTTAAACGCCGAATCGGCAAGCGAACTGGAAATCGCGGTAATGCCGATGCGACGTTTTAAAATGGATTCGGTGAGTTTGTGGCCGATTCATTCCGTCCCGCGAATGCAGGCGGCGTGAGTATGGTGTAGCGCGGCGGCCGGCTGGTATCCGGCTCGGGATAGTCCAGGGTGTAATGCAGGCCGCGGCTTTCTTTGCGCAGCGTCGCGCAGCGGATGATGAGTTCCGCTACCAGGGCGAGATTGCGCAGCTCGATGAGGTCGTTGGTGACGCGGAAGTTGCCGTAGTATTCGGCGATCTCTTGCCGCAATAAATCCGCGCGGTGTTTGGCCCGTTGCAGGCGCTTGTCGGTGCGGACGATGCCGACGTAGTCCCACATGAAACGGCGCAGCTCGTCCCAGTTGTGCGCTACCACCACTTCTTCATCGGAATCGGTGACCCGGCTCTCGTCCCACTCAGGTACGGGCGGCGGGTGCGGTGTCGCGGCCAATTTGGCGTGGATGTCGTCGGCCGCGGCCTGGCCAAACACCAGGCATTCCAGCAGCGAATTGCTGGCCATGCGATTGGCGCCGTGCAGGCCGGTGTGGGCGGTCTCGCCCACTGCGTACAAGCCGGCGAGATCGGTGCGGCCGTGCAGATCGGTCATCACTCCGCCGCAAGTGTAATGGGCGGCGGGTACCACCGGGATGGGTTCCTTGGTGATGTCGAAACCGAATTCCAAGCAGCGGGCGTGGATGGCGGGGAAATGGCTTTTGATAAAATTCGCCGGTTTGTGGCTGATATCCAGGTAGACGTATTCGGCGCCCAGCCGCTTCATTTCATAGTCGATGGCGCGGGCGACGATGTCGCGTGGGGCCAGCTCGGCGCGCGGATCGAACTTCTCTAAAAATGGGCTGCCGTCCGGCAGCAACAGGCGGCCGCCCTCGCCGCGGATGGCCTCGGTGATGAGGAAGGACTTGGCCTTGGGGTGATACAAGCAGGTGGGATGAAATTGGATGAATTCTAAATTGGCGACCCGGCAACCGGCGCGCCAGGCCATGGCGATGCCATCGCCGGTGGAAACGTCCGGGTTGCTGGAGTAGAGATAGACTTTGCCCGCCCCGCCGGTAGCGAGCACCACGAACTTCCCCCGTAACGCCTTTACATGATTCTGGGTGCGATCGAATAAATAGGCGCCGTGACAGCGATTGTCCGGCAGGCCGAGTTTCTTGCCGGTGATGAGGTCGATGGCGATGTGATGCTCGTACAGTGTGATATTGGGATGGCGGCGCGCCTGCTGTTCCAGGGTCATCTCAATGGCGCGGCCGGTGGCGTCGGCGGCGTGTAATACGCGGCGATGACTGTGGCCGCCTTCGCGGGTGAGGTGATAGTCCAGTGTGCCGTCGGGGCGGGTTTCTTGGGTGAAGGGTACACCCTGGTCTATCAGCCATTGGATGGCGTCATGGCCGTGTTCCACCGTAAACCGCACCACTGTTTCATCGCACAAACCCGCGCCGGTGTTGAGGGTGTCGGCGATGTGCGAGGCGACCGAATCGTCTTGATCCCATACCGCGGAGATGCCGCCTTGCGCGTACAAGGTTGCGCCCTCCGGCAAAGGGCCTTTGGTGACCAGCGCGATACGCGCAGAAGGCGCCAGCCGCAGGGCGAGGCTTAGCCCGGCGGCGCCGCCGCCGATCAGTAATACGTCAAAGTACGCATGTTCCATAAAAAAGCGTGTTGGCTCAGGGGGATTTTAAAGTCATAATGGGCACATTATTGTGTGAGGCCGAACATTAGCCTATGGGATCGGGAGCATAGCCTTCGAAACCCGCTGCGTCCAGCGAACTAATGTAAACCGGCACTGTCTAGGGGAATGAGTAAAGGGATTTACTCCTCAGCACGAAGGGGAAGGCCCGAATGGGCGAGCAAAACGTTGACCAACTTCTTGTTGAGCGCGTTCAGCGAGGTGATAAAAAGGCATTTGACATTCTGGTAGCTAAATATCAGCACAAGATTGTCAAACTCATCTCGCGTTATATTCGTGATCAGTCCGAGGTGTGGGATGTGGCGCAAGATACCTTCATTAAAGCGTATCGCGCGCTTCCCAAGTTTCGAGGTGACAGCGCTTTTTATACCTGGTTGTACCGCATCGCAATTAATACAGCCAAAAATTATTTAGTTGCTCAAGGCCGGCGACCGACTGATATCGATATCGATATTCAGGACGCGGAGCAATTCGAGTCGGCCTCCGATTTGCGGGATAACGCCACCCCGGAACGCTTGCTTTTGAAGGATGAGATCGAAAGGACAGTGTTCGAAGCGATAGAACAATTGCCCGAGGATTTACGCACCGCCATTACCTTGCGGGAACTGGAGGGTTTGAGTTACGAGGAAATCGCCGAAGCAATGGCCTGTCCGATCGGTACGGTGAGATCGCGGATTTTCCGGGCGCGCGAGGCGATCCAAAGTAGGCTCAAGCCTTTGTTATCCTGAACCGTTAGATTTAGATACTTATTAAAGAGTGGGGGAAGACGCATGGCAGACCATCTCGATGAGCAAGTTTCGGCGTTGGTAGACGGTGAGTTATCCGAGGAAGAATGCAAACGTGTAATGGATAGTCTGCGCAATGATCCACAAGCCGGGTCGTGTTGGGGCCATTATCATTTGATCAGCGACGTACTGAAGAACAAGCTCCCCGACAAAGTCTCCGCCGATTTTGCCGCTCGGGTCTCCCAGATTCTTGATTCCGAACCCCCCATGATTTGCGTACCGTCGCCTCGCGCCTTACCCCGCTCGTCGCCCAACTCCTTTGCCAATCCCGCCATCGGTTTCGCTTTGGCTGCTTCGGTGGCCGCGGTTGCTTATCTGGGTTTTGGCGGGATGGATGCCCAACAACCCGCGGTGACGGCTTCGCCCCAGCTCGCGTCTACGGCACCGCTGGTTGCCACACCGGTTGTTGCGCAAGCACCCCACCCGGTTGGCAAGGTGCGGGGACGGGAGTGGGATGTGCGCGAGCCAGCGGTGGCGTCTAAATTGAACGACTATTTATTGAGTCATGGCCAATATTCGGCGGTGGCGGGTATGCAGCGCGGCGTCATGCCGCAAGTGCGTATCGTAGGGTACCAGCGTCCCGAGGACGCTCCTATTTTTGGTGCGGATGTACCCTGAACACGGTGAAACATGGATAAGACGGAGTGGGTGGCGGGAATGGCCGGTCCAGGATTGAATGTGGCTGGGTATGCGTGCCCGTTTCGAAAGACGGTTGAAAACCATAAAGGCGGTATCGTAGTGAGGGTGCGACGAGTCATCGATAGTTCGCTGTCCCCGGTGTTTGGCCGATCTTGGTTGCCCTTGTTGTTGTCGATGCTGGTCGGCGCGGCACATGCCGCCGGTCCCGAGCTGGATGCCAAAGGCTGGCTCAATCGCGTCGTCTCGGCTTCCGTTAACCACAGTTATGAAGGCACCTTCGTTTATCGGCGTGATGATCAATTGGTGGCGATGCGCATCATTCATGTTGCGGACGGTAAGAACGAACGCGAGCGCCTGGTCGCTTTGAACGGTCGTTTCCGCGAGATCATCCGCGACAGTGACGGCGTGGTGTGTATCTTGCCAGAGCAGCAGGTCACGCTTAACCGGTCCGGGCTGGGCAAACATTTTTCTCCGAAATTTCTCGATAATGTCGCCAAGCTGGAAAAATACTACCGTTTTTCATTGAGTGACTCGGATCGTATCGCCGGACGTTCGGCGCGGATGGTGGTGATCGAACCGCGCGACACCTTTCGTTACGGTTACCGCATCTGGGTGGACGAAGACACCGGCCTGCTTTTACAGTCGGATCTGGTAGACGAGACAGGCAATGCCGTCGAGCAAGTGATGTTCACCTCGCTCAATCTCGTGCATAAAGTGTCGCCCGCCATGGCGGCGTCGGTGGTGGTCACCGAAGAGATGCGCAAGGACATGAAATCAGCTCCCCAGACGCAGGCGCAAACCAATGCCAATCTTTCCTGGAGCATCGGTCAGGCGCCGAGCGGTTTCGTCCTTGCCGAGCGCTATGTGCATCGTAGTGATCCCGGGGTGGTAGTCGAACATGGCGTGTTATCCGACGGTATGGCCACGGTGTCGGTGTTCGTCGAGCCGGTCGGCAAGGAAGAGCCCTTTGAAGGGGTTTCGCACATGGGTGCGGTGAGCGCGTTCGGTGCGGTGCACAATAATCGGCAGTTAACCGTGGTCGGTGAAGTGCCGATCGCCACCGTGCAAATGATAGGTAAATCCATTGCCTTTCAGATTCAAAGCGGCCGGTGAGCCATTGGCGTGCCGCGAGACGGTTATTTTACGCAAGGCGAAGAGTGCGCCGGGCAAGAGTGGAAGAGCGTCGGGGTAGTGATGACGGTTTTTCCGTGGTTATCCGATTGAACAGGGGAAGCATGGTCCTATGTTGAAATGGAAGCAGAGTCGCGTAGTGGTCGGCATGTTGTGCGGGATATTTTTGATGACGGCCGGTTCGGTCGAACTCGCGCAAGCCCAGGCCGGTTTGCCGGAATTCACCGGTATCGTCGAAAAAGCCAGCCCGGCTGTGGTGAACATCAGTACCACCCAGAGCGTCAAGCAGGTCCGCCCGGGTTCTCCACATGGCGAAATGCCGCAGATGCCGGAAGGCACGCCCTTCGATGATTTTTTTCGGCGCTTCTTCGGTGATCGTGGCGAAGGCGGCGGGGGAATGGAAGATTTTGATACCCAGTCCTTGGGGTCGGGTTTTGTCATCTCACCGGACGGTTATATTCTGACCAATAATCACGTCATCAAGGACGCCAAGGAAATCGTGGTGCGGCTGAGCACGCGCCAGGAATATGTCGCCGAGCTGGTGGGCAGCGATCCGCGCAGTGATGTGGCCTTGTTAAAGATCGATGCGAAGAACTTGCCGGTGGTGCGGGTCGGCAAATCCGCCGATATCAAGGTGGGCGAATGGGTGCTGGCCATCGGTTCCCCGTTCGATTTCGATCACACCGTGACCGCCGGCATCGTCAGCGCGGTGGGTCGCAGTCTGCCCAACGAAAATTACGTGCCTTTCATTCAAACCGATGTGGCGATCAACCCCGGTAATTCCGGTGGACCGCTGTTCAATCTCGACGGCGAGGTGGTGGGTGTCAACGCCCAAATCTATAGTCGCACCGGCGGATTCATGGGCCTCTCGTTCGCCATTCCCATTGATCTCGCCATGGATGTGGTGGATCAGCTCAAGACCAAGGGCAGCGTCAGTCGCGGCTGGCTGGGGATATTGATCCAAGATGTGACCCGCGAGCTGGCCGAATCTTTCGGCATGGACCGTCCGGGTGGGGCGCTGGTGGCGCAAGTGTTACCGAACAGTCCGGCGCAGAAGGCCGGTATCCAGGTCGGGGACGTCGTGTTGGAGTTCAATAACCGCTCCATCAGCGATTCGTCCTCCCTGCCGCATATCGTCGGACGCACTCATGTGGGGGACGACGTCACGGTGAAACTGCTGCGCGATGGCAAGACCCGGACTCTCAAAGTCAGAATTGCCGAGCTGCCGCCTGATGACGATATCAAGCTTGCGGAAGAGACCCCGCAGGGTAAAAAGGCCAATGATCGCATCGGCACGCTGGTGACCGATTTGACCGAGGAACAGAAACAAAGCCTGGAAGTTAAAAAATCCGGGATCTTCGTCGAGGACGTCAAGACGGGCCCGGCGCGGACGGCGGGGGTGCGGCGCGGCGATATCATTTTGATGATCAACAATGTCGACGTTAAAAACGTCTCTCACTTCGCGCAGCTGGTGAAGGATTTGCCGGTGGGCAAGCCCGTGCCCATGCTGGTGCGGCGCGGGAATAGTCCGTTGTTCCTCGCGCTCAAGCTCACCGAAAAAGGTGATTGACGCCCCGCCGCTAGTCACTTATTTCTCTCGGAGATTCTGGGAGCCGGAAAAATCCGGTACACTTGCCGCCTTTGGGCGGAAGGGTATCCGGATTTTTCCGGTTTCTAAGCTATGAAGCACATTCGTAATTTTTCCATCATTGCCCATATCGATCACGGCAAGTCCACCCTGGCCGACCGGTTCATCCAGCTCTGCGGCGGGTTGACCGATCGCGAGATGGATAGCCAAGTGCTGGACTCCATGGATTTGGAACGGGAACGCGGTATCACCATTAAGGCGCAATGCGTTTCCTTGCAGTTCAAGGCGCAAGACGGCCAAAGCTATCTGTTGAATTTCATCGATACGCCCGGCCACGTCGATTTCTCTTATGAGGTGTCGCGGTCGCTGGCTGCCTGTGAGGGTGCGTTGCTGGTGGTGGACGCCACCCAGGGTGTCGAGGCCCAGACCGTCGCCAATTGCTACACCGCCCTCGAACAGGGGCTCGAAGTCGTGCCGGTGTTGAACAAGATCGATTTGCCCACTTCCGACCCGCTACGGGTGATCGGTGAGATCGAAGAAATCATCGGCATCGAAGCGGAGGACGCGGTGTCAGTGAGTGCCAAAACCGGCCTGGGTGTGCGCGAGCTGTTGGATGAATTGGTCAGACGCATCCCGCCGCCCACCGGCGACGACGACGCGCCCTTGCAGGCGCTGATCATCGACTCGTGGTTCGATAATTATCTCGGCGTGGTGTCCTTGGTGCGGGTGATGCAGGGCACCCTGTCGGCCAAGGACCGGATTACGGTGATGTCCACCGGCCGGCATCATCAAGTGGACCGGGTAGGCATCTTCACCCCCAAGCAGAAAGACCAGCCTTCGCTGAAGGCGGGCGAGGTGGGTTACGTCATCGCCGGTATCAAAGAGGTGGACGGTGCGCCGGTGGGCGATACCCTCACCCACACTCAGCGACCCGCCGCCGTGCCCTTGGGCGGCTTTAAAAAGGTCCAGCCGCAGGTCTTCGCCGGCTTGTTTCCCGTGACGGCCGAACAGTACGAGGAATTGCGCGAGGCCCTCGCCAAACTCCGACTCAATGATTCATCGCTGTTTTACGAACCTGAATCCTCGCAGGCGCTGGGTTTCGGTTTCCGCTGCGGTTTTCTCGGCATGTTGCATATGGAGATCGTCCAGGAACGCCTCGAACGGGAATATGACCTCGACCTCATCATCACCGCACCGACCGTGATCTACGAAGTGCTCACCCGGCAGGGCGATGTGCTGCACGTCGACAACCCGGCCAAGCTGCCGCCCACCGGTGAGATCGCCGAGATGCGCGAGCCGATCATCAGCACCCATATCCTAGTGCCGCAAGCCCATTTGGGCGCGGTGATCGGCCTCTGCGAAGAACGCCGCGGCGCACAGAAGAAGATGCAGTTCCACGGCAATCACGTCGCCCTCACTTATGAAATGCCGATGGCCGAGGTGGTGATGGATTTCTTTGACCGGCTCAAATCGGTCAGCCGCGGCTTCGCCTCCATGGACTACGCCTTCGAACGCTTCGAGCCGGCCGATCTGGTCAAGCTCGAAGTGATGATCAACAACGAGCGGGTCGATGCCTTGTCGGTGATCGTGCACCGTTCCAACAGCTTCCAGCGCGGCCGGGAATTGACCGAAAAACTCAAGGAGGTCATCCCGCGCCAGATGTACGACGTGGCGATCCAGGCCTCGATCGGCGCCAAGATCATCGCCCGCGAGACGGTCAAGGCTTTGCGCAAAAACGTCACGGCCAAGTGCTACGGCGGCGACGCCAGCCGCAAACGCAAGCTACTGGAAAAACAAAAGGCGGGTAAAAAACGCATGAAGCAAGTCGGCTCGGTCGAGATTCCCCAAGAGGCGTTTATGGCTATATTACAGGTAGGAAAAAAATAATGGATTTCGCGACGATGATGGTGATCGCGCTGGCGGTGTGCGGCGTGATCTGGGCCTTGGATGCGCGGCTGTGGGCGCCACGGCGGCGCGAGGCCTTGGCGGCGGCATCCGCTGCGGCGGGAGGTCGACTCAAAGAGGAGGACCAGCAGCGTATTGGCAAAGAACCCGTGCTGGTGGAATATGCCCGCTCGTTCTTTCCGGTCATTCTGGTCGTGTTGTTGTTGCGTTCTTTTCTGATCGAGCCTTTCCGCATTCCATCCGGTTCGATGATCCCTACCCTCTGGGCCGGCGACTTCATTTTGGTGAACAAATTCGCCTACGGTATCCGCCTGCCGGTGGTGAACATGAAGATCATCGAGATCGGCGCCCCACGGCGCGGCGATGTGATGGTGTTCCGTTTTCCGGAGGATCCGTCTACTGATTATATAAAGCGGGTGATAGGCCTGCCGGGGGACCGCATCAGCTATCATAATAAAATGCTCTTAATTAATGGTCAGCCGGTGCCGCAACAGTCTGTGGGCCCTTACACCGAGGTCAGTACCGGCATACCCTTGCCGGTCAGGCTGCAATTGGAAACGGTGGATGGCGTCCAGCACCAAATGGTGGTGCACCCCGATTATTACGGACGACTCGACGCCGGTGAATGGCAGGTACCTGAAGGTAGTTATTTCGTGATGGGCGATAACCGCGACAACAGTAACGACAGCCGGGCCTGGGGCTTCGTGCCCGACAAGAATCTGGTCGGCAAGGCCTTCATGATTTGGATGAATTGGTCGAATGGCGTAACGTGGGATCGGATCGGGAACAGTATTCATTAATCATGCGCGACGGTGGAGAAGACCGATGAACACGTTTATTAAAAAAGACCGGCAGTCCGGAATGACCTATATAGGTATATTACTCATACTCATCATCTTCGCTTTGTTAGCCGTGGTGCTGGTGAGGATTGTTCCTCTGTACTTGGAGAGTTTCAAGGTCCAGTCGGTTTTAAAGTCGATGCAGGAAGATCAGGAAACCGCCAAGTTGCCGCCAGACGAGATCGAAAAACGTCTGCTCAGCCGATTCGATATCAATGACGTCGATCATGTCAGTAATGAACACATTAAAATAAGCCGCGACAAGGGCAAGCTGGTGGTCACGGTCAATTACGAGGCGCGGGTGCCTTTATTCATGAATCTGGATATCATCGCCAAGTTCAACGACCATCGCATGGAATTGGTGGTACCTTGATCGATAGCCTGACCCGTCTGCAAAAGATCTTCCAGTATGATTTCTCGCAACGCGGTTTGTTGGAGAGCGCACTCACCCATCGCAGCGTCGGCAAAAATAATAACGAGCGTTTGGAATTTCTCGGTGATGGGGTGCTCAACTTCATCATCGCCCATCATTTGTTCGAACGTTTTCCCGGCGCCAGCGAAGGCGAGCTGAGCCGCTTGCGCGCCCACTTGGTGCGCGGTGTCACCTTGGCGGAGTTGGCGCGCCAATATCAATTGGGCGATTATTTGCGCCTGGGTCCGGGCGAGCAGAAAAGCGGCGGTTTCCGCCGTGAATCGATTCTGGCCGGTGCCATGGAAGCGGTGATCGGCGCGGTCTATTTGGATGGGGGTTTCGCCGCCGCGCAGAAGATGGTGTTCGCGGTATACCAAGATGTGCTGGCGGGGTTGTCCTTAGAGCAGGGTTTGAAAGATCCCAAGACCTGTTTGCAGGAATATTTGCAGTCGCGCGGCCGGCCGCTGCCGGAATACCAGGTGTTGAGCGCCGAAGGCGATGCCCATGCCCAGGTCTTCAAGGTGGCCTGTATACTTGCCGAACCCATGCTCTCCACCGAGGGGGTAGGCGACAGCCGCCGCAAAGCGGAGCAAGCGGCGGCCCAAGCGGCCTTGGTTGCTTTGACCGGTCAATAATTTAGTAAAGCCCGAAAAATCTCATTTACCGCCAAGGCGCCAAGGTCGCCAAGAAAATCCTTTGTTGAAGTAAGAAAGTAACCTTTGGCGATTTAATGTGATGGGTCAGTAATACTTTGTAGATACGTTGCCGCGGCGCTACACCGCGGTGAAATTAATAGAGCATCACCTTTATGTCAGAAAATCCTACACCGTTCCACTGCGGCTACGCCGCCATCATCGGCCGTCCCAATGTGGGCAAATCCACCTTGCTCAACCGCATCCTCGGCCAGAAGATCGCCATCACCTCGCCGCGGCCGCAGACCACCCGCCACAAGATCCTCGGCATCAAGACCGAGGCGACGGGGCAGGCGATCTACGTGGATACGCCCGGCATCCATCGCGGTGGCAAACGCGCCATCAACCGTTACATGAATAAGGCGGCGCGTTCCACCGTGGCGGAAGTGAATGTGGTGGTGCTGGTGGTGGATGCCACACGCTGGACCGATGAGGACGAGAGCATCTTGCAAGGTCTCGCCGCGCAAGAGGCGCCGGTCATCGTCGCGGTGAATAAAGTGGACATGCTGGCGGACAAGGAGGCCTTGCTGCCCTACATCAAAACCCTGGCCGAGAAATTCAATTTCGCCGCCATCGTGCCGCTGTCCGCGCGTAAAGGGGATAATGTGGATCGCTTGGAGGCCGAGGTGCTGTCGCGTCTGCCGGAAGGCGAGGCGCTGTTTCCCGAAGACCAGGTTACCGACCGCAGTCAGCGTTTCATCGCGGCGGAATTGATTCGTGAAAAACTCATGCGGCGTTTGGGCGAGGAGTTGCCTTACGCCATCACCGTCGAGATCGAAAAATTCGCGGTGGAGGGCGGCTTGTTCCGCATTCACGCCGTGATCTGGGTGGAGAAGGACAGTCAAAAGGCCATCGTCATCGGCAAGGGCGGGTCCATGTTGAAAGAGATCGGCCAACATGCCCGTGAGGACATGGAAAAGATTTTCGACGCCAAGGTCTTTCTGGAAACCTGGGTGCGGGTGAAAGAGGGGTGGTCGGAAGATGAGCGGCTATTGCGCAAGCTGGGTTATGATGATCGGGAACTCTAACTCCGGCTCTCTTCCCGCCGGGGAACGGAAAGCTTACCGCCATGAGCCAGCGCGCCCGGGTTCTGCTGCAACCCGGCTATGTCTTGCACCGCCGCCCCTATCGCGACAGCAGTCTGCTGCTGGATGTATTCACGCCCGAATTCGGCCGGGTCGGCCTGGTCGCGCGCGGCGCGCGGCAAGCCAAATCTCGCTCGCAGGCCGTGCTGCAATCTTTTAATCCTTTATTGGTGTCATGGTCGGGCAGCGGCGAGCTGGCGAATCTCAACGCCGTGGAGAGCGTCGCGGCGCATTGGCTGACCGGTCCGGCCTTGCTGAGCGGACTGTATTTGAATGAATTACTGGTGCGGCTGCTGCATCGGTTCGATCCTCATCCTCAACTCTATGCCAATTACGAGACCGCCCTCGCCGCGCTGGTGGATGCGACGCCAGACCAAGCCGGCGTCGCGCTCGAACCGGTGTTGCGGATTTTCGAGAAGCAGCTGATGGCCGAGCTGGGGTATGGACTGGTGCTGGACCATGAGGCGGACACCGGTCTACCGGTCGAAGCCGGACGGATTTATGCGTATCATTTGGGCGAGGGGCCGGTGCGGTGGCCCGACGAGGCCGCGGTTACGGCGGACACCTTATTGATCCGTGGCGCCAGCCTACTGGCTTTGGCGCGGGAAGAACTGGCGGATGCCGGCAGTTTGCGGGAGGCCAAGCGCTTGATGCGCTTTGTGTTGTCCGCGCAATTGGGGGAGCGGCCCTTGGCCAGTCGTCGCTTGTTTACCCGTCACCCCCAACGCGAGCCCCATTGACTTAACTATCGGACCGAGAAAATCATGTCGAATGCGAATCACGCCATACTATTGGGCGTCAATATCGACCATATCGCCACTTTGCGCCAGGCGCGCGGCACCCGTTATCCCGATCCGATACAGGCCGCCATCGAGGCCGAGCAGGCCGGCGCCGACGCCATCACTTTGCATCTCCGCGAAGACCGCCGCCACATCCAGGAACGGGATGTGGTGTTGCTGAAGGAGATATTGCAGACCCCCATGAACCTGGAGATGGCCGTCACCGACGAAATGCTGGCTATCGCCGAACGGCTGCGGCCCGAGGAGTGTTGCCTGGTTCCCGAACGGCGCGAGGAATTGACTACCGAAGGTGGATTGGATGTGGTGGGGCAGGAAGCGCGGATCCGTCAGGCTTGTGACCGCCTCGCCGCCGCCGGTTGCCGGGTGTCTTTATTCGTGGATGCAGACCTGGCCCAAGTGGAGGCGGCGCAACGCTGCGGCGCGCCGGTGATCGAGATTCACACCGGTCATTACGCCGAGGCCGTTGATGCAGATGAGCGTCGCGCCGAGTTGGAGAAAATCGTGGCCGCAGTCCAGCAGGGAACGGCGGCCGGACTGCAGGTAAACGCCGGCCACGGCCTGCATTATCATAATGTCATCGCGATTGCGGCCATTCCGGCGATCCGGGAATTAAACATCGGTCATGCGATCATCGCCCGTGCCCTGTTCACCGGTTTGCAGGAGGCGGTGCGCGAGATGAAGCGCCTGATGCGCTTGGCGCGCGGTCAGTGATATACGGTATCGGCACCGACATCGTGCGGGTCGCCCGCATGCAGGCCAATTGGGAGCGTTACGGCCAGCGTTTCGCTGACAAAATATTAGCCCCTTCCGAACATGTTGCGTTCGAGGTCGACAAACGCCCCGCCCATTTCCTCGCCAAACGTTTCGCAGCCAAGGAGGCCATGGTTAAGGCGTTGGGCACCGGTTTCCGCGACGGGATCAAACTCGCCGACATAGGCGTGACGCATAATGCCGCGGGCAAGCCCGCTTTAATCTGCACCGGCCTTACCTTGGCGGTGATGTCTTCCTTGGGTATCAGCGGGAGTCACTTGAGTTTGGCCGATGAACAGGAGTACGCAGTGGCCTTCGTGATTTTATTATCACAAGATCCCAGATATCTCACGCATTCGCTTGATGGGAGGGGAGGGGTTTGTTAAGATACGCGCTCTGCTGCGGGGTGGAGCAGTCTGGCAGCTCGTCGGGCTCATAACCCGAAGGTCGCAGGTTCAAATCCTGCCCCCGCTACCAGCCCTTATAATAAAAAAGCCCCGCTCAGCGGGGCTTTTTGTTAAGTGCGCTACCGCAAGAGAGACGACGGCCGGATTGAGAAGCAGCGCCCACGCGGCCGCAGGACGACGGGTGATCAGGTTTGGCAAGCCCGTGGTTATTTTGGGTAGTGATGTGAAGTGGGCCGACGGCCCATTTTTTGTTTTTGGAGGCGCGAGTGGCACAGGCATCCGAGAAGTTGCGCCGGCCGATCGAGGCCGCGGTGCGCGGTCTCGGCTACGAATTGGTCGGGGTGGAGTACCTTCCCCAGGGACGGCGATCCTTGTTGCGGGTGTATATCGATACGCCGGAGGGCGTGTCGGTGGAAGACTGCGAAAAGGTCAGCCACCAGGTGAGCGGCGTGCTGGAGGTGGAAGAGCCCATCAGCGGCCACTATATTTTGGAAGTCTCTTCACCGGGGCTGGACCGGCCGCTGTTTACGGCGGATCATTTCGGTCGCTTCGCAGGGAATCAGGTGAAACTGCGGCTGTCGCTGCCGTTGGCGGGGCGGCGTAATTTCACCGGTTTATTGCAGGGTATGCAGAATAATGACGTGGTGTTAGTCCGGGATGGCGAGGAACTGCGTATTCCCTTGGACAACATTGAACAGGCGCGCTTGGTGCCGGAACTTTAAAGGTTCGTCACCGGGAAATGTCGGATGAAGCCGTGGCCAAGGTGCAGCGCAGGGATGGCCGCAAACTCAAGTAAGGGCGAGTAGCATGAGCAAAGAAATTCTTTTAGTGGTAGAGGCCGTTTCCAACGAAAAAGGCGTCAATGAGAGCATCATTTTCGAGGCCATTGAAGCGGCGCTGGCGACGGCGACCAAGAAACGTCACGAAGAAGAAATTGATGCCCGGGTGAGTATTGATCGCAATACCGGCGATTATTCGACTTTCCGCCGCTGGGAAGTGCTGGAGGACGACGCTCCGGTCGAATATCCCGAACGGCAGCTGCATCTCGGCGACGCGCGCAAGAAAAAGGCCGACGCCGTAGTGGGCGACTTAATCGAAGAACCCATGGAATCGGTGTCGTTCGGTCGTATCGCGGCGCAAACCGCCAAACAGGTCATTGTGCAAAAGGTGCGTGAAGCCGAGCGTGCCCAGGTGGTGGACGCCTATAAGAGCCGCGTCGGTGAATTGGTCACCGGGGTGGTCAAGCGGGTCGAGCGCGGCAGCGTGATCATGGATCTCGGCGGCAATGCCGAGGGCATAATCAATCGCGAGGACATGATTCCCCGCGAAAACGTCCGTAACGGCGACCGGGTGCGCGGTTATCTGCGCGAGGTGCGTTCGGAAGCCCGCGGCCCGCAGCTATTCGTTTCGCGTACCGCGCCGGAATTGGTGATTGCGCTGTTCAAACTGGAAGTGCCTGAGGCGGGTGAAGGCGTGATCGAGATCATCAGCGCCGCGCGTGATCCCGGTTCGCGCGCCAAGATCGCGGTGAAGACCAACGATCCGCGTATCGATCCGGTCGGCGCCTGTGTCGGCATGCGCGGTTCGCGGGTGCAGGCGGTGTCCAATGAATTGGCCGGCGAGCGCATCGACATCATTTTATGGAACGAGAACCCCGCCCAATTCGTCATCAACGCCATGTCGCCGGCGGAAGTGCAATCCATCGTGGTCGATGAAGAAACCCACAGCATGGATGTGGCGGTGGCGGAGGAAGGTTTGTCGCAGGCCATCGGCCGCGGCGGTCAGAACGTGCGGCTCGCCAGCCAATTGACCGGCTGGGAACTCAACGTCATGAGCGAGTCACAGGCCGAGGAAAAGAGCGAGTCCGAGACCGTCGCCCTCAAAACCTCGTTCATGGAACAACTCGATGTGGACGAAGAGGTGGCCAATGTTCTCGTGCAGGAAGGCTTTTCCAGCATTGAGGAAATCGCCTATGTCCCGATGCAGGAGCTGGTGGCCATCGAGGAATTCGACGAAAACATCGTCGAGGAATTGCGCAACCGTGCCCGCGACGTGTTGCTGACCCGCGCTATCGTTACGGAAGAAAGCGCGGTGGAACCGGCGGCTGATTTGTTGGAAATTAAAGGCATGGACCGCAGTTTGGCTTTCCGGCTTGCGCAGCGCGGCGTGTTGACCCGCGAGGATTTGGCGGAGCAGTCCGTCGATGAATTGCTGGACGTGGAAGGAATGGATGAACAGCGCGCGAGTGAGCTGATCATGACGGCGCGGGAACCCTGGTTTGCCGCGGAACAACAAGGCTGATCAGCAGGGTTAATGGAGCGAGAGGCTAGCATGTCGGAAGTTACGGTAAAACAGTTCGCAGAAGTCGTGGGAATCCCGGTCGACCGTTTATTGGTCCAGCTGGAAGAGGCCGGGTCGAATATCCGTTCCGCCGAACAGACGATTACCGACAAGGAGAAGCTTGATCTGCTGCAGTATCTGCGCCGCAACCATGGTTTGTCGTCCGAACTCCCCGGGGTGGCGGAGCCGAAGAAGATTACCTTGAAGCGCCGCACCGTCAGTGAACTCCGCCAGTCCGGGCCGCAAGGCAAGGCCAAGACGGTGAACGTCGAAGTGCGCCGTCATCGTACCTACGTCAAACGCAGCGTGGCGATGGCCGATGACGTAGCCCGCCTGGAAACCCAGTTGGCGGAACGGGCCCGCGAGGAAGAGGAAGAGCAGGCCCGTCTCGCCGAGGCGCAGCGCCGCGAAGCAGAAGACAAACAGCGCGCCGCGGAAGAAGCGCGCCTCGCCGAAGCGCGGCGCCAGGCCGAGGAAGAGGCGCGTCGTGCCGCGGCCGAGGAAGAGGCGCGTCGTGCCGCGGAATCGGCCGCCAAGTCCAGGAGGCCGGAAGTGGTTCCGCCTGCGGAGGTCGCCAAGGCCGCTCCCGAAGTTGCCAAGGACAAGAAAGACAAACGCCGGCCCGGCAAGGAACGCGGCCGCGATGATGTCTCTGCTGGCAAATACGGCCGCCAGGAATTGCATCTCACTACCGAAAAAGCCGGCCGGCGCAAGAAGGGTCGGGATGGCCGTGACCGCGGCGGTGTGGCGGTCAGCGGTAAACACGGTTTCGAACGCCCCACCGCGCCCATCGTGCGCGAAGTGAGCATACCCGAGACCATCACGGTGGCCGAGCTGGCGCAGAAGATGTCGATCAAGGCCACCGAGGTCATCAAGTTCATGATGACCATGGGCAGCATGGTCACCATCAATCAAGTGATCGATCAAGAAACCGCGACCCTGGTAGTGGAAGAGATGGGCCACGTCGCGAAACCCTTGCAGGAAAGCGCGCTGGAAGATGCCCTGGTGCTGGAATCACAGGGCGCCGGTACGCGGGATACCCGTGCGCCGGTGGTCACCATCATGGGTCACGTCGATCACGGCAAGACCTCGCTGCTCGACTATATTCGCCGCACCAAGGTGGCGGCCGGTGAGGCGGGCGGCATCACCCAGCACATCGGCGCTTATCACGTCGAAACCAGCAAAGGCATGATCACGTTCCTCGATACGCCGGGCCACGAAGCTTTCACCGCCATGCGTGCCCGCGGCGCCAAGGCCACCGACATCGTGGTGCTGGTGGTGGCCGCCGACGACGGCGTGATGCGGCAGACCTTGGAGGCCGTGCAACACGCCAAGGCCGGCGGTGTGCCCATCATCGTCGCGGTCAACAAGATCGATAAACCCGGCGCGGAACCGGAGAAAGTCAAGCAGGAATTGGTAGGACACGAAGTGGTGCCGGAAGAATGGGGCGGCGACACGATGTTCGTTCACGTCTCCGCCAAGACCGGCGAAGGCGTCGATGCCTTGTTGGATTCGATTCTGACCCAGGCCGAGGTGATGGAGCTCACCGCGGTGAAGGATGCGCCGGGTACCGGTGTGGTCATCGAATCCACCTTGGATAAAGGCCGCGGCCCGATGGCGACCATCTTGGTGCAGAACGGCACCATCCGCAAAGGCGATATCTTGCTCACCGGTCAGGAATACGGCCGGGTGCGCGCCATGTTCGATGAAACCGGCCGCCCCGTCGACGCAGCCGGCCCGTCGATGCCGGTGGTGGTGCTCGGTCTGTCCGGCACACCCAACGCCGGCGACAGTGCGCAGGTGCTCACCGACGAGCGCAAGGCGCGCGAAATCGCCTTGTTCCGTCAAGGCAAATTCCGCGACGTCGAATTCGCCCGTCAACGCGGCGCGAAACTGGAAGACATGTTCTCGCAGATGGGCCAAGGCGAGATCAGCACTCTCAATATGGTGATAAAGACCGATGTGCAGGGTTCCTTGGAAGCCTTGCGCGAATCCTTGGCCAAGCTCTCCACCAGCGAGGTGCAGGTCAAGGTCATCGCCAGCGGCGTGGGCGGTATCAACGAATCCGATATCAACCTGGCGGCGGCCTCCAGTGCGGTGATCGTCGGTTTCAACGTGCGCGCCGACGCGTCCGCGCGCCGCGCCGCCGAGGAACGAGGTGTGGAGCCGCGTTACTACAGCGTGATCTACGATGTCATCGACGACGTGAAAAAGGCCCTGTCGGGCATGTTGTCACCGGAGATCAAAGAACAGATCGTCGGTCTTGCTCAAGTACGCGACGTGTTCCGCTCGCCGAAGTTCGGCGCCATCGCCGGCTGTCTGGTGATGGAAGGCTCGGTCAAGCGCAACAATCCCATCCGCGTATTGCGCGAGAACGTGGTGATTTACGAAGGCCACCTGGAATCCTTGCGCCGTTTCAAGGATGACGTGAATGAGGTGCGGGCCGGCACCGAATGCGGCATCGGCGTCAAGGACTACAACGACGTGCGGCCGGGTGATCAGATCGAGGTGTTCGAACGCATCGAAGTCGCGCGCCAGCTCTAAGGGTGCGCCGAGGGCGCCCCGAGAGCGCGTGCACGGTCAGCCGTTCGCCGCGGAGTTGTATAAAAACCTATGGCAAAAGAATTCAGCCGCACCCAGCGCCTGGGCGGACAAATCCAGCGCGAGCTGGCCTTGATCGTGCAGCAGGAAGTTCGTGACCCGCGCGTGGGTTTCGTGACTATTTCCGCCGTGGAACTGTCCCGTGACTTATCCCATGCCAAGGTGTTCATCACTGTGATGGACCCCGCGCAGGACGTTGCGGAGACACTCAAAGTGTTGAACAAGGCCGCGGGCTTTCTCCGCAAGCTGCTGGGCCAGCGCATGGTGATGCGCAGTCTGCCGGAACTGCGCTTCAGCCACGACAAATCCTTGGATGAAGGTTCGCGCATCGATGCCTTGCTGCAGCGGGTGGCCGCCGAGCAAAAGGCCGAGCGGAAAAAAGACGATGACGGCGAGGAACAAACTTAAATGATCCGCCGCAAACTTCGGGACGTGCATGGGATCGTCCTGCTCGACAAACCCATCGGCATTACCTCCAACGGCGCCTTGCAGATCGTCAAGCGCCTGTTTCAAGCGCGCAAGGCCGGCCACACCGGCAGCCTCGACCCCTTGGCCAGCGGTTTGTTGCCGCTGTGTTTCGGCTCGGCGACCAAGGTCTCGGCCTTTTTGCTGGAAGCGGACAAGGACTATCAAGTCACGGTCAAGCTGGGGGAGAAGACCACCACCGGCGACGCCGAGGGCGAGGTGATCTCCCGCCGCGACGCCAGTGAGGTCAGTGATGCCGCGATAGCCGCGGTGTTGCCGCGCTACACCGGCACGATACAGCAGATACCGCCCATGCATTCCGCGATCAAGCAGAATGGCCAGCCCCTGTACAAATTGGCCCATCAGGGTATCGAAGTGGAACGCCAGCCGCGCGAAGTGACGATTTATGCGTTGCGTCTGCTGCGCCGCGACGGCGATGCGCTGGATTTGGCGGTGAGTTGCTCGAAGGGCACGTATATTCGCACCCTGGCCGAGGATATCGGCGAAGCCTTGGGCGTGGGTGCCCATGTGTCCGCCCTGCGCCGTACCGCGGCGGGTCCGTTTCAAGCCAGCCAAATGGTGGACATGGAAACCCTGCAGGCTGCGGCCGAGCAAGGCCTTGCGGTTCTCGAGCGCTTTCTGCTGCCGATGGATACCGCCTTGGAAAAATGGCCCGATGTCTGTCTGTCGGAGGACATGGCCTATTTTCTCCGTCAGGGTCAACCGGTATTCGTGCCCAAGGCGCCTACCAGCGGTTGGGTCAAGCTGCGCACTGCCGACCGTCGCTTCCTGGGGGTGGGCTGTGTGCTGGAAGACGGCCGAGTCGCCCCGAAACGCCTGGTGAGCGGATCATAAAGTCAGTCTCGCCCGACGCGGCGGGAGTAGCAGGTTTCCGGCTCGTTTATCTGCTTGTATATAGCGGGCTTTACTAGGTAAAATACGCGCCTTCTCATGAGAGCGTTAAAGACACTTGGAGTTATTTCATGTCACTGAGCACTGAATCCACCCAGCAGATCATCAAAGATTATCAGCGGGGCCCTAGCGATACCGGTTCACCGGAAGTACAGGTTGCTATCCTGTCGGCGCGCATCGATCAATTGTCCGGTCATTTCAAAGACCACGCCAAAGACCACCATTCCCGCCAAGGTTTGTTGAGAATGGTCAGCCAGCGCCGCAGCCTGCTGGACTACCTGAAGCGCAGCGACACCGAGCGTTATCGCAGCTTGGTATCCCGTTTGGGTCTGCGTCGCTGAAATGAGTTTTTCCGCCCGCGTAGTGGCGCCGCGCGAACAGGGGCCGAACGGATGTTCGGCCTTTATCGCTTCTGAAGGGTCGCCGCGCTTTATTGTCCCCGTCTGTTTGTAAGGATGCTCACGTGAAACCTTATACGAAAACTTTCCAATACGGCGATCAAACCGTCACCATCGAGACCAACGAAATCGCGCGGCAAGCCACCGGCGCGGTGATGATCAGTATGGGCGGCACCGTGGTGATGGTGACCGCGGTAGGTAAAAAAGAGGCGGTCGAAGGCCGTGATTTTTTTCCGCTGACCGTGAACTATCAGGAGCGCACCTACGCCGCGGGCAAGATCCCGGGCGGCTTCTTCAAGCGCGAGGGTCGGCCGTCGGAGAAGGAAACCCTCACCTCCCGTCTCATCGACCGCCCGCTGCGCCCGCTGTTCCCCAAA
Source organism: Gammaproteobacteria bacterium (assembly GCA_023266095.1). Classification (GTDB taxonomy): domain Bacteria; phylum Pseudomonadota; class Gammaproteobacteria; order DRLM01; family DRLM01; genus CAKKSB01. The sequence goes on along the minus strand of JAHFRV010000040.1, from coordinate 1,955 downwards.
GGTTTCATCAACGAAGTACAAGTCATCGCCACCGTGGTGTCGATGGACAAGGACATCGACGCCGACATCCCGGCCCTGTTGGGCGCCTCGGCGGCGCTGGCCCTCTCCGGCCTGCCCTTCGAGGCCCCCATCGGTGCGGCGCGGGTGGGTTATGCCGACGGTAAATTTCTGCTGAATCCCCGCTTGAGCGAACTCAAGACCTCCCAACTGGATCTGGTGGTCGCCGGCACCGAAGACGCCGTGCTGATGGTGGAGTCTGAAGCGCGCGAGCTGCCCGAAGCGGTGATGCTCGACGCGGTGATGTTCGGCCATGAACAAATGCAGACCGCCATCCGCGCCATCAAGGAAATGGCCGCCGACGTCGGCAAGCCGCGTTGGGATTGGCAGGCCGTGGCAACCCATAACGACGTGAAGGACGCCGTGCGTGAATTGGCCGCCGCCGCCATCGCCGATGCCTATAACATCGCCGAGAAACAGGCGCGCCAGGACCGCCTCGCCGCCATCCGCCAAGACGTATCGGCCAAGCTGACCACCGCGCCCGAAGGCCAGCAAGCCGCCTTCGGCGCCGAAGACGTGCGCAATGTCTTCGGCAGTCTGGAAAAAGAAGTGGTGCGGGGCCGCATCATCGCCGGCGAGCGCCGCATCGACGGCCGCGATACCCGCTCGATCCGTCCCATCAGCGTCCGCGTCGGCGTCCTGCCGCGCACCCACGGTTCCGCGTTGTTCACCCGCGGCGAGACCCAAGCCCTGGTGGTCGCCACCTTGGGCACGGCCCGCGACGCGCAGATGATCGACGCCATCGAAGGCGAATACCGCGAACCCTTCATGCTGCACTACAACTTCCCGCCCTCCTGCGTGGGCGAGACCGGCATGGTCGGCAGCCCCAAGCGCCGCGAGATCGGCCACGGCCGTTTGGCCAAGCGCGGCGTGATAGCGGTGATGCCCGACATGACCGAATATCCGTATTCGGTGCGGGTGGTGTCGGAGATCACCGAATCCAACGGCTCCAGCTCCATGGCCTCGGTGTGCGGTTCCAGTCTGGCGATGATGGACGCCGGCGTGCCCTTGAAGGCGCCCGTCGCCGGCATCGCCATGGGCTTGATCAAAGAGAAAGAGCGCTTCGTGGTACTGAGCGACATCCTCGGTGATGAAGATCACCTCGGCGACATGGATTTCAAAGTGGCCGGCACCAACAAGGGTGTGACCGCGTTGCAAATGGACATCAAGATCACCGGTATCACCCGCGAGATCATGTCCGCCGCGCTGGATCAGGCCAAAGAAGGCCGCATCCACATCCTGGGCGAGATGGCCAAGGTCATGAGCAGCCCGCGCAGCGAGTTGTCCGAATACGCGCCGCGTTACATCACCATGAAGATCAATCCCGAGCGCATCCGTGACGTAATCGGCAAGGGCGGCGCCACCATTCGCGCCCTCACCGAGGAGACCGGCACCGAGATCGATATCACCGACGACGGCACCATTAAAATCGCCTCGGTGGACAAGGCCGCCGGCCTCGAAGCGCAACGCCGCATCGAAGAGATCACCGCCGACGTGGAAGTCGGCAAGATCTACGAAGGCCGGGTCGCCAAGATCATGGACTTCGGCGCCTTCGTCAGCATTTTGCCGGGCAAAGACGGCCTGGTGCACATCTCCCAAATCTCCGAGGAGCGGGTGCAGAACGTCAGCGACAAGCTCAATGAGGGTGACATCGTCAAGGTCAAGGTGCTGGAGATCGACAAGCAGGGCCGCGTGCGCCTCAGCATCAAGGCGGTTTATGAAGAATAAGCTGTAGCAGTGAAAATACTGTAAAAAACAGGCAATAAAAAAGGGGCTTAAGCCGAATGGCACTTACTTAAGCGCAAGGGGTTGAATTACAAGTTAGAAGAGACCGGAACCATGGTAGGCTGCAAATCGCCAAACCCACACCCTACCAACAGGAACCGGTCTTCATGCAG
>JAHFRV010000109.1 GCA_023266095.1 Gammaproteobacteria bacterium | reverse complement strand
ACACGGCTTGGTTGCCGCCGGTGACATTCAAGGTAAAGCGGGTGCCGGCTAAATCACTGAGCAGCGTGATCTCGTTGCCGCTGGTGCCGGTCAGGCTCAAGGTCCCGGAGATGGCATAAGTCGCGCCATTCTTAAAAGTCAATTTGGAGCCCGCGGTGGTGTCGGTGAAGTTGGCAGCGGTGAAGCCGTCAAGAAACTGCACCCCGGAGGCAGAGGCGTTCGTGATGGTGAGATTGTTGAAGTTCTCCCCGCTCATCAAGACGGTCTGCGCCGCCGCACCGTTGAGGATCACGGTGGAGCTGGTGTTGGTGAAGGTCGTGGTGCCGCTTCGAATATCGAGATTGCCGCCGACAGTGACGGTACTGTTGGTGGCATTGAACGTCTTGCTGCCGGTGTCGCCGCCGACACCGACCTGGATGTTCCCCCCCACGGTGAGGGCGAAGCCGCCGGTGGAATAGCTCAGGATACGGGTGGTGCTGCCATCGCCGTCGAGGAGGAGACTCTTGCCCGCGTTGATCGTAATCGCGCCAAGCTGGGTGACGGCGGTGCTGGTGTTGGCGACCCGGATATTCGAATCATAGCCGTTGGTCAGGACCGGGATGTTTTGCGCACCGGCGGCAAAAAAACTCAAGTAAGGCACGCTGATCGTCGAGGCGGGATCGAACGCCAAAGGGGTCCCCACCTTTTTGAGATAGAGCGACTTTGTCCCAGGCGCGGTAAACGTACCGGAGCCGACTGTGACAACATTTGCCACCGAGGTATCGTTATTAAGCGTGGTGGTGTTGCCGCTCTGGCCGACGGTGAGGTTATTAAAACCGTTCGTCCAATTCGAGACGACATTGGAATAGGTAAGCCCGCCGGTGCCGGTCAACACCAGCGAGGCGCTGTTGAAGCCGGTTTCCAGCTCTGCGCCGTTGGCGGTGAAGTCGCGGCCGACGGTGACGGTCGAGGATTGGGCCAACACCCGGCCGCCGGATTGAATGAAATCGCGCGTGACATTGACGGCGAAGTTCGAGCCCGCTTTGGTGTCGAGGATGCCGTCGGTGACGGTGAGGTCGTTGGTCACGGTGAGCGCAGCTTGGAGCTGATAGGTGGCCGTGCCCGCGCTGTCATTGAAAGTGATGTTGTAAAAGGATTGCCCCCCAGGGGTGATGAGGATCGTGCCGCTTGTGCCAGTGAAGGCGACAGTGGACGTTCCGGCCGTGAAGGTGCCGCTGACGCTGAACGGGGTACCGGTGCTGCTGAGCGTGATCGTCGAGCCCTTCGCCAGATACGTCCCGCTGGCCGCGATCGTTGTACTGACGGCGGTGAGGTTGTAGTTGTTGGCCGTGGTGGCATCGAGGGTGGCATTGGCGTTGATGGTCAAGGCGCCGGTCAAGGTGGTCACGCCGGTGAGGGAATACGTCGTCGCCCCGGTGGGGGTGAGGGTCAGATTGTTATAGGTCGTCGCCGCGATGTTGGTGGCCGTGGTGGTGCCGGTGTAGACGATCGTCGAGCCGGTGGTGGTAAAGGTGCCGGTGATCGTCAGCGGCGTGCCGGTGCCCGACAGGGTATGGGTGAAGGCGCCGGCGGTGAAGGTCCCCCGCACCTCCATCGCCGGGGTGACGGTGATGTTGGCGGCGGGCGCGAAGGTATGGGTCGAAGGGATGTTGATCGCGGTGCCGGTACCACTCACGGTGAGATTGCCGCCCGAGATCGAATAGAGGAGGTCGCCGGCATCCGTATAGGCGCCCAGCGCGGTGTTCATGTTGGCGATGCTGAGCGAGCAGGTGTTGTCGCAGCGGGTGATGACCCGGCCGGCGTAAAGATTCAGGCCCGAGATCGCCGTGCCGCCGACCCGCGTGACGGTGTTGCCTTTGTAGGTGGCGTCGTTGTCGATGTAGACGAGGATGGCGTCGCCCGCGATCAGGGTGGCGGGGATGGCGTAGCGTCCAAACGCATCGGTCGTATCACTCGCGACGCTGACGCCCGCCTTGATCAGGCGTACCGATTTGCCCGAGCCGATGTTGGTGACACCTTCGTCGGTGTAGACCGTCCCAGAGACGGCCGCCACGGTGAGTGTGTTGTCGGTGGTGTCGTTGTTGGTGAGCGCGTTGGTCGTCGTCGCGGCGGAAACGCGCCCGAGCAGCGTGGCGCCGAGCGTCGCAGTGGCGGAGATGTCGTAGGTGATCAGGTATTGA
>JAHFRV010000087.1 GCA_023266095.1 Gammaproteobacteria bacterium | reverse complement strand
ATATCATGGAGGCCAGGAGACTACTCTCCACGAACAGGCCGGATGTAAGACTGCAATCGATTCTTTTCGGCATCGCTTTTCACTTGGCAAACGGGCGGTGTCCATGTAAGAGGTTCCTTAATTCCGCCGCGACTCAATAATGGAGCAGGGAATGCAGCGGGTAACACGCCAGTTTATCCCGTCCCCGCAAACCATCCAGCTCGACCACAAAAGCGCAGCCCGCGATACGGGCGCCCAACTTTTCGATGAGCGCACAGCTGGCCGCCGCGGTGCCACCAGTGGCCAGCACGTCATCCACCACCAGCACCCGGTCTTCGGAACCTAGGGCGTCCACGTGCACCTCCAGGCTCTGGGCGCCGTATTCGAGATCATAGGACACACTGTGTACGTCGAAGGGCAATTTGCCGGGCTTGCGCAGCGGCACGAAGCCCAGGCCCAATTCCCAAGCCACCAGGCTGCCGAAGATGAAGCCGCGTGCCTCCATGCCCACCACCGCGGTGAGTGGCTCGCCGATGAAGGGATGGATCAACTGATGGACCGCCACCCGCAATGCAATCGGATCTTGCACCAGCGGCGTGATGTCCCGGTACAGAATGCCGGGCTTGGGAAAGTCAGGGATGGTGCGGATCTTGGCCTTTAGTTGTTCCAAAACGAACTCCTTCATTGAACCGGGCACACTCGCCTTTTTATATCAGGTTCGCGGCCAGTACACGCGCGGGGAAGACTGACATCCCCATGGCGATCCGTAGTAACGTAGAATGAAACTCAGCCGTGAATCCAGCAAAGGTTTTTTTCGTCCATGTCGCGTTACCGGCCACCTCAGCCCAAAAGTTCTCCCTACATCACTGCGGAAGGTTACCGGCGTCTGCAACAAGAACTCGATGAGCTTTGGAAACGGCGGAGCGTGGTCACTCAGGCCCTGACCGCCGCCGCGGCGGAAGGCGACCGTTCGGAGAACGCCGAATACATCTACCGCAAAAAAGAGCTGCGGGAGATCGATCGCCGCATCCGTTATCTGCAAAAACGCCTGCCCGATCTCCAGGTGGTGATGGACACCCCGCCGGATCGCGGCCGGGTGTTCTTCGGCGCCCGCGTGCGACTAGAAGACGCGGGGGGCCAACAACGGGAGTACCGCATCGTCGGCCCCGACGAGTTCGACATCAAACACGGTGACATCAGCGTGGACTCACCCTTGGCGCGCGCCCTGCTGAAAAAGACGGTGGACGACGAAGTCAGCGTGCCCACCCCCGAAGGCCCGCTGATTTATTATGTGGTGGAAATCAGCTATCCGGCCGGATGAGGGGGGCACTGCCCTCACCATGGCCGCCCGTCTCATTAAGCAGTAACATCCCGCAGCATGGAATTGATCGACACCCATTGCCATCTCGATGTCGCCGACTTTGACGCGGACCGCGCCGAAGTGTTGGCCCAATGCCGCGCGCGAGGCGTGAACCGCATCGTGGTGCCGGCGGTAGATGCGGCGGGCTGGGACAAGCTACTCGCGTTGTGCACGGATGAAGCCGGATTGTATCCCGCCTTGGGCCTGCATCCGGTGTATCTCGATCAGCATCGCCCGGAGCATGTGACGGCGCTGGCGGAACAGGTAGCGCGCAAGCGGCCGGTGGCGGTGGGCGAAATCGGCCTTGATTATTTCGTCACCGAATTGGACCGCGCCCGCCAGCAAAACCTATTCGATGCGCAATTGCGCATCGCCGCCGAAGCGCGGCTGCCGGTGCTGCTGCACGTGCGCAAGGCCCATGACGAAGTGCTCGCCACCCTGCGCCGCATCCCCGTCAAAGGCGGCATCTGCCACGCCTTCAACGGCAGCCTGCAACAGGCGCAACACTACATCAAGCTCGGTTTCAAATTGGGCTTCGGCGGCATGTTGACCTACGACCGCTCCTTGAAACTGCGCCGCCTCGCCGCCGAACTGCCGCTGGACGCCATCGTCCTCGAAACCGACGCCCCGGATATGGCAGTGGCCAGCCATCGCGGCGAACGCAACAGCCCCGCCTATCTGCCCGAATGTCTCGCCGCCCTGGCCGAGCTGCGCGGCGAAGACCCGGCCCATCTCGCCGCCATCACCACCCGCAACGCCCTGGCCGTTCTCGATTTGCCCGCGGCGGCGTAAACAGGCGACTCTCGATGATCCGCTGCTATTTGACTTGCGGGCGGCCGCTCTTCACCATAGGCGCGTTTTTTCGGTCCTGATTGCGCGGTAAACCTTATGTCGAGTTGTGATTACAACGAACGTTTCTCCAGCTTTCAACGCCTGTACGGCACGGCGCCCGCCGCCCTCATCAAAAATCTGCATGTCTGCGTGGTGGGACTGGGCGGCGTGGGATCGTGGGCGGTGGAGTCGCTGGCGCGCAGCGGCGTGGGCCGCCTCACCCTTATCGACTACGACGTGGTGCGCGAAGGCAATATCAATCGTCAGCTCAACGCCCTCGGCAACACCCTCCACCGCAAGAAATTCGCGGTGCTGGCGGAACGAATCGCGGAGATCAACCCCGACTGCGTCTGCACGACCATCGACGATTTCGTGACCCTGCGCAACCTCGACGATTATTTATCGAAAGCACGCGGCTACGATTACGTGATCGACGCCATCGACCGCATCCGCTTCAAGGCGGCGATGATTTATTACTGCAAGCGCAACAAAATTCCCATCATCACCACCGGCGGCGCCGGCGGCCTCACCGATCCCACCCAGATCAAAGTGGCCGACCTCAGCCGCACCTATAACGACCCGCTGGCGGCCAAAGTGCGCGGCCAATTGCGCAAGGAATACGGTTACACCGCCAATCCGAAACGCTACTTCGGCGTGGAGTGCGTGTTCTCCGCCCAGCATCCGGTCTATCCCAAGGCAGACGGCACGGTGAGTCCGCAAAAACCCGGCATCCACGGCATCTCGCTGGACTGCCGCTACGGTTACGGCTCGGCGAGCTTCGTCACCGCCGCTTTCGGACTGGTGGCGGTGTCGCGGGTGATCAACAAGACCTTGCAGAAGAGCATGGAAAAAACGGGGGAGAACGCGGCGGCGGGCGAGGACAACAAGATTATTTAAGCGGCCCAATCAGCCTGACGCTATTGATACAGCATGAAGATACTTCTAGTCGTAAACTCGTTTCAACCCAAGCAATACCAGCGCATCCCATCGCCGCGATTGCCACGTTTATCATTTTAATCAACCTCGCGAGTTCACTCATCGGATAGGTGGCTGGACTGTGGTAGCGCACGTCGCTGTCATTTTCGAGGTGACTGTTTTCATAAGTAAAAGAGGATACACTTCATGTACCTTCAACCCGCGTCAACCCCACCACCGCCAGCGGTCATAACGCCTAGGCATGGCATTTCATTCCATCATGGCGATAAACATCAAATCACCCTCATTTGGATCCACCAGTGCAATGATGCATGGGTGCTCCCTTGGCTTCAGGTAATCCATGCACAGTCCTATCGCTTAGTTGAGTCTGTTTCGGCAGCAGCTTCAGCCGACCATCGGGTCCAACCGTCTCTGCATCGCAAATGATAGTCCGCTCGCGTGCCCATCGCGGTTTGCGGCAATGCTCGATCTCCGCGAGTCTTTCCCCGCGTGCAGCGAAGACGACGACGTGGTGCAGCAAATGGTCGCCGGCCTGCTCGCGCACGCAGTCGAATGCGATTCTCCCCTGTTGCACGGCGACGGCACCTGGACTGATGCAGTTCTCTTCCAGTGTCAGGCGCTTGCCAACAGTGTCGACCAGCACCACACGCTCACGCCTGCCTTCGAGCGGGTCCTCTTTTTCATTGACGAAGTGGCGGATAATGACCATGGCGCGGCCATCGGCAAGGGGACGGATGGACGAGATTCGATCCTCATCCTGCCAATTCACCGCGCCTTGTGGCACATCGGAGATCGACGCAACGACGGCGGAGACGCGAAACGCCAGCAATGTGCGTGGCTTAACGTTACAGCGTTTCACATAGGCGTCCTTGACCTTCTCGCGCAAGCGCGCTAATCCGGATTGCGCTGCCTCGGCCGAGCTTGCAGCCTCGGCGACCCAGGCGAAAACGTTCCTCTTGTCGCCGCAGTCGCGGGTCTGGACAACAAACCCCTTGGCGGAAAGCGGAGCGAGTTCCTTGCCTTTCAGGGCGATTCCTGCTGGCGAGCCGTCGCTGGCGCCTATGACCAGCCAGAGGCGTTCCGCCTGGGCAGGCAGCACGACACCGAAGATCAGTACGGCTGCAAGCAGCGTTTGGCTCACAAACCGCTCTCAGTTTTCACCCGTGCCAGCTCGCAGTTTGCGACCAACTGGACATGTGCCCAATCGCGAAAAGTCGACCAGTCGCCGCCCCAATAAAGGTTCTCTTTCTTGGCTTCTTCGCCGAGCGCCTTCCAAAAGCCGGAGGTTTCTGCCTGTGAGGTCCACCCGTAGCGGCAGTCGATAATGTCTGCGGCATAAGAATTCGGCGTTCCGTCGGGCTTTTGGGCGTTGTGAAAGCTGAACTTCACTTTGCTGTTACCCTGCTGGAATAACTGCAATTGCACGGCAACGGAGCGCCAACCATAGAATATCTTCGGTTGAAAGCCTCGTTGGGTGAGGGCCGCCTGGACGGCCTGAACCTTGGGCCGCAACATCGGGTTCATGCTTTGCAGCTTCTTCTCCTGCGACCACTGAGCGCAGTCACCGCTCCATTGACTCAGATGAGGCGCGGTCGGCGGCCCTCCAGTGGCTGACAGCTTGCCCCAAGTCGTCCGGCCGGGTTCGATCAGTCCATCGGGCGCAGCCATGAAAGTTGCCTGAAACTTGCGGATGGCGTTGATGGTATTGGCGCCGCAGATGCCATCGATTGGACCCGGCCTATGGCCATTCAACTTCAACAATCTCTGCACTATCATGACGTCTTCACTGAGGTTTTTCCCATTGACGCCAACGGAAGCAAGTAGTGCGCTCATTTATAGATCTCCTCGAAGGGTAGAACCTCAACGGCGTAAGCGTGAGTATCTCCGCTTCTGGCGATTGCAGTCAATCGCGGGCTTTCCGCAGCAAACGTAGTGTGCGCTTGCGCATCAAGCCTCTCGCTAAACTTGTCACATCAGATTCGAACCTGCCACCTCCGTCGGCAGAGCAGTGCCATACGCCGGGTTGCCAAACCCCGCAGCACCCTGTTAGAGCCTGTTAACGCTAATTTTGTTAGCATGCGGGGATGGAAATCATCCTCTTCGTAATTCAAAGCATATAGAACAGTTATTATTACCGCTACAGCGTGCCAATGTAAGGCTATCGAATTTACAGATGCTAAACGCGATTATTTACGTAGCAGAGCATGGATGCAAATGGCGTGGTCTGCCGAAGAGATATGACAATCGGCATTCTGTTTATACGCGCGTCAATCGTTGGTCGAAAAGTGGCGTTCTGGATCGTGTTTTCACTGATATGCAGCAAAATGATACTGGCCAGAAGGGTTAGCAAGTAGGATGATGTGATGGTCTCCTCCCACTTCTTAACCGGCATCGAATGCGCCAAGATGGAAGCTGTTACACACCATCGACCTGAAACAAGAGGAGACCGAGATGAATATTACAACTGTGGGATTGGACTCGGCAAAGAACGTGTTTCATATGGTAGGCATGGACGCACAGGGCAAGGAGCAGGTGAAGAAACGGCTGTCACGTGGACAGGTGCTGAAGTCCTTTGCGAACCTGCCGTGCTGCCTGATCGGGATGGAGGCCTGCGCGAGCGCCCACTACTTTGCGCGGGAACTTATCAAGCTGGGTCACGAGGTGAGATTGATCCCGCCGCAGTAAGTGAAGGCGTACCTGCGCGGACAGAAGAACGACTACAATGACGCGCGGGCGATTGCCGAGGCGGTGCGTGTACCCCAGATGCGTTTTGTCGCAGTGAAGACGGTGGAGAGCCAGGACGTGCAATCGCTGGTGCGGCTGCGCGAGGGTACGCTCCAGGCGCGCACGGCGCTGGTCAACCGGCTGCGCGGCTTGTTGGGCGAATACGGGATCGTGATTGCCAAAAGCGTCAGCGCCTTGCGCCGGGCAATACCGGGGCTGTTGGAAGAGGCGAGCAATGGCCTGAGCGATCGTTTTCGCCGGCTATTGAATCAGGGGCGAGAACAACTGCTGGCGCTGGATGCCCACATCGACGTGTTGACGGCGGAGTTGACGGCGATGGCCAAACAGGACGATCGCGTGCAGCGGCTGCAAACGGCGCCCGGTTACGGCCCGATCGTGGCAAGCGTATTTGTCAGCATCGTGGGGGATGGTCATCAATACCGGCGCGGACGGGAAGCGGCGGCGGCGATTGGATTGGTACCGCGCCAGCACTCGAGTGGCGGCAAGAACGTACTGCTGGGCATCAGCAAGCGAGGCGACCGCTACCTGCGCACGTTACTCATCCACGGCGCCCGTGCCGTGGTGAATGCGGCCAAGAACAAGGACGATCGCTTAAGCCGTTGGATCAACCGTCTGCGTGAGACGCGCGGCATCAACAAGGCGACGGTGGCCTTGGCCAACAAACTGGCGCGGATCGGCTGGGCGATACTGAGAAACGGCAGCCGTTACCGGCCCGCATGAGGCGAATGGAATGAGACGAGTTAGCGATACACAGTGATCGCAGGAGGTACCCACCCAAGGATTGCGAAGGCAGTGTGAAAAGATGACATCACAGGTCAGACCCGAATGGCGCTTACTTAAGCTTCTTTGGGTGACCATTTTTCATCACCTCAGCTCTTGCTTCGTCGCGAGGTTTCATCAGTAATGGATAGGCTTTTGGCCTTCGTTTTATGGCTCTT
>JAHFRV010000039.1 GCA_023266095.1 Gammaproteobacteria bacterium | reverse complement strand
CCTCAAGCACTTGCGGTCGATCGCGACAAGGTATGACAAATTGAAGAGAAACTACCAGAGCATGGTCGCTCTAGCCTGCGGATTTCTATGGCTGCCCATGTGAAACGTCAACAGGCCCTAGTCAGTATAGTGGGGTGCCGTTCTCAGGACGGGCGCTCCGGTCAAGTTTTCAGTGGGGGGCGACGATACCTGAGCCAAGGCAAGGAGCATAACAAGCCTTTTTTTTGGGCGCCATCCTCATGAATAAGCCACCCTACACTACCCGCAGACACCACAATTGGGATCTGATCGCAGCCATGATCTTCTTCATTGCATGTTGCTTGGTGGTGAGTGTGGTGCTTCCTTACCGGCACTATAACGCCCCCCCCGGCCATGCCGCCGCTGAACAACTTGCCGCGTCTCGGCCGCCGCCCATCATTCTCGTCACCACCCCGCAACAGAAAAGCGCGGCCCTGGCCGCTTACCAGGAAGGCGTGCAAGCGCTGCGGGCCGCCCACTACCCGGCCGCGCTAGCCGCGTTCAAAAAAGCTTTGGAAAAATTTCCGGCTTTCGCCGAAGCCTATATCGGTCTCGGCGAGACCAATCACCATCTCGGCGATGACCAGGCCGCCGCGCTCAATGCTCAGCACGGTCTCGATGAACTCACCGCCCATCAAATCACCTTCGCGCCGGACTTGGATCCTAAAGCGGCCGAGGCCTGGGCGCACCGTGTGCTGGGCACGGCCCTGCTGCAGCGCGCCGAGCGCGAGTTGGATCAGCATGATGACTTGTTGGGAAAAATGGAGGCGAATCGCGCCCGCTTTCATTGTCAGCAGGCGTTTGCATTGAATCTGGGCGATACTTTGGCCGAGGGCTGCACGAAAACCGCCGCCTCCCTGGCGCGGCGCTCTTGACGTTTCCCCGTCACCGGTGGCGCACGGGTAGAGTGCGCGGCGGGATTCGTGGATAATGCAGCGCCAGAGCGATAACTGGGGGACGGTTGTGTTAATGATCAATTTTTCGCGGGGCATTTCCCGCGTCTGGCCGTGCGGCAACCGCGGCCGCGGTTTCCTCGCTGTATGTGCGGCGGGTGTGTGTTTGGCGTTTGCAGGTTGCGCGAGCGATCCCGATACGCGCTTTGCCGACACGAGTCACGCGGAAGCCAAAGCCGCTTATCAGACCCATGACTATCAGCGCACCCTCACCATCGTTGAGCCGCAAGCCACCGCGGGCGCCGCTTGGGCCCAGTACACCCTGGGTTTTATGTACTACTACGGTCGCGGGGTCAGGATAGACCGGCCGTTGGCGCGGCAATGGATACAACAAGCGGCGGCGCAGAATTATCCCCCCGCCCAAGAGGCGCTACGCCGTCTGCCGCCGCTGCAGACCCCGGCGGACGAGGTGCTCGTGGCGGCGCCTCCTGGTACCCTGACGCCGTCTGGGACAGAGATGCCCCTGCCGTCCAATTCCCCGCTTGCCGCGCCTGCGCCGCTACAAAATCTGCCTCCGCCCGCAGCCCCGCCGGGCCAAGCCGCCGCGCCCGCTGGTGAAATGGAAACAACCGTGACGGCGCCGGCACCCGCAGTGGCACCCGCCCCTGCCGTGGTTGCAGCACCGCCTATACCCGCCGTTGCGATGCCGGAACCGGCGCCCTTGCAACAACAGGCCGAACCCACTCCCACTCCGCCCCCGGCCGCTGCCGTCCCTCCCATTCCCGATTCTTCGCTCGCCTCTCCTCCCCTCGCGGCGGGAACCGAAGCGCGCGACAATTCCTGGATCGTCAGGCAGGATCCCAGCCGGTTGACTCTGCAATTGATCGGCAGCAGCGACCGGGCGGCCATCACCCGTTATATCCGCGAGCATGGCTTGGAAAAAGAGGCCGCTTCTTACATTACCAACCGGGCCGGCCGGCCTTGGTATGTGGTGGTTTATGGCAGTTACGACGATTTGACCGCAGCCCGCGCCGCCTTGAGTGGTCTACCACCGGCTTTGCGCAGCGCCTCGCCTTGGATACGCCCGTTCGCCGACATTCAGCAGCAGATCAACATCGCTCCGCCCTGAGTACCGGATCGGTTAACGCCGATGCAGACAGCGCGGTTGATGCCAAGCGTCGCACGTTTTATCGAAGAGTCACTGTGACTCACAGTGACTCCACGCAAAAGCGTGGTGGACCGCCTTATATCAATGCAAGTTTATGGGCTTCACGGTTAGCCATCAGAATGCACGGCTCAAGGTGGCTGACACGTCTTCGACAAGCCGCAACACCCGATACGGCCCCCGTCCCGTCGTACCCGAAGCCGGCGTTTGTAAAAGACCATCGCTGCGCTGAATGAAACCTTGCTTGAGCAGTTTTTTGCTTCTGCAAAATCTCATTGCCAGATTCTTGGCAGTCACAGCGTAGTTCGGTATTGCCGACATCTAAATCTTCTACGCGATATCGATGATGGCTGTTTTGTTCGTTACGTTGCTATCAATGCAAGCGATGTGGAAAAGCAGGTTATCGTGAACTGGGCGCTGGACGGGGATACGTCGCGTTTATAACCAACCAGGCATGCCAGCGTTTTCCATGTATGAGTGGGCTTATAAGGCAGAGGGCGCCTCTGTTGTGACGCAGATGGAATATGTCAACACCAAAGTAAAAGAGTATCCGGCGATTTTGATGGAATATCGAGCGCCTAGCGGCAAGGCCTATACCAGCCTAAGTTGGCACACGCCCGATAAATTTTATGAGTTGACCTACAGCGGGAGCGTTAAAGGCACCCCTCATGAGAAGTTTTTGTATGAGGTTGCGGTTGGTATTGCGCAATGATGTCGTTTTTGCGGATCATTTATTTATTTGCGGTCATTTGTTTCGTGTAATCGCTATTCGACGCGCCGAGAGGGGTGACGCGAAAGCGAGCAGCCTGCGGGTAGTAGTAATTGCGCGACATCCCCCGTTTTTTCGCCTACCCCGCGACGGTTGCTCATAAATCGAAGTAAAAGCCGAATCCGGTGTAGCGCAAGCGTTCTTGATAGAACTGGCCGTTGGGGGAATAACCGCGGAAATGTTCGAGCATGATTCGGATCTCGCGGGCGCGGCGATGGCTGAAGGCGAAGCCGATCTGATAGGAATAATTCCAATGCCAGCCTCTTTCCTCCTGGGTTTGAAAGTCCGCCGCCGCCATTCCGTCCAAGCTGCCTAGCAGATTTTCTTTGCGGCCTTCCACGCCGGTTTGGAAATGCCACGGTTTCAGATCCGGCTCGCTATGAATAATGTAACCGCCGCCGCCATAGAGGCGGATGCTGTTGAGATCGAGGGAGGCCAGCACCTCGATATCCTCGTAACTGAGATTGACGCGGCGGACGCCGGGATTGCCGAGCAGAAACTCATCGCCCAAATGCGAGCTTTGGTGATAGATCCGTGTCAACACCGACCAGGGTCCGCTGCGGTAGGAGATCGGAATGCCTATCCAATAGTCGGCGTTGACCAGGTCGGAAGAAGGCGCATCGAGATTGAACAACCCGAATACCGCCGCTTGCAAACCGATTTGCGACACCGAGGCATCGCCCCACCAGCTATTGGCAAAACCGAAGTATTCGCCGAAGGAGACCATCGCCGCGTTAAATTCACGGGTGGAGCTGTGATAGCGCTGATAACGCATCGAGAACTGCGGCTGGCGCGGGTCGGCCATCAGGGGATCGAAGATATCGTAGGGCGGTAGGGGTTCGAACACGGCCTCGGCCGGCACGGCCGGCGTCCCGTCTTCCGGCAGGCAGCTCTTTAAGTCCTGCCATGCCACCCGTTTGATGTGCCCCGCGGCCAGCAGGGCGTGTTCCACGGCGTGTTGATCCGCTTGGTTTAAACAGCCCTCGGCGACCAGTAACACTTCTTCGGCCTCCGCCTTCAGTACCGTCAATCGCAAATCGTTGAAGTAAATTTCTAATATCGCATCGGTGTAACCCGCCAAATAACCGGGCTCGGCGGCAAGGGCGGTGCAAGGCGATAACAGCCAACACAGGACTCCGACCTGCTTAATCCTACGGCGCCAACAGTTCACTGGTACCACCTTCCTTAGCTGATCCGCCGCCCGGCGGCGTAATCAAAATAACGATAATTGATCCGTGGCGAGCCGCGGCGGCCGAAAGCGGCCGGTCTCCAGCGGACCCGCTGGTTCAAAACCTAGACGCTGGTAGGCCAGCCGAAACCGTTGGGCGATGAGGTCGGCGTAGATGCCGGTGCCGCGCATGCGTTCGCCGAATTGCGCATCGTAATCCTTGCCGCCGCGGCTGTCGCGGATGCGCGCCATCACATGCTCGGCTTGGGTCGGCGTATGTTCCGTCAGCCACTCGCGGAACAGGTCTTTCACTTCGTGGGGCAGGCGCAGCAATACATAACCGGCGCTGCGCGCGCCCGCTAGGCGGGCATCGGCGAGTATGGTTTCCAGTTCAGCGTCGGTCAACACCGGAATCAACGGTGCCACCATTACACCAACGGGAATGCCCGCCTCGCTCAAATGGCGGATGATTTCCAGCCGCCGCCGCGGCGCGCTGGCGCGCGGTTCGAGGGTGCGCGCCAGCTCATGGCGTAGCGTGGTGACGGACACCATCACCTGCACCAGCCCCTTGCCCGCCATTTCGGCGAGGATGTCGATGTCCCGCTCCACCAACCAGGACTTGGTGATAATGGTCAGCGGATGTTCGCACTCCCGCAGCACCTCCAAAATCGCGCGGGTGATATGCAGGCGCCGCTCCACCGGCTGATAGGCGTCGGTGTTGATGCCCACCGCGATGGGCGCGCAACGGTATTTGGGCGCCGCCAATTCCTGGCGCAACAGTTCGGCGGCATCGGGTTTGTAGAACAGACGGCTCTCGAAATCCAGGCCCGGCGACAGTCCCAGCCAGGCGTGGCTGGGACGGGCGAAACAATAGACGCAGCCGTGTTCGCAGCCGCGGTAGGGATTGATCGAACGATCAAAGCCCACGTCCGGCGATTGATTGTAGGAAATCACGCTGCGGCTAGCGTCGACAGTGAGGGTGGTGGCCAGCGGCGGCGGCTCGGCGTCGAGATTGCCCCAACCGTCATCCACCGCCGAGCGGCTCAGCGCCTCATAGCGGTTGTCGGGATTGCTGCGCGCGCCACGGCCGCGTGGCGCCTGCGGTGGACGTTTGCTCATGATACGTTCCGAAGGCTGGCATGAAGACGGCGGGGATTGCCCCACCTTTGACAAAAACTTGCAGGCCGCTCTGTGCAAACCCGCCGGGACATTCTAAGCTTTAAGCCTCGTCCATCGCACGCTAAATAAGGGTCAACAACATGTCCGTCACCCAAACCCCGTCCCCGCTGCTGATCGGCAAAGGCCAGTCCGAGGTGGTCTTATATCCCAAACTCGCCAATCGTCACGGCTTGATCAGCGGTGCCACCGGTACCGGCAAAACCATTTCCTTGCAGGTACTGGCCGAAGGGTTCAGTGCCATGGGCGTGCCGGTGTTTCTCGCCGACGTGAAGGGCGATCTGTCCGGCATCAGCCAGCCGGGTGCGCCCAATCCCAAGATACTGCAGCGCATCGAGCAACTGGGAATCAGCGAGCACCGCTACAGCGGTTTTCCGGTGGCCTTTTGGGATGTCTTCGGCGAGCAGGGCATGCCGCTGCGTACCACCATCTCCGATATGGGGCCGCTGCTGCTCTCGCGGTTGCTGGACCTCAACGATGTGCAGAGCGGCCTGCTCAGTCTGGTATTCAAGGTTGCCGACGAGCAGGGCCTGTTGCTGCTGGATTTGAAGGACCTGCGCGCCATGTTGCGTCACGTGGCCGACAACGCCAAGACCATCAGCGCCGAATACGGCAATGTCTCCACCACCAGCGTCGCCGCGATTCAACGCCAGTTGCTGACGCTGGAGGAGCAGGGCGGCGAGCACTTTTTCGGCGAACCGGCGCTGCGCATCACCGATCTGCTGCGTCAAGACAGTCAAGGCCGGGGCATGATCAATCTGCTGATGGCCGACAAGTTGATAGGGTCGCCCATGGTGTATTCAACCTTGCTGCTGTGGCTGCTCGCCGAGCTGTTCGAGCAACTGCCGGAAGTGGGTGACCCCGAGCGTCCCAAACTGGTGTTCTTCTTCGACGAGGCGCATCTGCTGTTTAACGACACGCCCAAGGCGCTGCAAGACAAGATCGAGCAAGTGGTGCGGCTGATCCGCTCGAAGGGTGTGGGCGTGTACTTCGTCACCCAGACCCCGATGGACATCCCCGACAGCGTGCTGGGCCAGTTGGGCAACCGCGTACAACATGCGCTGCGCGCTTTCACTCCGCGCGATCAAAAAGCCGTACGTGCCGCCGCTGAAACTTTCCGCAGCGACGGCCAACTGGACGTGGCGGCGGTCATCACCGAGTTGGGGGTGGGTGAAGCCTTGGTGTCGTGCCTCGATCCCAAGGGCAGTCCACAGGTGGTGCAGCGCGCGCTCATTTATCCGCCGCAAAGCCAGATCGGTCCCATTCCGTTGATGAGTCGCGATCGCTTGATCAGCGCCGATCCGCTGTATACCCAATATAAAACCGAAATCGACCGCGAATCGGCCTATGAGCTGTTGAAGGCCAAGACGGCCGCCATGACCGAGGCGGCGACGACGCCGGAACCGGCGGTGTCGAACCCGCGTTCCACCCCACAACCGGCCCGTGGCCGCGAGGGCGTGGTCGAGGCCATGACCAAGAGCGCCATGCGTTCTATCGGTTCACAACTGGGCAGGCAAATCATGCGCGGCATCTTGGGCGCCATCACCGGCGGCCGCGGCCGTTGAACGGCAGAGGAGACTAGACCAGCTTCAAATGACGAGTGTCGGGCGGCGGCGGGGCTACGCCCGGTTTTTGCTGGTCGACATCGCTGCCGACGGGGGCGAGATCAAACGCACTGGTGTCGATGACGGGGGGGCGCACCATCGGCGGTTCCACCAAGTGTGTACCCGGCGAGGACATCGACAGGGCGCTGACGTCGATGTCCGGCGCGGCTACCGGCGCGGCCTTGACCATGTCCACGCCCAAGGGCGAAACCGACAGCGCACTGACGTCGATCACCGGGGCCGGGACCGGTATAGCGGTGACCAAGGTGATGCCGACGGGGGACATGGAATAAGCGCGGGTGTCAATGTCGGGCGCGGCCACCGGCGTCCTTTCGATGAGGGGGGTCCCTGCCGGCGCCAGGCTGGGTTGCGGCATGGCGTTCACCGGTTGCGGGTTGGCGTTGGCGCTGGATGGCGCGTCGTCGGTGAGAGGTTCCGCGACGCTGAGCAAGCCCGCCTCTTGTAGCGCGGCGACATAACGTTGCCCGGCCGCGTGGTCGAGGCCTTTTTTCACTACTATCCGTTGGCCGGAAAACAAGGGATCCAGTTTGGCGGCCGGTACATTGAACAAGTTGGCGACTTTTTCCTTGACCTGCGCCAGGACCGCGCCGGCCGTTAATTGCCCACTGACCACGATTTGATAAGTCTTCTCAGTCATTACAGCGTTTCCCGTCACCGTCCGGTAAGTAAAAGCTGGGTTTGCATACTATAACGGCAGCATCGGCGATCTCAAAATAGCCGGTCGGTGTGCAATGACGGTGTGGCGACGGACGGCGCGGCGCGGGTGACAATGGAGGCGCTTTACAGTACTGTGACTCCGGAAAAATATCAGGCACGCCTGTTACAGGGGGTGTCATTCTTAACCTCATGTCACCGCCACAGCCGGCCAGCCGCCCATGTTGAGTTACCGTCACGCTTTTCACGCTGGTAATTTCGCCGATGTTCACAAGCACAGCGTGCTCTCCCTGTTGCTCTTGGCGTTGCGAAAAAAAGCCGCGCCGTTTTGTTGCATCGACACCCACGCCGGCGCCGGCCGCTATGATTTGAACAGCGCCGAGGCACAAAAAAACCGGGAATACAGTAACGGCATCAGTCGGCTGTGGGGACGTAACGATGTGCCGCCCGCCTTCGATTCTTACCTGACCGCGGTGCGCGCACTCAACGAAAAGACCGCGCCCATGGCCGACGGCCTGGCCGCGCCGCGATATTATCCCGGTTCGCCGCGGATCGTCCGCCATCATCTGCGTCCACAGGACCGCTTAATCCTGACCGAACTGCACAGCACGGACGTCGTGAATCTGCGTAACGAGTTCAAGGGTGACCCGCAGGTGGCGGTACACCACCTCGATGGTTACCAAGGGCTGAAGGCCTTTTTACCGCCCAAGGAAAAGCGCGGCCTGGTGCTCATCGATCCCGCGTTTGAGCTGCACGATGAAGTGGAGCGGGCCGTCCATGGTTTGCACGCCGCTTGGCAACGCTGGCCGCAGGGGATTTATGCTTTCTGGTATCCGATTACCCATTGTACTTTTGCGCAGGATATTCACCAGCGGGCGATCAAACTGGGAATCGACAAGATGCTGATCGCGGAAATCTACCTACGTCCACCACAGAGCGCGCGGCGCTTGAACGGCTCGGGTATGTTGATCGTCAACCCGCCGTGGCAAATCGACGTCAGCTTGAATGAGGTCTGCCAATGGCTGGCTGTTGCCCTCGCCGACGATGGCGGACAGGCGCGTGTCGAATGGCTGACGCCAGAGTGACGGACCAAGCCTTGTCGTAAAGACTCGCCGCGAAATACCAATTATTCAGTTCCGGCCGGTACGGTATGATGGCTCAGCGCCAACATTCCTCGCACGACGCGGTATATCCACCATAGCACGGTGGCGATGGCGACCACCGCGCCCACGACGTAATAAAACGTGCCCATGGAGATCAGCGTTGCGATGAAAATGGTCAAGGCGGTGGTCAACAGCCAGCGATGATGGCGTTCCGCTATCAGCATACCTTCCCGGTTGAGGGTGGTCGCGCGGCGATAGCGCCAGATCTCGAACAGGTTGATAACTACACCGAGCGGTATTAGCACGCCCACTATATAAAACCCGTAAGTCAGCCATAACAATCGCTCTTCCCTGACTTCGATGCGGCGGACCTTCGCCGTTTTCTGGGACATCACGGTGGTATTCATGTTTTTCCCCTAGGTTATTATTCGTGTCCAGTAAACCGCCGTGACGACCCATGCTCAGTGACAAAATCACCAAGCGCTATGGGAGCTATGGGTTGGCAGCGTTCGCGGGGTGGCGATTCATAAACAATAACCGGACTCTACAAGTTGGCTGAAGTGTCGTTATTGTTCAGTAACCTCATAAAAACCGGGGCCACACAGGGAGGCGGCATGTCAGAAGTCAATAACGCGAAGGGCGATAGTTCGGAGAGGGCGGATGCGGAACGCGCCTTCTGGTTCGACCAGTTCCTCGCCGCTTCAATGAATGAGATCTACCTATTCCGAGCGGATAACCTGCATCTCATCGAGGTCAACGAAGGTGCGTGTCGGAGCTTGGGTTATGGCCGGGAAGACTTGCTGCGGTATTCGTGGCTGCATGTCGCATGCGATGTCAGTGCCACCCAGTTCTCGGAGCTGGTCGAGCCGTTGCGTCGCGCTGAAAAAGACCAATTGGTTTTTGCAACAAAACACCGCCGCAAGGACGGTGCTATTTATCCGGTCGAAGTGTGTATGCAGCTCTGTCGGTCGAATCAAGCGAATGTTTTCATCGCGATTGCGGTGGATGTCACGGCACGACAATCCGCTGAAAGCAAGTTCCGTCATTTGTTTGAATCATTTCCCGACGCCATTTTAATACTCGAAGAACAAACCTGCATTGAATGCAATAAAGCATGTCTGCATCTATTTCAGGTCGATTCCTTCGATGAGTTTGTGAAATGCTGGCCGATGATAAGTGCCGGTGAACCCGGCCAGTCCGGTGGGGTGATGAATGGTGCAGGGTATTCACTTGAACAGGTGCTCGCCAGGACGGAATTCCGCGGCGAAGTGGTTTTGCGGCGCGCCAATGGTGAAGTGTTTCCGGCCTGGACTTTTCTGAGTCCTATCAACGGTAGTCGGAATTTGCACCAGCTCATACTGCGCGATCTCACCGAACAAAGACGTACCGAACAGGCGTTGCGGGAAAGCGAGGAGCGTTTTTCCCTGGCCATGGCGGGTGCGAATGACGGCTTGTGGGATTGGGATTTGCAAACCGATGCCGTGTATTTTTCACCGCGATGGAAAAGCATGTTGGGTTATGAGGAGCACGAACTGACCAATCACCTGACCACCTGGCGTAATAACCTGCATCCGGGTGATCTGGACCGCGCCTTGCATGAAGTCGACATGTATTTGAAAGGTCGCACTGGCGAATATGTAATCGAATTCCGCATGAAACATAAAGCGGGATATTACGTGGACATTCTGGCACGCGGCATACTGGTGTACGATGATGACGGCACTCCCCA
This sequence comes from Gammaproteobacteria bacterium, assembly GCA_023266095.1. GTDB lineage: Bacteria > Pseudomonadota > Gammaproteobacteria > DRLM01 > DRLM01 > CAKKSB01. Next base: position 21,202 of record JAHFRV010000039.1, on the reverse strand, counting down.
CCGTTTCGTGGGCACCCACGTCGATATCAGCGAACGCAGGAAAGCCGAACAACTGCTCCAGCAGCGTTTGAATGAGTTGGCCAAGGCCAATATGACCATCAAGGATACGCAGACGCAATTATTGCAGGCGGAAAAGCTGGCCTCGATCGGTGAGCTGGCGGCGGGCATCGCCCACGAGATCAATAATCCGATAGGCTTCGTCAGCTCTAATATCAGCACACTTGCGGAGAACGCCGAATACCTGCTTGGCCTGATCGAGTTGTATACGCAGTTCGAGGCTGACCCCGCCGATCATGCCTTGCTGAAGGATATACGGGCGTTTAAAAAACAAATCGATCTCGATTTCATCAAGCAGGATATCCATATCCTCGGCGCCGAATGCGAGGAGGGGATCGCGAGAGTGATCCGTATCGTCAAGGATTTGAAGTCGTTCTCGCATATGGATCAAGGCGATGCTCAATTGAGCGATCTTCATATCGGTTTGGATTCCACCCTCAATATCGCGCAAAACGAAATAAAATATAAAGCCGACATCATCAAGGAGTATGGCGATATCCCGTTGGTGTTGTGCAATCCGTCCCAGATCAATCAGGTATTCATGAATTTCTTGGTCAACGCGGCGCATGCCATGGAAGAACGCGGAAGCATCACTCTTCGCAGTGGTCGGCGCGGCGAGGAATGGGTATGGGTGGAGATAACCGACACCGGTTGCGGTATTCCGGATACGCTGAAAACTCGCATTTTCGAGCCGTTTTTTACTACCAAACCAGTCGGTAAAGGAACGGGGTTGGGGCTTGCCATCAGTTATCGCATCATTGAAAGCCATGGTGGCCGCATCGAGGTTGACAGTGTCGTGGGGCAAGGTTCGACCTTCCGGATAGTGCTGCCTATCGGTGGCCGGCTGTCGCAGGCGCCGCCGCATGACAGCAATAAGGCACGCTGAAAATCTATTTCGCCCTCATTGGAACCCCTGACGGCGCGTATGGTGGCTAATGCTGCGCTGACACACCCTACGTCGATTACATCGACTGCGCGCCCGTTTCACAGGCTCGCAGCCCCTGCTCCAAAGTTGGATAACGCAGCTGCACGCCGAGTTCGCGCAGCATCTTGCGGTTGTCCATGCGCCGCGATTCTTCGAGATAGGACATTATTTCCGCGCTGAGGCGAGTCTTGGCCTCCGCTAGACCGATTTGCGGTGGACGCGGCAGGCCGTGCAGATCGGCGACGCCGTTGAAGTAGTCGGTCATGGTGCTGGGATGACCGTCGCTGACGTTGTAGATGCCGTGGCCGCGGGACGCCGCCGCCAGGCAGATACTCGCCAAGTCGTCGGCGTGGATGCGGTTGGTGTAGCCGCACTCGGCCGCGTTCAAAATAGGCGTGGCTTGCCGGAGACGTTTCACCGGCAAACGGCCGGGGCCGTAGATGCCGCCGACCCGCAGGATCACCACCGGCACACCGGTGTTGGCCTCCCATGCCTGCAACGCGGTCTCGGCGTCGAGGCGGCGGCGGGCGCGGTCAGTGCTGGGCTTGGCGGGTGTTTCTTCCGTTACCCAATCGCCTTGGCAATCGCCGTACACGCCGCTGGTGCTGATATAGACCAGTTTGGCCGGCAGCGCGCCGGGGGCGATATGCTGTAAAAAACCGCGCAGCCGCGGGTCGCTGCCGCCCTGCGCCGGCGGGGGCGCGAAGTAGAACACGACGCTGTCGCCGGTGGACAGCGGCGGCAGGGCGGCGGTCTGGTCCAAATCGCCCACATCGGCGACGATGTCCCGCGCGGTGAGTTGTTGCGCCGTCGCGGAATTGCGGGTGAGGGCGCACACCGCGGCGCCCTGAGCCTGGCAGAGCGCGGCGACCCGCCGGCCGATGTCGCCGCAACCGATGATGAAAAAGGTGTTCAGGGTGTTGCTCCCGCTGGAAATGAGCCAAAATGCCACGCTAGGCCAAGAGTATTAAGGAAATGTCATGACTTGCAACGTCCGCGTGCTCACCAGCGGGCATGAATTCACCGTTGAGAGCGGTGAAAGCGTGCTGGACGCCGCCCTCCGCCAGGGCCTGTCGCTGCCCTATAGTTGCCGCGGCGGCAGTTGCGGCAACTGCAAGGGCAAGCTGGTGAGCGGTGAAGTGGATTATCCGCGCGGCGTGCCCGCGGCTTTGAGTGCGGTGGAGCAGGCCACCGGCATGGCGCTGTTTTGCCAAGCCGAGCCGCGCGGCGATTTGGTCATCGAGGTACGCGAACCGCGCGCCGCCGCCGACATGCCGGTGAAAAAACTCCCGGCGCGCATCGCCAAAAAAGAATTCCTCGCCCCCGACGTGGTGCGTCTCTATCTCAAGCTGCCCACCGCCGAGCGCCTGCAATTTCTCGCCGGACAATATGTGGATTTCGTTTTGCCCGACGGCCGCCATCGCAGTTTCTCGCTGGCCAACGCGCCGCACGACGACGCCTTTTTGGAGTTACATCTGCGCCATGTGGAGAAGGGCGAATTCACCGAACAGGTCTTCGAGCGCATGAAGGAAAAAGACATGGTGCGCATCGAAGGGCCGTACGGTGATTTTTATCTGCGCGAGGACTCGCCGCGACCGATGATCTTCGTCGCGGGCGGCACCGGTTTCGCGCCGATCAAAGGCATCATCGAACACGCCTTCGCCGCCGCCGTGACTCGGCCCATGGCCTTGTATTGGGGCGCGCGGGCGCCGGTGGATTTATATCTGGACGGCCTGCCGCGACAGTGGGCGGAGACTCACGGCCATTTCACTTACACGCCGGTGTTGTCGTCGCCCGCCGCCGCGGATCGTTGGCAAGGCCGCGGCGGTTATGTGCATGAGGCGGTGGTCGCCGATCATCCTGATCTCGTCGGTTTCGATGTCTACGCCGCGGGTCCGCCGGCGATGGTCCGCGCGGCGCGCGACGCCTTCCTTGCCCGCGGCTTACCCACGGCGCATTTCTTCTCCGACCCTTTCGAATTCGCACCGGACGCCCTGGCCAAGCAGCAGGCGCAGGCCCAGCAGCAGTGACGATGGCGCGGTGGTTGGATAGTGAAGACGGACTACGAAGGCCGGATGATTCTTTACCGGTCATGTGAGCGCGAGCCGGAGTTCTGCCGGCCGAACCTGCGACGAGCCTGCGCTGATCAGGCCCGAATCATTCATCGCTACCGTCTCAGCGCGTCTGCCTCGGCAGTAACGGCAGCTCCTCGGGCGGCATGATCGGGTTTTGCGGCGACGGCGCGGTAAGGCCGAAGGATTTGCCCGGCAACAGGCTCAAGGCATTACGGTAGCAGTCGAGGGCCGCGTCGCGGTTGTTGAGCCTTTCCAGCAGCGCGCCCAATTCTCGGTAGGTTTCCGGTTGCGGGTCGAGACCGAGGCTGGCTTCCAGATAACTGCGGGCCTTGCCCCACAGTTGGCTGCGCACGCACACCCGGCCGAGGGTGAGCAGCAGCACCGGGTTTTCGGCGTGGTGTTTCAGCCAGCGTTCGGCTTGAGCGAGCTGAGCTGAAAGGTTGCGCTGGGGAATGAGCCCATAGACGTATATCAGGGCGTCGCTCCAGCGGCGGCGGAGGGCGTCGGCCAGCAGCGGTTCCAGTTGTTCGCCGGCATTGTCATCGACGCGGCTCAGCGCGCGCGCGTAGTCGAACAACACTTCCTCGTTGCGTTTGACGTAGCGTGGCACGCGCTCCCACAGCAGGTGTAATCGATCGGCGTCTTTTTGTTCGGCGGCGCGGGCGAATAAGGCGCGGTAGGCGTTGCCTTGTAATTCTTCTGCGCGGCTGACGCTGATGGCGCCGCGCCGTTCCACTTCGGGCACCAATTCGAGCAGGCGTTGCCAGTCCTGGCGCGCGGCATGGGTTTCCATGAGTTTTTTGAGCACGGCTGTGTGTTTGGGCTGTTCGCCGTGCAGGCGGGTTAGGATCTCCAGCGCACCGTCGGACTGCTGGTGGGCGAGCAGAAAACCGGCCTGGGCCAGACCGACCGCCACGCCGGCCTTGGGGTCTTGTTCGTGAGCGGCGCGCAGATAACCGTCACGCCGCACTTGCGAGCCCAGCGCCTCGGCGGCCTGCGCGGCGGCCAGATAATTGAGAGCGGGCGTGTCGCTGTAGCGCACGTGTTTCAGCAGCCATTTTTCCGCGGTTTCCCATTGGCCTTCCGCCAAGGCGTGCATGCCGCGCATATAGGCCATGCGGGTTTTGAGCTGGCGGCGCTGACGGCGCCAGCGCCGCAGGCGTTGGGGCAGGGTGCGGATGCCGCTCCACAGCCGCAGCGTGTAATACAGGATCAGGAAGGTCAGCAATATCGCCAGGACGAACAGCGCCAGGCTGGTTTCCAGCGTCCAGTTGCCGTAGGCGATGACGACGTGGCCGGTGTCATCGCGCGCGAATAGGGCGAGGGAGACCGCACCGAGCAAAACCAGCAGACTGACGATGAGCAGTCTCATGGAGCGGCTCCGGCGGAGGTTTTGCCACGCCGTTGCAGCTGCCAGGCTTCGAGGGCGCGCAGGGAGCCGGTGATGTCGGGCAGGGCGGGCGAGAGATCGAGTTCCTGCAGGCGGGTCAACTCGTTCAGTGCGGCTTGGGTGGGGCCGGCGTCACGGTCGTAGTACAAGACGATCCAGTCCCGGGCGCGGCGCAGACTGTCGTGAAACAGGGCGGTGTGGCGCCGTATCGCCGCCGCCCGCGCCGATTCCAAGGTGAGACGCAGATTCTGTTGCAGGAAATAACGCTCGTCCGGGGTCAGCAAAGCCTGTTCCGCCTGGTCCTTATGTTTGATGACCACCAGTTGTTTCAGCGCCTGCCACAGGTCGTGCATCACGCGGCGCCAGCCTTCCTCCGCATCGGCGCTGGGCACGTTTTCGCTGGCGCTGGGCGAATGGGGAAAGGGCAGGTGCTCCACGCCGTCGCCGAGGGCGCCCAGTTTGAGCGCGATGCCGGTGATGTCCGGCCTGGGTATCGCGCGGAGGGCGGTGATCTCTCCGGTCAGCAGGCGGCGCACTTCGAACAGCGATGGATCGTCGAAATCTTGCAGGCGCTGGTCGGCGGATTCCAGTGCGGCGAGGGTAGTGAGTAAATCGCCGTCGAGATGCAGGCGGTCGTTGGCCAGCCGCAGCAGATAAATCACTTCGGTGGCGGCCCAGTGCTGTGTATTACGCTCGACTTTGTCGCGCAAGGTGTCGAGCAGGTCTTCGATGGTTTGCTGCTGGGCTTGCAGTTCTTCCAGGTCGCTGGTGATCACATTGCTGAGCTGGTTTTCCGCCCGGTCGAGTTGTTCGGTTAGACGCGCGGTCTCTTGGTGCGCCGCCTCGGCTTGAGCGGACAGCCGGATCTCCTGGTCGGTGAGTTGGGTCTTGAGGTCCTGCTGTTCGTTCCAGATCAGATAGCCGCCCGCGCCCGTCCACAGTACCAGCAGGACGATGATGATGAAGATGGGCGAAGCGAGACTTTTTTTGGCCGCGGCCGACCGCGCCGGGCGGGTCGCGGCGGCCGTGCTCGCGCCGAAGAATGGCGCTGGCGCGCCAAGCACGGGCTGATCCTTTGCCTGGTCGTTGTCGTCACTCATGATCGGTCCTCAATCTCAACTATAGGATTTGCCGCCGCCAGGCAGCGAGCGCCCCCACCAGTGCGTCGTCGCTGGCCTCGGCCGCCACCAATGCGGCGTGGTGAAAGCCGAGTTCGCGCGCCAAGTCCGCGGTGCGGAGGCTGATCACCGCCAGTTGGGTATTCAGTAGCCAGGCCCGCTGATTTTCTCCCGCCATCTTCAGCAGATTATGCAAGGCGTCGTTACTGGTCACCACGATGGCGTCGATGACGGTGTGCTGGCTTAACTTTAACACGGCATCGAAGTCGTGCCGCGGTTCGGCGCGGCGATAGACCTCGGCGTAGTTCACCTGGGCGCCGCGGGCGCGCAGCGTGTCGGCCAGCAGCTCGCGCCCGCCGGCGCCGCGCACGATGAGGATGCGCGCGCCGTCCACTTGTTGCAGCGCGGCCGTGCCGAGTAGGGCCTCGCTGTTGTAGGGCGGTGGTCCCTCGATATCGACGCGGCCGAACTGTTCACGCAAGGCCGCGGCGCTGCGGCGGCCCACCGCCGCGAGGCGCAGCGCCGCGGGCAATCCGCCTTGTTCCGCGATCAGCGGCGCGGCCTGTTCGACGGCGTTGGCGCTGATGAAGAGGGCGATGTCGAACTCATTGAGCCGCGCCAGCAGGGCGCGGGCGGGCGCGAGGTCCGCCGGTGGGATGATGTCCAGCGCCGGTAGCAGCAAGGGTTCACCGCCGGCGGCGCGGATCAATGCGCACAACGGCGCGGCTTGATGCGCCGGCCGCGTCACCATCACCTGGAGTCCTTGTAATGCCGGTGTTGCGTCCATGGGTCGGCGCGGCCGTCAATGCCGCGCGATGCTGTGAATGAGGCTTCACTTTACTATTGATCGCCACATAAGCGAAGCCGTGGTGACGCGCTTTTCGTCAAGCGCGTTCGGCGTACACCGCCTGCAGTATCGCGGCCGCGCCTTTGCCGAGTAACTCATCCGCCAGCGCCACGCCGAGTTTTTCCGCATCGAAGCGCGGGCCGCTGACCTCGCCGCGTATCACCCGGCTGCCGTCGGGGGCGCCCACCAGTCCACGCAGATACAGCGTATCGCCGTTGAGCACGGCGTGACCGCCGATGGGGACCTGGCAGCCGCCTTCGAGACGATGATTCATCGCGCGCTCGGCGCTGACGCGGGTGTGGGTGTCCGGGTCGTCGAGCACGGCGATCAGCCGATTGGTCTCGGGATCGTCGGCGCGGCACTCGATGCCCACCGCGCCCTGGCCGATGGCCGGCAGGCTGAGCGTGGTGTCCAGATAGGCGGTGATGCGCGCCGCGAAGCCCAGCCGCAACAAGCCGGCGGCGGCGAGGATCACCGCGTCGAAGTCGCCGGCGTCGAGCTTGGCCAGCCGGCTGTTGACATTGCCGCGCAGGGTGAGGATTTGCAGGTCCGGCCGCCGCGCGGTGATCTGGCACTGGCGGCGCAGGCTGGAGGTGCCGACCCGCGCGCCCTGCGGCAGCGCGTCGAGAGTAGGGTAAAGATTGGAGACGAAGGCGTCGCGCGGGTCTTCGCGTTCGCAGATCACCGGCAGGTGCAGCCCCGCCGGCAACTCCACCGGCACGTCCTTCATGGAATGCACGGCCATGTCGGCGCGGCCGCTCAGCAGCCCGTCTTCCAGCTCTTTGACGAACAAGCCCTTGCCGCCGATCTTGGCCAGCGGGCTGTCGAGGATCTTATCGCCCTGGGTGCTCATCTTCACCAGTTCCACCTGCAGGCCGGGATGGGCCGCCAGCAGGCGGTCGCGGACGTATTCGGCCTGCCAGAGGGCCAAGGGGCTTTTGCGGGTGGCGATGCGGAGGGTCTGGTTGCTCATGCGACGGCTCGAAATTAATTAACGTGGGCGCCAATCGTACGGATTGTGGGGCGGGGAGGCAAATGACAGATGGAAAAACCTGCCTTGGTCGTCCTGGTTAGTTAATTCCGTGGGGAGCTATTCCGGAAAATAAGGATGACCAGTCCATAACGCTGAAACAGGCGCCGCCAAGCCGGATGCTCGCCATTTGCTGATCCTAATAAATGTGAAGTGATGGGCATTTATTAAGTCCCAGGTTCCGTCGCGATCTTGGTCGGTTTCGATCATGAGAAGTATAGGGTTACCATCAGCATCATAAGTGTAGGTGTGAGTGTAAGTGTTGCGTGTATGTGTCGCGTCAACATTCACGATGATCAGTTCTTGACGTGTCAGATCACCATTGACGTCGTAGCTGTAAGTGGTTTTGTAGTTTATAGAGCCATCGGCACCATAATCGTCTTCCCGCATCAGTAGATTGCCGCTGGCGTCATAGTAGTAATCTTCACGGTAGTCCACGGCGCCGGTGGCGTCGGCGTGATATTCCATGCGCGTTACTTTGTTGTCAACGTTATAGATGTAGGTGATGGCGGAGGCTACGCTGAGGCTGAAATCGGTATAATATAAAAGTGTTCGGTTGCCATTGGCGTCGTAGTTATACATGTAGCTTAAATCGAGAATGCCGTCGGCACCGGCGTCTATGGTGTAAAAATCCGGCTGGCCGTCAGCGTCATAAGCGGCCCTGCGGCGCTCATCCACTATGCCGTCGGCATTAAGGTCATCTTCGCTAAGTGTCAAGTGGCCGTTGGCATCGTGGGCAGAGGTGTAGCGGGCATCCACGATATCGTCGGCATTGTTGTCTACTTCTCCGAGTATCTGGTAGCCGTTGACGTCGCGGGTTAGCATTTCGCGCCTGTCTATTACACCATCCAGATTAATGTCTTCCTCTGTTAGGTCCATAAAGCCATTGGCGTCATAGCTGAAAGAAGTGCGGCGGGGTGTCACCGTGGCCGCAAGGCCATCAATAGTGTCGCTGAGGGTTTGGTCATTGGCGTTGTAGGTATACCGATTGCGGAAATCCACCGTGCCGTCGGTACCTATATCCGTTTCGACAAGAGTGATATTGCCGCGCGCATCGTAACTATAGATTGTACGGTCATCCACCGAGCCGTCGGCGTCATAATCCCATTCGTGGCTAACGACGGCATCAATCGCCGGGGTCAGGCCCAGCCCGCTATAGAGCGCGTCGAGTGCGGAAAGAGGGTCTTTAATTGCTCGGGAACCGTTCCATAAACCTGCGTTTCGCCCGGCGGCGACAAATCTTCGGAAAGATATATCGGCGTAGAAGGTCTGATATTCCTGCATGAAGTTAATATTTCCGCCGGCCGCCAAGGCATGGATTCCGGTGGGAATCTGCTGGCCGTTGCCAGGATCGCCGTCCTCGTCGATCGTTTGCAAAAACGCCGCAATATTGGCGACCACCTCAAAGGAGGTTGCTTTATTACTATCATTGATTTGCTCCACCACTTGGCGGATGTCTCGGCTGGAGACGGGCGGTGCGATCCCCGCCAGATCAAAAGGTGTTATCGTCTTGGCCGCCGGGGCCTGGCCGATGAGGATGCCGCCCACATAGAAACTCACGGTCTCGCCCGCCAGATACGAAAATTCCCCCGCGCTGTTGGTGAAGCCTTGGCTGGAGGTGCTGTAGGTGACGTCGGTTCGTCTGGAGCTGATGTAACGCAGACCCGAGACCGGCCCATCCACGAAGCGGCCGGTGAGGGTGGCGGGCCCGCTGGGTTGTTCTGCAGAGGGGGCGGCGGGCTCGCCGTCCGATCCGCCACCACCGCAGGCGGCCAGCAAGGCGGTGAGCAGCAGGCTGAGGGCAGGGGAAGTGAATTTATTCATGGCGGAGCACCCTATTTTTATTATGTTACCGAGTATAATTAAAAGGGGGGCGGGGCTGTCGAGGTTGCAACGCGGGTGGTGGTCCGTCCGCCCATGCCGCCTGCCGGTCCCGCGCCCACTCTTGCTATACTGCCCGCCTTCTCATCCAGCAAACCGCAGAGGGATTCCATCCGTGAGTAAAGAAGACGCCGGCACGCTCTGGGGCGGCCGTTTTTCCGAGGCCACCGACCGTTTCGTGCAGGAATTCACCGCCTCGGTGACGTTCGACAAGCGCCTCTATCGCCACGACATCGCCGGTTCCGTCGCCCATGCCCGCATGTTGCAGAAGGTGGGGGTGCTCAGCGCGGATGAATGCGGGGCCATCGTCACAGGTTTGCAGGACATACTCGCGGAGATCGAGCGCGGTGACTTCGCGTGGGCCGTGGCGCTGGAAGACGTGCACATGAACATCGAATCGCGGCTCACCGACCGCATCGGCGTCGCCGGCAAGAAGCTGCACACCGGCCGTTCGCGCAACGACCAAGTGGCCACGGACGTGCGGCTGTATCTGCGCGACGAGATCGACGCCCTCGACGCCGACCTCCAGCGTTTGCAAACCGCGCTGCTCGACGTCGCCGAACGCGAGGCCGACACCCTCATGCCCGGCTTCACTCATTTGCAGGTCGCGCAGCCGGTGACTTTCGGCCATCACCTGCTGGCCTGGTTCGAGATGCTGGTCCGCGACCGCGCGCGTTTTCAGGATTGCCGCAAGCGGGTCAACGTCATGCCGCTGGGCGCGGCGGCGCTGGCCGGCACCAGTTATCCCATCGACCGTGCCTACACCGCGCAATTGCTGGGTTTCGACGGCATCGCGGAAAACTCCCTGGACGCGGTGAGCGACCGCGACTTCGCCATCGAATTCTGCGCGGCGGCGGCCTTGTTGCTCACCCACCTCTCGCGTTTTTCCGAGGAGCTGATTCTGTGGACCTCGGCCCAGTTCAACTTCATCAATCTGCCCGACCGGTTTTGCACCGGCTCGTCGATCATGCCGCAGAAGAAAAATCCGGACGTGCCCGAGTTGGTGCGTGGCAAGACCGGCCGGGTCAACGGCGATCTCATCGCGCTGCTGACGCTGATGAAAGGCCAGCCGCTCGCGTACAACAAGGACAATCAGGAAGACAAGGAACCGCTGTTCGATGCCATCGACACCGCGCGCGCCTGCGTGCGCGCCTACGCCGACATGGTGCCGGCCATCGAACCCAAACGCGACAACATGCGCCGCGCCGCGCTGACGGGTTTCGCCACCGCCACCGACCTGGCCGATTATCTGGTGCGCAAAGGCGTGGCCTTCCGCGATGCCCATGAAGTGGTGGGCAAGGCGGTGCGTTACGGCGTCGAGCAGGAGCGGGATTTGGCCGCGATGAGTCTGGACGAGTTGCGGCAATTCTCGGCGGTGATCGGCGAGGACGTGTTCGCGGTGCTCACCTTGGAAGGCTCGGTGGCGGCCCGCGATCATCTCGGCGGCACGGCGCCGCGCCAGGTGCGTGAAGCGGTGGTGAGGGCGCGGGCGCGGCTGTAACTATTAAGATTTAGCCACGGCGGGCACGGACACAGAGTGAGTTGAGTGCAGCACAGCTCAGTGCCGGTTCATCGGCACGTAAGCGTGCCGCGCTTGAGGCGCTTAGCAAAAAAGCGTTTCCGTGTTGCTTTGCGCCTTCTGTGACAAACGCCTGGTTTAGCCGCTCTGTTCCAGTTCTTCACGGGCGCGGCGCAGCAGCTTGGCGCGGTCGTCGCCCTGCTGCCAATCCGCCACGCCGAATTGGGTGGCGAGTGCCATCGGCCGGCCGTCGGCGCCTTTCGGTGCTAGTTGACTCAAGCGCAGTTGCAATTTGTCTTTGAGCAGCCGCGCCGCGTCGCCGGCGGTTTCCGGCAGCACCAGCAGGAATTCATCCACGTCGAAGCGGCCGATCATGTCGGCCCAGCGCATTTGATCCTTCAGCATATGGGTGATGGCTACCAAGGCGGCATCGCCGGCGCCCTTGCCGTGGCTGGCATCCAGCTCCGGCAGATGGTTGACCCGCAGCCGGATCACCGAGAGCGGGTTGTGATAACGGCGGCTGCGCGAGACCAGCGGCTCGATGCCTTGCAGCAGGGCTTGGCGGTTGGGCAGGCCGGTGAGCGGGTCGCGGGTGTCGTGTTGGGCCAGCTCCTCGCTCAAGCGCGCCCGTTCGTCCAAGGCCTCTTGCAGGTCGGTGATGTCGGTGTAGTAATGTACCGAGTAGCCGGCGTCCGCGCCGCCGCGCGCGCGCCAGGTTTGCAGCCAGCGGGCGGGACGGTTGCCGCCATTCTCCAAATGCAGGGTATCCGCCGGGTTGAATACCGCGCCGCGCCAAGGCCCTAGCAGCTCGTCTTGACTGAGGCCGAGCAAATCTTCGCGGCGTGCGCCCAGCAATCGCTCGGCGGCCTGGTTCAACCAGGCGACGCGCTGGTTTTGGTCGATGAGGATGACGCCCACCGGGGCATTCCACAGGGTTTCGGTGGCGAGTGCGGGGTCGAGTGCAGGTGTCATCGGTGATTAACTCCTTTTAATGATGTTTCGATATAGCAGACGCGCCGCCCTTCAGGCAAGGGTGGCGGTGATTTACCGCGTCGTCATGATCAAGCATGTCTGCCATCGTCCGGCCTGTCTGCGCATGAGTGGTCTTTTATTTAGGCGTGGTCGCTACCGGTCGCGCGGTGAACAACATGTCGGCAAACGCGTGGAAAACATGACCGTCATTGCTGGCCTCGCGCCAGGCAGGGTGTTTGTGCCGGATTACATGATGTTCCGGATTTACAAGATGTAAACGTTGGCTGAATAGCGGTTTTTAGACTGGCTCGACGGCAGGTTTTCGCTCCAGCTTCATGGGGCTGGGCCGATAACCGGGCTGGGTATCTCTACTGTGCAAGATTGAATGGCGATAGAAGGTTTGACGGGCGCCGGCACGTCGGCGACCAAGCAGCGTTTTCTCTTGCTGAACCGCGAGCGGTTACGCCGCGCTCAGGAGTCGATGCGGGAGCGGCAACGGGATTTCCTGGATCTGCTGCCTTTGCTGTTTCACGTCAATCATCCCATCTTGCCGGGGTTTGTCTCGTCCGACGGACCGGTGGGCGTGGCGGATTACCGTCCCACTAAACGCGCCTTGCTTGCGGCGAAAAAAATCGCCATGGCCTTCGATTTTAAACGAAAGGCTTTGCCGCGCTACGACATTCATTCCTTGTTCCTGATGGGCAGCAGCGGTACGGTCGCTTATTCGCAAAAAAGCGATTTTGATGTCTGGCTTTGCCATCGCCCGGACATGGACGCCGGCAAACTCGCCGAGCTGCAACAGAAGGCCACCCTCATCGAGGCGTGGGCTGCCGCCATGGATTTGGAGGTGCATTTCTTTTTGATCAACCCGCAGCAGTTCCGCGAGGGACTGCATGCAGATCTGTCCAGTGAAAGCAGCGGCACCGCTCAGCATTATTTGTTGCTGGAAGAATTCTATCGCACCGGACTGTTGCTGGCGGGGCGTTATCCGGTGTGGTGGCTGGTGCCGCCCGAGCAGGAAAAAAATTATCTGGAGTGCGTCGAGACCCTCGTCGGCCGGCGACTGATTTCGCCCAACGAATTCATCGATTTCGGCGGCGTGGCCCAGCTGCCGGCGGAGGAATTTTTCGGCGCGGCCTTGTGGCAGTTGTTCAAGGGTATCGATTCGCCGTATAAATCGGTGCTCAAATTGCTGCTGATGGAGATTTACGCCAGCCAGTATCCCAATATCGATTTGCTTTGCCAGCGATTCAAACGGGCGATTTACGCCGGTGAGAATCAGTTGGATCAGCTCGATCCCTATATCATGCTCTATCGCGACATCGAGGAATATCTGGAGCGTCAAAGCGAGCATGACCGCCTGGATTTCGTGCGGCGCTGTTTCTACTTCAAGGTGAATGAAAAACTCAGCACCCCCGATCATCCTCGTTATAACACTTGGCGCCGTGACTTGATGCGCGCCTTGGCGGGGTCTTGGGGTTGGGGAGCGGTGTATCTGGAGATGCTCGACGCCCGTCCCACCTGGAAGATCAATCGCGTATTGCGCGAGCGGCAAATCCTGGTGAGCGAGCTGACCCACAGTTATCGCATCCTGTCCAATTTCGCGCGGGAACACGCCGGCTTGATGTCGATCAATCAAAAAGACATCACCGTGCTCGGCCGGAAATTGTATGCGGCCTTCGAGCGCAAGGCCGGCAAGGTGGAAATGATCAATCGCGGTATATCCGATGATTTGTGGGAAACGCGCATCTCGTTTCATCAATTGCTGTCGCGTGACAATCAGGAAAGCTGGGCACTGTTCCGCGGTGTGGTGACCCCCGGAGAGCTGACCCACAGCACACCGCTGAAACGCGGCCGCAGCGTCTGCGAGCTGGTGGCGTGGAGTTATTTCAATGGGCTGATCAATGAACGCACCGCCTTGGCTTTGTATCTCCAACGCGGCGAGCTCACGGTGCGGGAATTGAATAATACCATTCGCTGTTTCGAAAAAGTGTTTCCGCTCGGCGAGGCCATGGAAACCGTGATTGACGATTTGTCGCGTCCGGCCAGGGTGGTACGCACCGTGGTCTTGATGAATGTCGGGCTCGATCCTTTTCTGCAACACACCCGCGAAGGCCGCCATCTGACTACGGCGCGCACCGATGCCTTGAGTTACAGCGGTCTGGGTGAAAATCTCGCGCTGACCTTCGATCAAGTGGTGGTCACTACCTGGAAGGAAGTTCTCACCTACCGTTACAGCGGCGTCGACGGTTTGTTGAGCTGCCTCGGTGAATATCTGCAATGGTCGCCCCCCGGCAGCGGCGTGCGTCCGCCGATTCCGGCGGTTTATTGTTTTTCCAGCGTGCGCGGCGATGCGATCAGTAAGCGCATTAAAGAATTGTTCGAGGATGTGATTGCTTGTTATTACGGTGCCCCGGCTGATCGTTCGGCCCGTTATATTCTGGCGGTGGGGCAGACGTTTTTTACCTTACGCTTGGATAACGATTCGCTGCACTATGAAAAAATCGGACCGTACGCCGACCTGCTGGCGCATCTTTCTCAAGGACAGGTCGCCTTCAGTCCGGTGGTCATCGATCGTTACGCGCTGGATGACACCTTGCTGCCGTCCATCTTCAAGCTCAATCGCGCCGGGGTCATCCAGGTGATTTACCGGATCGATGGCGACATGGCCGATGTCTACGTGGTGGATGAACGCGGCTCCCTGTTTTATCAACGTATTAGTTTTTTTGATCGCGGGGCGTTGATTGATCATTTCCGGGTTTTCTTCGACGCGGTGCTCCATCGCCAGCAATTCGATATTTCCATCGACAACACTGACATGCCCGCCATGGAAGTGGAATTTTACGAGGCGGTGAAGGATGAGCGGGGCGGCCGCAAACTGCTGCCAACGGCGCTCGATCCGGCGCGCCGCAGCGGCCATTATTACAAAGTGCAAGTGATCGGCGAGGTGCTGGCCGACGGCCAGCCGAGTTTCAGTGTGTATTGCAACGATGTGGAGTTCGCCAGTCTGCATTACGGCGATCAATTATTCAGAGAGGTGGTGGCCTTTGTGCTGAAAGGGCGCCGCAGCGGTCAGCGTTATCCGATTTACATTACCGACATCGACGGGCCGCGCACTCTGTTCGGCGCCGAGCCGGGCGGACGGGTACAAACCATTCACTTTCTCAATTACAAAAAACAGATCGAAGCACAACTCAACGCGGCCTTGGAATCGCTGGATAAAACCACCTGAGCGCCGGGCCCGACGTCATCCTCACTCCGTCACCTCAGCCAAAGTACGGGCGAGAAACGCGCGGATATCCTCGATTTCCGCGTCGGACACCCCATGTGCCATGGGGTAGACGTGCCATTCCACCGGGCAGCCCATCGCGATCAACGCTTGCTTGGAGAGCTGGGCGTGCGGCAGCGTGATCACCGTATCCCGGTCGCCGTGCGCCATGAAGATGGGCGTGTCGCGATTGGCGTCAGCCAATTCGGCGGCGGCGTGTTCGGCCAGCGGCAGATAGCTTGAAAGCGCCATGATGCCGGCCAGGGTTCGCGGATAGCGCAGTCCGACATGGAGGGCGATGGCGCCGCCCTGGGAAAAACCCGCCAGCACGATGCGCGCGGCGGCGATGCCGCGCTGTTGTTCCCGTTCGATGAGGGCGCCTAGTTGCCGTTCCGAGTCGCGTATGCCGGCCTCGTCTTCCGTACGGGGACGGTCGAAGGACTGGATGTCGTACCAGGACCGCATCATATAACCGCCATTGACCGTGACCGCGCGGTGCGGCGCGTGAGGGAAAATATAACGCACCGGGGTCTGCAGTCGCAGCTGCGGCACGATGGGTTCGAAGTCGTGACCGTCGGCGCCGAGGCCATGCAGCCAGATCACGCTGGCGGTGGCGGGGATGGCGGGATTGATTTCAACACAGCTCAGATAAGTCATGGTTGGCGGGCATGTCTCGTTGGGTTTGCGGTGGCAGCGGTTTATACTGCGCCGGCATTGTAACGCGGGCGCGCCCGGAGGACGAATAGTGAAACGGTGGATGATGTGGCTGGTGTTGAGCGTGTTGCTGGGCTCGAGCCTGCTCGCGGGGTGCGGACAAAAAGGTCCGCTTTATATTCCCGATGACGCGGCGCGCAGCCCGGGAAAATAGAGAATCTCCGCCGCGCGCGCCAGCTAGTGTATGGGCCGGATCAGACTCGCCTCCACTTCGTCGCGTTTGGCCTTGCCCGCCAAAATTTCCAGCAGGACCAGGGCAAAATCCATGGCGGTGCCCGGTCCGCGCGATGTGATGAAACTGCCGTCTCGTACCACCGCGGAGTCCTGATAAATCACGCCGTCCAATTGGTGGGTAGTCAATGAGCCGGGATAACTGGTCGCGCGGCGGCCTTTGAGCAGGCCGGCGTCCGCCAGCACTTTCGGTGCGGCGCAGATCGCAGCGATGTATTTTTCCTGGTACGCCATACGGTGCAATAGTTCGCGGATGCGGGCGTCGTCGTTGAGGTGGTCGGCACCCGGCAGGCCGCCCGGCAGTACCAGCATGTCGTAATCTTGTTTCAGCGCCTCGTCCAGAGTCGTGTCGGGTACCAGTACCGTGCCACGGCTGGCACGTACCGGCTCGCCGCGCGCGCCGAGCCCGGCGCTGGTGACTTCGACGCCGCCGCGCCGCAGGATGTCGATTACCGTCACCGCTTCCAATTCTTCGCAGCCTGTCGCCAGTGGAATCAATACTCGAGCCATACTGCCGTCCTCCTTTGCAGCTATTACAGTACCCAGCATAAACGCTGGGCCGGCGTTTGAACATCGCGGATGCAAACCACAGAGATTACAGAGAGAACCTGGATGTTACGGCATGGAGCGCGTTCACTCATCGGGTGACTTTGATCAGGGCACGCAGCCGTGTATCACCCCGCGTCCTCTGTGGCCAACTGTCTGTTCAGGGTTTAAGGAAGAACCCGCGTTTTTAGCGTAGCGTCGGTGCTGGCCAATTCGGCAGTCGAAGAGTGCGCGTAATTGCCGGGCTGGGTCCGCTGTTGTAACAAAGTGTGCACGGCGACCAGCCGTACACCCAGGCTCGCGAGTTGCGGCAGCTGTTGTTCCAAAAAATCTAAGGTGGCGCCGTGGGGATGGCCGATGGCCACGGCGCTGCCCTGGCGGCGCGCGATGCTGATCAGACGTTTGAATTGGACGGCGATGGCAGCGGGCGTGGGGTCGTTGTCGAGAAAGACGTCGCGGCGCAGATTGGGCACACCGTTGTCGGTGGCCGCTTGCTGCGCCACCGTGGCGGTAGTGGTGCGGCTGTCCACGAAAAAAAGTTGGCCGCGCCGGTTGATGGCCTGCATCAGCCAGCGCATGAGGCTGGGCTGCTGGGTGAGCAGACTGCCCATGTGGTTATTGATTCCCGTGACGTGGGGAATGTCGGCGAGGTCCGCTTCCAGAGTGGTGACGAATTCCTGCTCGGTCATGTTGAGCGTGATGCTGCCCGGTCCGGTGGGCGCGCCGTCGGCGGCCTCCATCGGCAGATGCAGCATGACTTCCTTGTCGCGGCGATGGGCGAGTCGCGCCAATCGCCGGGCGTAACGGGTATGAGGCAGAAAAGCCGCGGCCACCGGCCCCGGCAGGCCGATGGCGCGCAGGCCTTTGTGCACATTGTCGCCGAGGTCGTCGATGATGACGGCGATCAGAGGCGGAGTTGCCGTCGGCATGGCGCCGGCGGAAGGTTCGATCGCCCAGCCCCCACCCCACGGTACAAAACCCATGAAGATCAACAGCCATGGCCTCCACCGCCGACTGACGGGCGAAGACCATGACCGGGGACGCCGCTGCCGGTGCACCGGCGTGCTTAGTCGGCTTTCTTTTGCAGGATGTTGAGGCCTTTAAGCAGGTTGAGCGCCTCGTGTAATTGGTAATCGGTTTTCGCCAGTGGCCCGTCTTTGGCGTCTTTACCGGGCGTTTCACTGGCGCCCCCTTTCGGCAAGGGCTCGGTTTTGGGCTCGTTGGCCTGGTCTTTTTCCTTGCCGTTTTCCAGATGGCCGGTGAGATTGGATTCTTTGACCGGCTCGAATTCCGGCGTATCCGCTGCGGCCACGGTCATGTTGACCAGCGGGATGTCCGGGTTGATACCTTCGGCCTGGATGGAGCGGCCCGAGGGGGTGTAGTAACGGGCGGTAGTGAGCTTGAGCGCGGCGCCGGTACCGATGGGCACGATGGTTTGCACCGAACCCTTGCCGAAGGACTTCTCGCCCATGATGACCGCGCGGTGATGGTCTTGGAGGGCGCCGGCGACGATTTCCGAGGCCGAGGCGGAGCCGGCATTGATCAGCACCACGATGGGGGAGCCGTTGAGCACGTCGGAAGGCGTAGCCTTGAATTTCATCTCCGAGTCTTTTACCCGACCTTCGGTGTACACGATCAAACCGCTTTCGAGGAAGGCGTCCGACACCGAGACCGCCGCGCTCAATACGCCGCCGGGGTTGTTGCGCAAATCCAGCACCAGGCCTTTGAGCTCGCCGCCGTTTTCACGTTTGAGCTCGCCGATGGCTTCAATCATGTTTTCCGGGGTGTGTGATTGGAATTGGGTGATGCGCAGATAACCGTAGCCTTTTTCCAAGCTGCGGCTCTTGACGCTCTTGACCTTGATGATGGCGCGGGTGAGGGTGAACTTGAGCGGTTTTTCCGCGCCCTCGCGGATCACCGTGAGCAGGATGTCGGTGCCCGGTTTGCCGCGCATGATGTCGACCGCGTCCTTCAGCGACAGGCCTTTCACCGGGGTGCTGTCGAGACGGATGATGATGTCACCGGTGCGCAACCCGGCCTTCTGCGCCGGGGTGTCGTCGATGGGGGACATGACTTTGACGAAGCCGTTTTCCATGGTCACTTCAATGCCTAGGCCGCCGAACTCGCCGGAGGTGCCGACTTGCAGTTCTTTGTAGGACTCGGCGTCCAGATAGGACGAGTGGGGATCCAGATTGGAGAGCATGCCGCTGATGGCGTGTTCGAGCAGGACTTTGTCTTCCACCGGTTCCACGTAATCGCTTTTGATTTTGGCGAACACCTCGGTGAAGGCGCGGAGGTCATCCAGTGGAATGGTGGTGTTCGCTTCCTCGGTACGTTCGGCCCATACTCCGGCGCCGATAGCAATACCCACGCCGAGGGTGATGCCGATCGCCAGCACCAGAAGATTACGTTTTTTGTCACTCATGAATTTACTCCGTGGACCTGTCCCGGGCCGTAGGGCGGTGAATGAAAATACTTGGCGAAGCATACAAGTTAGCTTGATTCATTTACAAGTTACATATGAGAGCGCTTCTTCCAAACACGCTCATGTGTAAGCGCACTGTTTTATTTAACCCCACCCTGTTCCTGTAAAAGGGCGGGAACATGACCACCGAGAACGTCACTGAGACTAGCGGGTTAACGGTCATTTGATGTTTTACACCAGTTCAAGGGGTTGACCGGCGTACCTTGTTGGCGGATTTCAAAATAGAGGCCCGGGCGTTCGCGCGCCTCGCCTATGCCGCTGTGGGCGATCAGCGCACGTGCTTCGACCATGTCGCCGACATTCTTATTGAGCGCTTGATTATAGCCGTACAAGCTCATATAGCCGTCACCGTGATCCAGAATCAGCAACAGGCCGAAACCGCGCATCCAGTCGGCGAACACCACTCGGCCCGGGGCGATGGCGCGCACGTCCGTCCCTTCGGGCGCGTCGATGACGATGCCTTGCCATTTGAGGTGGCCGAGTTGGCGCGGGCTGCCGAAACGCGCGGCGATCTTGCCTTCGGTGGGTAGTTTCAATTGGCCTTTGAGTTTGCCGAAGCCTTTGCCGGTGAGCGACGGCGGCGGCATTTCGGCGAGGGCGCGTCGCAGGCGGCCTACCAATTCCTGCAGGCCTTGTTCATCTTCTTTGAGCTGGACCAAGCGTTGTTGCGAGCTGTTGATCTCGCTTTGGAGTTGGGAGAGCAATTCTTTACGTTCTTGACGTTTGTCTTCCAGCGCGGCTTTTTGAGTTTGCTGGCGGGCCAGGAGTTCATCGAGGCGGCGTCCCTGACTTTGGATGTCCTGTTCCAGTCGGGCGACGGCGAGCAGGGTGCGATTAATGGTGTCGATCTGAGCTGTCCTCGCCCGGTGGAAATATTCGTAATACTTCAGACTGCGTCCGGCGGCGGCCGGTTCCGTCTGGTTGAGCAGTAATTTCACTGGCCCTTGCTGACCGAGCGCGTAGCTGGCGCGCAGGTGTTCGGCGAGGGTCTGGCGTTGCTGGGCGAGGCCGGCTTCTTTGCGTCTTTTATCCTGTTGCAAGCGGGCGAGCGTGTCGGCTTGTTCGTGGCGTTGCTGTTCCAGCTCGCGCAGGGAATCATTGATGTCGTTGATGGCGCGTTCGACCTCGCGGCGCTGGACGCGCAGGTGGTCGTAACGGCTGCGCAAGGCATCGAGCTGGGTATTGGTCTCTTTGATCGCCTGGCGTAATTTTTCTAGTTCCGCTTCCTTGCGCTGGACTTGGGGTTGCTCCGGCGGCACGGCCGCAGCCAGCAGGCTCGCCGAGGAAAGCGCGATGGCCAAAAGCGTGGCGAGCCGGTTGGAGTTAATGAGCGGAATGGCGAGGGGCCCCTTATTCACTGGGGGTTTATAAAATCCATTAATCGGCCTGACAGAGTTTGATGAGCGGCCGGCCGCTCATTTCCGAGGGTTTTTCAAGGCCCAGCAGATAAAGCATGGTCGGCGCCACGTCTGCCAGCGTGCCCGAGTCAAGACAAGGTTGCGCCGGGCGGCCCACGTACACGAAGGGCACCAGGTTGGTGGTGTGCGCGGTGTGGGCCTGGCCGGTGCTGTCATCACTCATTTGTTCGGCGTTGCCATGGTCGGCGGTGATTAGCAGCTCACCGCCGGCTTTTTGCACGGCCGCAACGACTCGTCCCAGGCAGATATCGAGCGCCTCGATGGCCTTGATGGCCGCCGGCAGCGAGCCGGTATGGCCGACCATGTCGGCATTGGCGTAGTTGCAGATGATGGCGTCGTAACCGCCACTTTCGATGGCGGCCACCAGCCTGTCGGTGACTTCCGGTGCGTTCATCTCGGGCTGGATGTCATAGGTCGCGACCTTGGGCGAGGGCACGAGGACACGGTCTTCGCCGGGATAGGGCTGCTCGACGCCGCCATTGAAAAAGAAGGTGACGTGGGCGTATTTCTCGGTTTCGGCGATGCGCAATTGGTGCAGGCCGAGATTGGCGATGTATTCGCCGAAGGTGTTGCGCAGCCGTTCCGGCGGAAAAGCCACCGGCACGTGAAACTCTTCGTTGTATTCGGTGAGCGTGACGAAAGCGCTGAGCCGGGGGACCACCGCTCGCGGGAAGCCGTCGAAGTCGGCTTCGATGAAAGCGCGGGTGATTTGCCTGGCCCGGTCGG
>JAHFRV010000038.1 GCA_023266095.1 Gammaproteobacteria bacterium | reverse complement strand
GCGGCCCTCAGGAAACGATTCGCACCTCCGTGTGCGAATCGACCTCGGTCTCGCGACGTTGATTCCTTTCGCCCCGGCCGCCCTGCGTCCGCCACGACGCGCTACTGCGCAGCACGTCATGGCTACCACAATGGCTGACGCCGCTTCGCGTCTACCGCGGGCTCCTCGCCCTCGCTTCGCTCTCCTTGGCTCGTCGGTCGTTGACGGCAAACTGCTGCTGGACTGATTGACCCCCTCTCTTGCGGGAGAGGGGAAGCGCGCGGATCGCTTATTTCCGCTGCGATAACGCCTTCAGCGCGTATAAAGTCTCCAGCGCCGCGCGTGGCGACAATTCGTCGGGTTGCAGCACACGCAGCGCCTCCAGCGCAGGGTGGTCGTCGGTCGGCGCGAACAGCGCCATCTGCTGCGTGGGCGGCTAGTCGCGGCCGCGCGTCTTTGGCATCGACATTGAGACCTGTCCGGCCTGCGGCGGGGCCGTGAAGGTCATGGCCTGCATCGAAGACCCGGGGGTGATCAAGAGGATTCTCGATCACCTGAAGCAAAAGGCCGACGCCAACGAGCCCAGCCCGCTGCCCAGGAGCCGGGCACCGCCGATGGGCCTGTTCGCCTGCCAAAAAACCCGACCGTTCGATGCAAGACGCTGTGCCGTGAGCCGCGGCAGTATCCCGGCTTGCCGGGGGGCGGGAAGGGGGGCGTAAATGGAGAAAAAGCGGGCGGATGCTCAGACGATCTACGTGGAATTCCGCGCGCACCGAGCATGATCGGACGGCGAAGCGGCGGGCCGTTGACGGCAAACTGCCGCTGGATCTGGGAAAAAAGGGCGTTTATGCTTCCTATACTCCCGGCGCGGCGGTGGCAGGGTGAGGGTGGGATAGCAGGCGTATCAGTGCGCTTCGGTCTTCGGCGGGTCTTTTCTCTTGAAGTGCTTTTGCGAGTTCCAGGGCCGTCATGTCGTTAGCGGACCTGCTCTTGATGTTCACATCCGCGCCGTGATCGATTAAAAACTTCGCCCGTTCGACGTCGTTGTAGCTAACGCTCGCGTGCAGCGGCGTGTAGTCGTTCGGTTCACGAAAGTAGTAATGGTTCACACCATTGACGTCCAAACCCTTGGCGATGAAGTACTCCGCGATGTCGTATTTCTTTTTCGACTCACCATTGAGGATGGGGTCGAGCCCGCCGAAGGCCAGCTCCTTCATGTCTTCCTCATTACCGCGGTAGTTTTTCATGTAGTACTCACAAAGGCCGCTCGGAATCCTTGTTCCGCCTTCACCGGAGCTGCACATAATCAAGTGAAGCATCGACATCTCCGACATAGCATACACCACCAATCCAACAACCGCTCCCCCTATGAGCGCGATGCCCGCGAGCCCGGCTTTAAGATATCGGTTTTTCATGGCATCAACTCCATACCTTCAGCATGCCGTGTGCCGGTTTCTGATAAGCGAGAAAAGCGCCAATCCGCTTATTCGGGCGAACGCCGGCGACGTAATTTACACGTAAGGGATTCCTGAAGGATCTAACCAGCTCATCCAATACAAACTGGTACACCTTCACATTCATCAGATCATGCACGGTGGCATGCTTGAACCAGAGCTTGGATGCTTTCTTGCCGAAACTCTTGAGTATTTCGCGCGCCCCTTTGACCGGGTTGGCGGTGCTCTCAATCAGTGCCCTAACAAACCCGATCGCATAAGACGCATCGATCGCCTCCACCAAAAGGCCCTGAGCGAATTCGTGCAAGCCGTCGCTCATGGGCAGCGAATCGATGAGCGCATGGTCTGTCGGTTTAAAGATGAATTTCAGAACAATGCGGGTTTCGTCTTCGTTGAAAAGCAATTCTTCTGGTTTGAACTGACGAAGCTGCTTGAAATTGCTCATACAATGTCCCTGTCTCCATGAGCTGGGTGAGAGGAAGAATAAACACGCTTTCCCACCCAGTCAACAAAGGATATTTTGCATCATTAAGGGAAAATGGCGCTTACGGTTAGCGCACCAAGGGTGGGCGGTGCCCATATATTGACTCCTCCCGTTTTGCAAGAAGAAGCTCCAGATGTTGCGAATGAAGGTGCAACTGCATCCATATATCCGGCCTCATTGTGGAGTTCTTTCAGACTCCGGGCCCCGATGGATATTCGCGCGCTTCCTCCTCATCACCCTAGCGGCTTTGGTAGCCTGTGGGCACGACAGGTTTTGAAAACGCCGGTCTGACCTATTCGCCTGTCTGTTCTCTTCTTCTCCGCAATCGCTTGACGGGGTTACCAACAAAATACGACGTCAATCTATCTTGTCATACGGCCTTTCGATACGACTCGCCTCGGGCCAATAGCGCCCACGCAATCCGCGCGTTCTTGTTCGCCAAGGCTAGGGGCGCCAACCGCAGCGACACCGAGCAAGCACGAACGCCCGCCGAACGCCGGGCATCGATGAGCTGGGCGCAGCGCCTGAAACGTGTTTTCAATATTGACATCGAGACCTGTCCGGCCTGCGGCGGGGCCGTGAAGGTCATGGCCTGCATCGAGGACCCGGTGGTGATCAAGAGGATTCTCGATCACCTGAAGCAAAAGGCCGACGCCAACGAGCCCAGCCCGCTGCCCAAGAGCCGGGCACCGCCGATGGGCCTGTTCGCCTGCCAAAAAACCCGACCGTTCGATGCAAGACGCTGTGCCGTGAGCTGTGGCAGTATCCCGGCTTGCCGGGGGGCGGGAAGGGGGGGGCGTAAATGGAGAAAAAGCGGGCGGATGCTCGGACGATCTACGTGGAATTCCGCGCGCCCAGCATGATCGGACGGCGAAGAGGTGGCGATGTGTCGCGGCCCTCAGGAAACGATTCGCACCTCCGTGTGCGAATCGACCTCGGTCTCGCGACGTTGATTCCTTTCGCCCCGGCCGCCCTGCGTCCGCCACGACGCGCTACTGCGCAGCACGTCATGGCTACCACAATGGCTGACGCCGCTTCGCGTCTACCGCGGGCTCCTCGCCCTCGCTTCGCTCTCCTTGGCTCGTCGGTCGTTGACGGCAAACTGCTGCTGGACTGATTGACCCCCTCTCTTGCGGGAGAGGGGAAGCGCGCGGATCGCTTATTTCCGCTGCGATAACGCCTTCAGCGCGTATAAAGTCTCCAGCGCCGCGCGTGGCGACAATTCGTCGGGTTGCAGCACACGCAGCGCCTCCAGCGCAGGGTGGTCGTCGGTCGGCGCGAACAGCGCCATCTGCTGCGTGGGCGGCTGGTCGCGGCCGCGCGCCGCGTCTTGTTCGAGCTGGGCGAGCCGCCGCCGCGCCGCCGCGATCACCGCGGCCGGCACGCCCGCCAGCGCGGCGACGTGCAGGCCGTAGCTCTGATTGGCCGGGCCGTCTTTCACCGCGTGCATGAAGACGATGCGCTCGCCGTGCTCGATTGCGTCGAGGTGGGCGTTGGCGACGCCGTCGAGTTGCTCGGGCAGGGCGGTGAGCTCGAAATAATGGGTGGCGAACAGGGTCAACGCCCGTACTTGCCGCGCCAAGTGTTCGGCGCAGGCCCAGGCCAGTGACAGGCCGTCGAAGGTGCTGGTGCCGCGGCCGATCTCGTCCATGATCACCAGGCTCTCGGGCGTCGCATTGTGGAGAATGTTGGCGGTCTCGGTCATCTCCACCATAAACGTTGAGCGGCCGGAGGCGAGGTCGTCGGCGGCGCCGATGCGGGTGAAGATGCGATCGACGGGGCCGATCACGGCGCGCTCGGCGGGCACGTAACAGCCGATGTGGGCGAGCAACACGATGAGCGCGGTCTGGCGCATGAAGGTGGATTTGCCGCCCATATTGGGGCCGGTGATGATCAACATGCGGCGCGCGTCGTTGAGCACACTGTCGTTGGGCACGAAAGGTGTGTCCAACGTTTGTTCCACCACGGGGTGGCGGCCGGCGCGGATCTCGATGCCGCGCTCTTCCGTGAGTTCGGGCGCATTGAGATTCAGGCGCAGCGCGCGCTCGGCGAAATTGGCGAGCACGTCGAGCTCGGCCAGTGCCGCGGCACTGCTCTGCAATGTCGCGAGATGCGGCAGCAATAAATCGAGCAGTTCATCATAGAGCTGTTTTTCGCGCGCCAATGCGCGTTCGCGCGCGCTCAGCACTTTGTCCTCAAAGGACTTCAACTCGGGCGTGATGTAACGTTCCGCGCCTTTCAAGGTCTGGCGGCGCAGATAATCGGCCGGTGCCTTCTCGGCCTGGCCGCGGGTGAGTTCGATATAAAAACCGTGCACGCGGTTGTAGTTGACCTTGAGATTGGCGATCCCGGTGCGGGCGCGTTCGCGGGTTTCCAAATCAACCAGGAATTGTCCGGCGTTTTCACTCAGCTGACGGAGCTCGTCGAGTTCAGTGTCGTAACCCGTGGCGATGACGCCGCCGTCGCGAATCACCATGGGCGGGTTGTCGATGATCGCGCGCGCGAGCAGGGCGCGCAGTGCGGGGAATTCGCCGATTTCCGCGGCGAGTTCGGCGAGGCGCGGCGCATCGAGACCCGCAAGCCGCGTACGCAAGCCGGGCAATACCGCCAGCGCGTCGGCGAGACGGGTGAGGTCGCGCGGCCGCGCGCTCTTGAGCGCGACGCGGGCGAGGATGCGTTCGACGTCGCCGATGCGGCGCAGCAGCGCGGCGATTTCTTCGGCATCCTGATTCTCGGCGAGCACGCCGGCGCAGTGATAACGCTGGCGCAGGATGGCGCGGTCGCGCAGCGGCCGGTTGAGCCAGCGCCGCAACAAGCGGCTGCCCATGGCGGTGGCGCAGCGGTCGATGCAGGCGAGCAAGGTGTTGTCGCTGCCGCCGGCGAGATTGGTTTCGAGTTCGAGGTTGCGCCGTGTGGCGGCGTCGAGCAGCAGCGCCTCGTCGCGCCGTTCGACCTTGATCCCGCCGATGTGCGGCAGGGCGGCGCGCTGGGTGTCGCGCGCGTATTGCAGCAGACAACCGGCGGCGGCGATTGCGGCGGCTAGTCCTTCGCAGCCGAAACCGCTCAGGTCACGGGTGCCGAATTGCGCGGTGAGGAGACGCGTCGCGGCGTCACGCTCGAAATACCACGGCGGCTGGCGGCGCACACCGCGCTGTTCCGCCAGCAGTTCGCCGCCCGCGAAGGATTCGCTCACCAGCAGCTCGACGGGTTTGAGGCGCGCGAGTTCGTCGGCCACGGCGCTGGTGTGATCAAGCTCCATCACCGTGAAGCGGCCGCTGCTGAGGTCGAGCCAGGCGAGGCCGTAGCCGCCGTCGTGATGATGCAGTGCAGCGAGCAGATTGTCGCGGCGCTCGTCGAGCAACGATTCCTCGGTGAGTGTGCCGGGGGTGATGATGCGCACCACCTGACGTTCCACCGGGCCTTTTGATTTCGCCGGATCGCCGATCTGTTCGCAGATCGCCACCGACTCGCCGGCTTTCACCAGTTTGGCGAGATAGCCCTCCACGGCGTGAAACGGCACGCCGGCCATGGGTATCGGTTCACCGGCCGACTGGCCGCGCGCGGTGAGGGTGATATCGAGTAGCGCGGCGGCGCGCCGCGCGTCGTCGAAGAACAGCTCGTAGAAATCACCCATGCGATAGAACAGCAGTAATTGCGGGTGCTCGGCTTTGATGCGGAGATATTGCTGCATCATCGGCGTGTGAGCGTGAGTGACGGCTTCCCCGCAACTTGCGCCGACGGCGGTTTCTTTTAGTTTGGTTTCGAGTTGCAAATTATTATTCCTGTCGACCCCGGATTTGGTAGCGGTGTGGCCTGGCGGATAGCACGCGGAAAGGACGAAGACGGCGCTCTGCCGCGGTAAACTAAGCGGGCGCCGTTATTCATTAAGCTCGCTTGGATTAGGCGGCGCAGGACCGTTTTTACAGCGAATGACCATGTTTCTATTCAAGGCCGCGCTACCAAATAAGCCGGTTTGGCCGCCCGGCCCGGTAGCGGGGTCGCCGGTTTTGCCCAGAACCTCGTAACCGCCCGTTCCGCAGAGGCTATCCGCTTTTGCGAAGCAGGTGCCCCAGGTCAGCCCCGTGCCTGAACAATCAATGGGTATACCTTGCTCTTCTTCATCCAGGTTGAAGGTTTCCCTGATTGTGGCGCACCCCGCAAGCGTAGCGACGATGGCGATAACCGCGATTAATTTATTCATGTCTATCCCCCTTTCCGCGCGCCAGTGGGTCGCCTTGAGATAGTACTTAATTCCAGTCGGGGAAAGAAGGCGAGCCGTACTTTCTGGTTAGCAGGCGGGTCGTGCCGGCTGAGAATTTCGTCCGCCGCCCTAGTCCCGGGCCGCGCAGTGGTAGCATAATGCGCGAAAGCCGCGCTGGGTTCCCACGCTCGGCAAGGTAGTTGCGGTGTGACGGCGTAACAGCGTCAGCCGTCGGCGGATTGTAATCGGAGAAACGACATGGGCTTTAGTATTGGGCATTTGTTGGTGGTGTTGTTGATCGTATTGCTGGTGTTCGGCGCTAAGAAACTCCGTTCCATCGGCGGCGATTTGGGCGGCGCGATAAAAGGTTTCCGTGATGCCATGGCTGATGGCAAGGAGGCCGAGGCCGCCGTCGCGAAAAGCCCGGAACGTATTGACAATCAAGTGGCCCGGGGCGTGATCGATGCGGCGCCGGCCGGCAAAGAGCAAAACCTCAACAAAGGCTGAGCCGGTTCAGGCCGATCGCCGTGCCGGCCGAAGGGCGGCGGTGGGGGTGCCAGTGCGCAAAGCGGGTGTTGGCCGGTTATTTATGAACGCCGCGGTCGCTGCCGGCCACCGTCAAGTCTCAATCGGCGTGTCGGGGCTGTTGCCCCAATCCGACCAGGAGCCGGGATAACCCTTCACCCGCGGGTAGCCCAAATACTTCAACACAAAATAAATCAAGGCCGAGCGGTGGTGGCTTTGGCAATACGTGACGATTTGTTTATCCGCTATGACGCCGGCCGTCTCGAATAGCTGGCGCAACTCATCTTCCGATTTAAGGCGCATATTGCGGCGGTGATCGAGAACCCGGGTCCATTCGATGTTCACCGCGCCGGGGATGTGGCCGCCGCGGCGGGTGCGCAGATCCTGGCCTTGATATTCGGCGGGACTGCGTGCATCGACGATGGCGAGGTCGGCGCGGCCGAGGTGACTGCGGACATACTCTTGGTCGGCGAGGGCCTGCTCGTGCGGCCGCACGGTGTAATCGCCGGGGGTGATCCCCCGTGATTGATTGGTTATGGGATTATCGCTGTTGAGCCAAGCCTGCAGCCCGCCATTGAGCAGCGAACCGTGCGGGTGTCCGGTGACATCCAACGTCCACAGAAAACGCGCCGCCTTGCCGCCGCCTTCCTCGTCGTAGGCCACCACTTGGCTGTCTGGACGAAGGCCGAGGGCGGTAAACATGGCGGCCAGTTCGGTCGCTTCGGGCACTAAACCGACTATCGGCGGCTGATTCTTGATGATGTGGCCGTAATCGAGGTGCACGGCGCCGGGGACGTGATATTGCTGGTGCACTTGGGCATTGGACAAATCCACGATCAAGACCTGATCACTGCCGATGTGCTGACGCAGTTCGGCGGGTTCGAGCAGCAAAGGCAGACGGTGGTCGGACATGCTTATTCCTTGCGGGGTCGTTGGCCGGCCCGGGGCCGCGTACGCTTGTTTTGTTTGTCGAGACTCATGGTAATGGATTTGAGCGGCGAGTGTGTCGTTTCCTGCTCCGCTTGCAGGGCCGGGCTGATATAAGGTGCGAAAGTCTGTAACAGCGCGGAATAGACTTTGGCGTTGCCGGTCACCAGGTTGCCGGTTTCATAATATTGGTCGCCGCCGCGGAAATCGCCGAGGATGCCGCCCGCCTCTTTGATGAGCAGGATACCGGCAGCCATGTCCCAAGGTTGCAGACCGATTTCCCAGAAGCCGTCCAAACGGCCGGCCGCGACGTAGGCCAGGTCGAGGGCCGCCGAACCGGCGCGGCGGATGCCGGCCGCTTGCGGCAGCACGGCCTTGAACATGCCGAGGTAGGCGTCGACGTGAGTCTGATCCTTGAAGGGAAAGCCGGTGCCCAGCAGGCAGCCTTCAAGTCCGCGCGCCTTGCTGATGCGGATGCGGCGGCCTTCCAATTGCGCGCCGCCGCCGCGCAGGGCGGTGAACAATTCGGGACGGATAGGATCGTAGACCACCGCCACTTCGAAACGGCCTTTGTGGCGCAGACCGATGGAGACGGCGTATTGCGGGAAACCGTGGAGAAAATTGGTGGTGCCGTCGAGAGGATCGATGACCCAGGTGTATTCACTGTCGCCTTGTTCGCCGCTCTCTTCCGCGAGGATGGCGTGGTGAGGATAGGCCTTGCGGATGGTGTGAATGATTTCCTGCTCGGCGCGATGATCGACCTCGCTGACGAAATCGTTGTGGCTCTTGGTGTCCACCCGCAGGCTGTCGATGCGATCCATGGAGCGCACGATAATGTTGCCCGCCTTGCGGGCGGCGGAGACAGCGATGTTCAATAAGGGTTGCATGCTACAGCCTGGGTCGTTAGGGAATGAACGGGTACGCAAAAACGCGTAGGATAGCAAACAACCCGCTCAGGCGGCAGGACAAATTGTGGCGGAAGCATAGCGTTGATGTTGGAAAATATTCGTATCGTATTGGTGGGGACCACCCATCCGGGCAACATCGGCGGCGCGGCGCGGGCCATGAAAAACATGGGCCTGAGCCGTTTGCGGCTGGTGGACCCCCTGCATTTCCCCAGTGCCGAGGCCACGGCACGCGCCTCGGGCGCCGATGACATCCTGGTCGGCGCCGAGCTGTATCCGACGCTCGACGCCGCGCTGACGGGGTGCGGCGTGGTGTTCGGCGCCACCGCCCGCGACCGCAGCATTCCCTGGCCGGCGGTGGATCCGCGTGAGGCCGCCGCGCGTGCCCTGAGCGCGGCGGCCCACGCGCCGGTGGCGGTGGTGTTCGGCCGTGAACATTCGGGCTTGAGCAACGAGGAACTGGACCGTTGCAACTATCTGCTGCACATTCCCACCCACCCCGATTATTCGTCCCTCAATCTGGCGGCGGCGGTACAGGTGGTGGCCTACGAGTTGCGTATGGCCGGTCGACAAGGGCCGGTGATGACGCCGGACACCACGCCTTTGGCTTCGGCCGATGAGCGCGAACGGTTTTATGCGCATCTCGAACAAGTGCTGACCGAGCTGGAGTTTCTCGACCCGGTCAATCCCAAACATCTGATGCGGCGTCTGCGCCGCTTGTATAACCGCGCGGAACCGGATCAGACCGAGATCAACGTCCTCCGCGGCATACTTACCAGCGTGCAGCGTCGGCTGTCGATCGCGGCAACGGGCCGTCCGCCGCGGGAGAATTCCGTTAGAATGCGGGGCGGCGACGGGGAATGAAGCGTGCCGCCCAGATTTTCAATCACTCTGCGATAAAGCGCCACCCGGCGGGATAGTTTATGTTTCAACGTTTGCGTGAAGATATTCGTATCGTGTTCGACCGCGACCCGGCGGCCCGTACCTCGTTCGAAGTGCTGACCACCTATCCGGGTCTGCACGCCGTGCTGGCGTACCGCCTGGCCCACCGGCTGTGGAACGCCGGGTTCAAATGGCTGGCGCGTTTCGTGTCGATGCTGGCCCGCTGGCTGACCGGCATCGAGATCCATCCCGCCGCCAAGATCGGACGGCGTTTTTTCATCGACCACGGTATGGGGGTGGTGATCGGCGAGACTGCCGAGATCGGCGACGATTGCACGCTGTATCACGGCGTCACCTTGGGTGGTACGACCTGGAAAAGGGGCAAACGCCATCCCACCTTGGGCAATGACGTAGTGGTGGGCGCGGGGGCCAAGGTGCTAGGCCCCATCAATCTGTGTGACGGCGCGCGGGTCGGTTCCAATGCAGTGGTGGTGAAAGACGTGCCGGCCGGCGCCACCGTGGTGGGCATACCCGGCCGGGTAGTGCAGCGCGAGCCCGCCGAGCTGGATCACGCCGGTCAGCGCCGGCGGGCCTTCGCCAAGAAGATCGGCTTCGACGCCTACGGCACCACGCAGGATATGCCGGACCCGGTGGCCAATGCCTTGGATCGGATTCTCGATCATGTCCACGCCATGGATAACAAGCTGGAACTCATGTGCGAGAGCATGAAGCAGGCCGGTTTGGAGTTTAAAGATATGCCCTTACCCGACTTGGGTCCCTGCGAAATCCGCGGACCACGGGCGGCGGAGGCCGCTGATCAGAACGCTTCAGCGCAAGATATAGCAGAAAAAAGTTGACGCTATGCCTCAAGTACGATAAATCTGCATACTCAATACGGTAATGCTTTAGAGGTGCACCCATGAAGCTCACGACGAAGGGGCGTTACGCCGTGACTGCGATGCTGGATTTGGCTGTGCATGCCAATGTCAAGCCGGTGCCATTGGCGGATATTTCGCAACGGCAAGGCATTTCGCTTTCCTATTTGGAGCAACTGTTCGCCCGTTTGAGGCGGCAGGGATTGGTGTTGAGCGCGCGGGGGCCCGGTGGCGGTTATCGCCTCAGCCGGCCGGCGAACGAAATCGCCGTGGTGCATGTGTTGAATGCTATCGATGAGAAACTCGATACCACCCGTTGCGAAGGACGCGGCGACTGTCAAAACGGCCAAGTTTGTCTGACCCACGATCTGTGGTTCGATCTCAGCAATCAGATACATGACTTTTTGAGCCGCATTACCCTGGGCGAGCTGGTGGAGCGGCGGGCGGTGAAGGACGTGGTAGCCCGTCAAGATGCCCGTCTCATCGAGCGGCCGGTCAGTCTGGTTTAAGCCTGGTCTTCGGATGGGCGGCAGAACTTGCCGCCCGCTTTCCCCCTGATGTCTCTCTATCTCGATCACAATGCCACCACCGCCGTGGACGAGCGGGTGCTGGAGGCTATGCGGCCCTATTGGCGTCAGCACTACGGCAATCCTTCCAGTCTGCATCGGCCGGGTCGGGTAGCGCGCGCCGCGCTGGATCAGGCCCGCGAACAAGTGGCGGGGCTGGTCAACGCCCATCCCTCGCAAGTGATCTTCACCAGTGGCGGCACCGAGGCCAACAACTTTGCCTTGGCCGGTGTGGTCGGTAACCGCCCGTTTGGCCGTTTGGCGGTGAGCGCCATCGAACATTCCTCGCTGCTCCTGCCGGCGCGGGCCTGGGCGGAGCTAGGCTGGGGTCTGGACCTGATTCCGGTCGATAGCTTGGGGCGGGTCGAGCCGGACACGCTGAAGGCGGTGTTGCGGCCGGACACGCGCTGGGTCTCGATCATGCTGGCCAATAACGAAACCGGGGTGGTGCAAAACATCGTCGCCCTCAGTGCGGTGGCGCGTGCGGCCGGGGCGGTGATGCACTGCGACGCAGTGCAGGCGGCGGGCAAAATAGCGGTGGATTTCGCCGCGAGCGGGGTCCAGCTCATGAGTCTGTCCGCCCATAAAATTTACGGTCCCAAAGGCACTGGAGCGTTGATCGTCGATAAGGCCTTGGACCTGCGGCCGCTGCTGCACGGCGGCGGCCACGAACGGGGTCTGCGTGCCGGCACCGAAAACCTGTCGGCTATCGTGGGTTTTGGTGCCGCCGCCCAGTTGGCCGGCGAGGAATGGGCCGGCCGCCACCAGCATTTGCTGAATTTACGTGAGCGTTTCGAGGCGCGTTTGCATGCGGAACTGCCCGAACTGCTGGTAGTGGCCCGCGAGGCCGAGCGTTTGCCCAACACGGTGATGGTGGCGGTGCCGGGCATCGACGGCCCCAGTGTGTTGATGAATCTGGATCAAGTCGGCATCGCGGTCTCCAGCGGCTCGGCCTGCATGGCGGGTAGCACCGAACCCAGTCACGTGCTGGTGGCCATGGGCTTTGCCGCTGAACTGTCCCGTAATGTCATCCGGGTAAGTTTCGGCGTGGACAACACCCACGCCGACGTGGACGCCCTCATCACCGCGCTGCACACACTATGGGCCCTGGTACGCAACAGTGCCCTCACCGCGTGGTAAAGTAATGACATTGAGATTGAGGGGGAGAGCATCCGGACTGGCCCGGAACTCTCGCCCGGCCGTTAACGTCATAGAACAGCAACGATTTTTTGCGAATACGAGGTAGTACCCATGGCGATAGCGATGAGCAAAGCCGCCGCTGAGCATGTTAAAGCGACCCTGAACCGCCGTGGTAAAGGCGAGGGTCTGCGGGTAGGCGTGAAGAAATCCGGGTGCTCCGGTTATGCCTATGTATTGGATTACGCCGATAGCATCGACCCAAGTGATGTGGTCTATGAACAAGAGGGCGTCAAATTGATCGTGGCCGCCGACAGTGTAGCTTTTTTGGAAGGCACCGAAGTGGATTACGTCCGCGAAGGCCTCAATTCCTTTTTCAAATTCCACAACCCTAACGTCAAAGACAGCTGCGGCTGTGGCGAGAGCTTCACCGTATAAACGGACCACTTCGGCGTTTTGCATTGCAGATGCGACGGTAAGACGTTAAACTAACGCACCTTTTTTACTTTGTGGGCCCGCCTTGTCTCGCGGGCCCGTCTTTTATTAATTCTTTATTGTCGTGGAGTTTCAGACATGGCCACTGAGCGTACCTTGTCGATCATCAAGCCTGATGGAGTTGCAAAAAACATCATCGGTGAAATTTATCGCCGTTTCGAAAACGCCGGCTTGCGCATCATCGCGGCGCGTATGGTGCACTTGAGTACTGAACAGGCTCAGGCGTTTTATGCGGTGCATAAAGAGCGGCCCTTTTACAACGACCTGGTTAAGTTCATGACCTCCGGTCCGGTGATGGCGCAGGTGCTGGAAGGCGACAATGCCGTCACCTTGAACCGCGAGTTGATGGGCGCCACCAATCCGAAGAACGCCGCGCCCGGCACTATCCGCGCCGACTTCGCCGATAGTGTCGAGGAAAACGTGGTGCACGGCTCCGATGCCGCCGATACGGCGCGCGAGGAGATTGCGTTCTTTTTCAAACAGGGCGAGATCTGCGCCCGCACGCGGTAAACGTCTTTGTCTGAGAACACCGACAAAATCAACCTGCTGAATCTCGACCGGCAGTCACTGGAGGCCTACTTCGCCGAGTTCGGCGAACAGGCCTTCCGTGCTTCGCAGGTCTTGCAGTGGGTGCATCAGCGCGGTGCCGCTGACTTCGACGCCATGACCAATCTCAGTAAGGCGCTGCGTACGCGCCTTAAAGAGACGGCGGAGATTCGTTTGCCGGAAGTGGTGCTGGAGCAGGCCTCGCGCGACGGGACCCGCAAATGGCTGATCAAAGTCGACGGCGGCAACAGCGTCGAAACGGTGTTCATTCCCGAAGAGGGCCGCGGTACTTTGTGCGTGTCGTCGCAAGTGGGTTGCACACTCAATTGCACGTTTTGCTCCACGGCGCAGCAGGGCTTCAATCGTAATCTCAGTACCGCAGAAATCATCGGCCAATTATTGGTGGCCTACCGCGCGCTCGGTGATACCCCCAAGGGCGAGCGGCGCATCACCAACGTGGTGATGATGGGCATGGGCGAACCGCTGCTCAATTTCGACAACGTGGTGCGCGCCATGAATGTCATGATCGACGACTTCGCCTATGGTATGTCGAAGCGCCGCGTTACCTTGAGCACCGCCGGTGTGGTGCCGGGCATCGATCAATTACGCGAGGCCTGCCACGTGAGCCTTGCGGTGTCGCTGCATGCGCCGGATGACGCGCTCCGCAATCAACTCGTGCCGCTCAACAAGAAATATCCGATCGCGGAATTGATGGCGGCCTGCCGGCGTTACCTCGACGGCGTGCCGCACCGCAAAATCACCTTCGAATACGTCATGCTCGCGGGCATCAACGACACGCCCCAACACGCCCATGCCTTGGTGAAGCTGCTGGCGGACGTGCCGGCCAAGGTCAACTTGATACCCTTTAATCCCTTTCCCAATACCCATTACACCTGTTCGTCGCCGGAGAGCATCAAGGTGTTCCGCGATATCGTTACCCGCGCCGGTTTGAATACCATGACGCGCAAGACCCGCGGTGACGACATCGACGCCGCCTGCGGCCAGCTGGTGGGGCGGGTAATGGACCGTACCCGCCGTTCACAACGCAGCGCCGCGGCGGGGAGAGCCACACTGTGACGTGGCGTGCGGCGGGGCTGTGTGGGTTGGTGTTGGCGTCCGCCTTGGCCGGCTGCATCGGGTCCGGCGCCACCAGCAAATCCAGCGGCCGCAGTGCCGCCGAGATTAACGCCGAATTGGGTCTAGCTTATATGCAGCAGGGCGATTACGAGCATGCCCTCGAAAAACTCAAACACGCTTTGTCGTTCGATCCGCAGTTAGCCAGCGGCAATCATTACATCGCCGAGGTCTACCAGCAAATCGGTGAGAACAAAAGCGCCGAGATGCATTACCGCAAGGCTTTGTCGATCACTCCGGTGGATCCGATGTTACTCAATAATTTCGGCGTGTTTCTGTGCCGGCAAAAACGTCTCGACGAAGCGCAGACTCTATTCATGACCGCCGCCAAGCAGCCCTTCTATAAAACTCCGGAAGTGGCTTACAGCAATGCGGCCCTCTGCGCGCTGCAGCAGCCCGACGAGGCGAAGGCCGAGGAATATTTACGGGCGGCAT
The DNA here is from genome assembly GCA_023266095.1 of Gammaproteobacteria bacterium. Taxonomy (GTDB): domain Bacteria; phylum Pseudomonadota; class Gammaproteobacteria; order DRLM01; family DRLM01; genus CAKKSB01. The sequence goes on along the minus strand of JAHFRV010000038.1, from coordinate 17,269 downwards.
TGCGTTTGAATCCTAAATTGCCGGCGGCGCTGTATGAAATGGCCGCGCTGAAATTCAAACAGCAGGAATACTTGAACGCGCGGGCCTTTCTGCAACGATATTTCAACGCCGCGCGCGCCTCACCACAAAGTTTGTGGCTGGGGGTGCGAGTCGAAAAACAATTAGGGGATGAGACCAACGCCGCCAAGTACGCGACGCGACTGAAAGAGGATTTCCCGCTTGCGGCGGAGACTGAGCTATTACAAGGGCAAACAGGGCGATGACGGAATCAACGGTCGAGAATGTTAAGCCGCGCGAACCGGTAGCCACTATCGGTCCGGGCGCTCGCTTGCGGGAGGCGCGGGAGGCGCGCAAGTTGACGGTGGAGGCGGCGGCTACCCAATTGCGGATAGACCCGGCGTTGGTGCTGGCGTTGGAAGAGGATGATTACGACAAATTCGCCGCACCGATTTTCATTACCGGAAATATCCGGGCTTATGCGCGTCTGCTGGATTTGGCGCCGGAACCCTTGCTCGAGGCGTATCACGGCCTGGGGCATGACGTGCCGCCGGCTTTGAAGCAAGTAAACCGTTACCCGCGTCTCGGTTCATCGACCTCGTGGGCGCCGGGCGTGATCGTGTTGCTGCTGGTGGTCGTCGCGATCATGGTGTTTCTCGGCTGGCAGAGCGGGGGACGATTGCCCAGCTTTTCGCAAGTGCAAGAACCACCCGTTCATGATCAGAACAAGACGCCACCCGTGCCGGGCGCGCCGGAGTCCGCGCTGTTACAAGGCGGCGGGGAAACCGGCTCGGGTGTAATACCGTCTGAAGACGTGGACCTCGGTCGCGAGGAAGAGCCGGCCGCGGTACCGCCGCCGGGCTTGCCCACCTTGCCGCCGGTGGAATCACCGTCTGCGGCGACGTCGGCGCCGGCGGTCCGCGCCACGCTGTCGCTCAAGATCGACCAGGCCTCCTGGGTAGAGGTGCGCGACACCACCGGCCGGCGTTTGTTGTATGACTTGCTGGATTCCGGCGCCATGAAAACCTTGGAAGGCGTGCCGCCTTTCGACGTGTTGCTGGGTTTCGCCCCGGGTGTGACTCTGGAGTTCAACGGCAAGCCGGTGGATCAGCGCTTATATGCGCGGCAAGACACGGCGCGCTTTCGTTTGGGTGAGAACGGCATCAGTTCCTTGTGACGGTGACGGGCGGGCGGGGCGATGGATGTTTTGACGATGACGGTTCAATAAGATTCGATAATCTTCCATTATGAGCACGACACTTCAAGCCGTTCGCGGCATGCACGACATCTTGCCCGAGCAGTGCCGCTATTTCGCGCACGTGGAAAAACTCGCGCGCGAGGTGTTGACCGGTTACGGCTATGAGGAAATCCGTTTGCCCTTGCTGGAAAGCACTGAACTCTTCAAGCGCACCATCGGCGAGGTCACCGACATCGTCGAAAAAGAGATGTACACCTTCGCCGATCGCAACGGCGACAGCTTGACCCTGCGGCCCGAGGGTACGGCGGGTTGCGTGCGCGGCGGCATCGAGAACGGACTGTTGCACAATCAGGTGCGGCGCTTGTGGTACAGCGGCGCGATGTTCCGCCATGAGCGGCCGCAGAAGGGCCGTTATCGTCAGTTCCATCAGATCGGCGTCGAAACCTTCGGCATGGCCGGACCCGACATCGACGCGGAATTGCTGTTACTGACCCGCCGCCTGTGGCGGCGCTTGGGCTTGAATGACCTGGAATTGCAGATCAATTCTTTGGGCACGGCCGCGGTGCGCGCCGTTTATCGCGAGGAACTGGTCGCCTATTTCATCGCCCATTACGAGTTATTGGACGAAGACAGTCGCCGCCGTTTGCAGAGTAATCCGCTGCGGATACTGGACAGTAAAAATCCCGCGCTGCAAGACTTGATCGCCGGCGCGCCGCAATTGCCGGCGTCGCTCGACCAGGAATCGCGTGCTCATTTCGACGAACTGTGCCGCCTGCTCGACGCCGCCGGGGTGGTCTATCGCGTCAATCCGCGTTTGGTGCGCGGCTTGGATTATTACGGCAAAACCGTGTTCGAGTGGGTGACCGACCGTTTGGGCGCGCAAGGCACGGTGTGCGCGGGCGGCCGTTACGACGGCCTGGTGGCGCAGCTGGGCGGACGCGCCACCCCGGCCGCGGGTTTTGCGCTGGGCATAGAACGGGTGGTGGCGCTGCTGGAAGAACAGGCCACGCTGCCCGCCGCCGCGCCGGATCTATTTTTGGCGGTGGTGGGCACCGAGGCCGAACGTATCGGTCTGTTGTACGCCGAACAATTGCGCGACGCCAATCCCGCGCTGGGCGTGTTGGTGAATTGCGGGGGCGGGAGTTTCAAATCGCAACTCAAACGCGCCGACAAGAGCGGCGCGGCGTTTGCCCTGGTGTTGGGTGACGAAGAGGCGGTCCAGGCTAGTGTGGGTGTCAAAGCCCTGCGCGAGGGCGCGCCGCAGCAGACTTGGGCGTGGCAAGACTTGCTGCGGACTTTGGCGGGCTGCGCGGCGGCGGACCTGCCGCGCCTGCTCATGCGGACTTGATTTAAAATTTCCGCGGCAGGCCGCGGGGCCAAGACAATGGGAGATTATCGAGAGGAGCAGCGCGCTGCTCCTCTCGCCTGCGCAAGCACGGGAAGAACGCGGCGAGGGTATATTGCCCCTGCGCAGTCGGAACAATTGAATTTTAGAACGAGGAACACACCGTGGAAGGTTATTCATCGGAACAGGAACAAGTCGAGGCCGTCAAGCGCTGGTGGCGCAGCAACGGTAAATCCGTGCTGGTGGGCGTGACCATCGGCGTGCTGGTGTTGATCGGCGGGCGGCTGTGGATCGATCATAAAAACAATCAGGCGCTGTTGGCCGAGGAACAATACGAACAAGTGCTGGCTGATTTGCAACGTGGTGAAAAGGCCGCGGCCGTCGATCGCGGCGGACGTTTGCTCGAGCAGAGCCGCGCCAGTCCTTATGCGGCGCTCACCGCCCTGGTGCTGGCCAAGCACAAGATGGATGACAACGATCAAGACGGCGCCAAGAAATATTTGCAGTGGGTGATCGACAACGCCAGCCTGCCGGCGCTGCAGGATGTGGCGCGCTTGCGCTTGGCGCGGGTGCTGTTGGCCGCCGGTGATGGCGCGGCGGCCTTGAATGTGATGCAGGGTGTGGACGAAAAGGCTTTCACGGCGCCGATGCAGGAATTGAAAGGCGATATTCTGGTGAGCTTGAACCGCCTGGATGAGGCGCGCGCCGCTTATAGCGCGGCCCTGGCCGGCGAGCCCGAGGCCGGCGAACACGAGCGTTTGCAGATGAAGTTGTCAGCCCTCGGGGGAGCGCAATCGTCTTGAAACGTACGGCCTGCCTCGTGTTGACCGCCTTGTTGCTCGGGGCGTGTGCGTCGGCGCCGGAGAGCGGCAAGCCGGCGCCGTTGGCCGCGTTCACCCAGGAACTCACTATAAAATCGGCATGGTCCAAACCCATGGCGGCATGGGACGCGGCGTCGCCAGGCGACGTGCGGCCGGTAGTGGTAGATGGTGTGTTGTTCGTGGTGGACGGCAAGCATTGGTTGCGCGCTTATCAAGCGCGCGGCGGTAAATTGCTGTGGGAGCGGCGTGTCGGCGCCGAGATCAGCGCGGGCATCACCGCGGCCGGTGAAGTCTTGTTGTTAGGCACGCGGCAGGCCGAGGTGCTGGCGCTGTCGCAAAAAGACGGCGCGCTGGTATGGCGCGCGCCGGTATCCAGTGAAGTGTTGGCGGCGCCGGCGGCCGGCGAAGGCATGGTGGTGGTCCGCGCCGGCGACGGTAAAATCGCCGCCTTGGATTTACACGACGGCGCGCGACGCTGGCTGGTGGAAAGGCCGGTGCCCAGCCTGACTTTGCGGGGCATCGGTGCCGCGGTGATCGCCGACGGCGTGGTCTACGCCGGTTTCGCCAACGGCAAATTGCTGGCCCTCGCGCTGCGCGACGGGGCGGTGCAATGGGAAACCGTGGTGGCCCAGCCGCAAGGCCGTTCGGAGTTGGAGCGCATGGTGGATGTCGATGCCCGGCCGCTGGTGCTGGACGATCTGGTGTATGCCGCCGCCTATCACGGCCGGGTAGCGGCGATGTCCCGCGCCAACGGCCGGGTGTTATGGCCGCGCGAGGTGTCCGCTTACAGCGATATGGCCCACGACCAGGACGCGATTTATCTGTGCGATGAGGAAGGTGATATCTGGGCCTTGGATCGCCGCACCGGTTCGGCTTTGTGGAAACAGGAACAATTGCACAACCGCGCCGCGTCGGCGCCGGTGGTGTACGGCGATTATCTGGTGGTGGCCGACGTGGAAGGTTATCTGCATTGGCTGGTGCGCAACGACGGTCATCTGGCCGGACGTTATCACATCAGCGAGTCAGGCATCGTCGGCGCGCCCCTGGTGGCGGATGATCTGCTCTACGCCCTCGGTGCCGATGGCACGGTCACCGCGTTGCGCGCTCACCGTTAAAGCGGCGGTTTTGCCGCAGGTCATTTGAGTATCGCAATATCATGTCCACTGTCACTGTTATGAAGCCCGTGATCACCCTGGTGGGGCGGCCCAACGTGGGCAAGTCCACCTTGTTCAATCGCCTCACCCGTTCGCGCGACGCCTTGGTGGCGGATTTGCCGGGCTTGACCCGCGACCGCATCTACGGCGACGGCAAGGTCGGCGATCGCCGCTACATCGTGATCGACACCGGCGGCTTGGGCGGCGACGAGGAAAACATCACCGGCCAGATGGCGGTGCAGGCGCGGCTTGCCATGAAGGAGGCTGACGCCATTTTGCTGCTGGTGGACGGCCGCAACGGTTTGAGCGCCGGCGACGAGCAAATCGCCGACTACCTGCGGCAGCTGGGCAAACGGGTGTTCGTCGCGGTCAATAAAAGCGAAGGCGCCAATACTCACGTCATCAGCGCCGATTTCCAAAGCCTGGGTTTAGGCCAGCCGTATGCCATCTCCGCCGCGCACGGCGACGGCATCGCCGCGCTGATGGAGGCCGCGCTCGCCGATCTGCCGCGGGTGGCCGACGGCAGCGAAGCGGCGGAAGACGGCAGCATCCGCGTCGCGGTGGTCGGACGGCCCAACGTCGGCAAGTCCACCCTCATCAACCGCATGCTCGGCGAAGAGCGGGTGGTGGTGTTCGACGAGGCGGGCACCACCCGCGACAGCATTTACATCCCCTATGAGCGCGACGGTCAGCGTTACGTGCTGATCGACACCGCCGGCGTGCGTCGCCGGGCGCGGGTCGAAGACGCCATCGAGAAATTCAGCATAGTGAAAACCCTGCAAGCCATCGACGCCGCCCATGTGGTGATCATGGTGATGGATGCCAGCGAAGGCGTGCACGCGCAGGACACCGGCCTGGCCGGCATGGTGGTGGAGCGCGGCCGCGCCATGGTGATCGCCATCAACAAATGGGACGGCTTGTCGCAGGACCAACGGCAAGTGGTGAAGACCGACATCGACCGCCGCCTGCCGTTTCTCGAATTCGCCAAATTCCATTACATCTCCGCTTTGCACGGCAGCGGGGTGGGCGATTTATTCGGCACCGTCGTCAACGCCTATAAGGCGGCGATGCGCAAATTCCCCACGCCGCAATTGACCCGCACTCTGGAAGACGCGGTGAGTGGTTATCCGCCGCCGTTGGTGCACGGCCGCCGTATCAAATTGCGTTATGCCCACCAAGGCGGCAGCAATCCGCCGCTGATCATCGTCCATGGCAATCAAACCGAGGCGGTGCCGGCGACGTATCAACGTTATCTGGTTAACACCTTCCGCAAAGTGCTGCGCCTGCAAGGCACGCCGCTGCGCATGGAATTCAAGACCGGCGCCAATCCCTACGCGGGCAAAAAAAATGTGCTCACCCCGCGTCAGATAGAGAAACGCCGGCGCCTGCAACGGCACCACAAAAAAGATGCGCGTTGATTGCCGCGGCGGCGGATAGCCGGCGCATAATGGCCGCCATACTGCATTCTTGGGTAGATGCGCTAGAAAATCACGGGCTCTTTCGAAATTAAAGTCGGACCCAAGTCGACCTCATCCTATCCCGCCCCCTTGCAGGCGGGTGGGAAGGAGTCATGACCGTGTGGCATTACCAATGACCGCCTTAATAACTGGCTTGCCACCATTTATATGTTTCCGGAAGTATCGCCGGTTTCGACGCGGTTGATGATGCCGTGTTCGTCGTGGTGGATCACCAGGTGTTTGGCGCTTAGCCATACCGCCAGCCGCGAGGCATCGATTTTAAAATCACGGGCGTGGGTGACGAGATCGACGGGCATGGGTTTCTTGCGCCGCTCCTTGTCGCGGAAACGCAGGAGATTGTAGCGCGCCCAACCTATGAGTAGGAAGACGATCAACGCCAGGACGAACACATACCATTTCCATTGAGTGATCAGCAGTTGATAGCCTTCATTGTCGATAAAGTTGTCGTAGAAGAGTTGGATGCCCAGCCCCCACGCCACCAGACTGATAAGCGGCAGCCATAGGTAAATCCAGAACAGCCAAAAAATGAAAGTGAGGACGCCGGTGGTGGTGCGTTGCAACGGGGATTGCAGATCGGGGCGTTCGATGACGAGACGTTTCATGGGCGCAGTCCCCGGTCGGTGCTGTCCCAGACGCCGCGGCGAACTTGCCGCCGGTGCAGGACGGCCTTGGGTAAGGCGACCACGGTGGTGATCACGCTCACTATCCAATACAACATGGGATACCAGATCATCCAATAATAATATCGGCCCATCCGGCGTTCGTAGCGGGAATCGATGAGCAGGCTGATGGCGAATTGCAGCAGGCAGGTCGCGCCGAGGAGTACGCCGTTCCAACCGGGGATCAGTGAAGGCACCCGCAGCCAGTCGGGCATGGCGATGAAGTATTGCAGGCACCAGATCAGCGCGACCAACGCCATGCTGTAGGCCCAAAAGATGCTGACGAGGTATTCGATACAGACCCCCCACATACGCCGCTTGCGCCAGGCGAACATGTTGCGGCTGTATTCGAACAGCGCTTCCATGCCGCCCTGCGCCCAGCGCAGCCTCTGCTGCCACAGGCCGCGCAGGGTTTCCGGCATGAGTATCCAGCACAGCGCGTTGGGCTCGAAGCGGATGTCCCAGTGATTGAGCTGCATGCGCCAGCTGATGTCGATATCGTCGGTGACGGTGTTGAGACTCCAATAACCCGATTGATGGAGCGCCGCTTTGCGAAAGCCGGTGACCACCCCGGAGACGGTGAATACCCGGCCGTAGATGCGTTGGGCGCGTTTGATCATGCCGATGATGGCCGAGAATTCCCCCACCTGGATCTTGCCCAGCAAGGTGGAGCGGGTGCGGATACGGGGATTGCCGGTGACGGCGCCGACCCGCGGACCGTTGAGAAAATGACTGACGATCCAGGTGATCGCATGTTTGTCGAGCAAGGCGTCGCCGTCGATGCAGACCAGATATTCGTTGGGCGACATCAATGCGCCCATACGCAAGGCCATCGATTTGCCTTGATTCTCGGCGAGATGGATGACCCGCAATTGCGGATGGCTGGCGCTGAGGCGGTCGAGTATCGTCGCGGTGTCGTCTTTGCTGCCGTCGTTAATGGCGATGATCTCGAAGTCGGGATAAAGGCTGCGCAAGAGATACATGATGGTTTCTTCGATGGTCGCCGCTTCGTTATAACAGGGCACGATCACCGATACCGGCGGGAATTCGGGTAGCCGCGGCAGATCGGGCACTTGGTGGTTCTTGCCCGCTTCCCAGTGATAGTAGTAATAAAGTGCGCCGGTCATCCACACATATGCCATGAACAAGGGATAGTAGAATTGAAACTGGAACAGCCAGGACAAGGGGCTGGTGGCAATATCCGTCATCACCATTACCTATAAGGGTTAGCGCGCAGGGAAAATTCGGGTTTGATCACGTCGACGGCGGGGTGGTCGTTGACGAAGTCATCCGGGTAATAGCCGAGATTGTTGACGCCGTTGCGCCGCAACAGCGCCATCTGCGCCGCCATCTCCGCGCTGCTCAGCGGTGTTTTGGTATTCCAATCCACGCTCTGCAATTCGAAGAGGGTATGAGGCAGCGCGCCGGGGATCGCGGCGACCCGCTCGGCGAGCTCGGTGAGCCAGACGCGGGGCCGCGCCGCGCCTTCCAGATGCGGCATCGCCATCACAGCGGCGTAATCATAATGTTGGAGGAAGACCGGCAATGATTGGGCGAACCAGTTTTCGGCCGCCGGGTCCATGATCACTTCGGCGTAGAGATTGCGCGCGGTTTTAATGTCGGGGCGGTAGCGGCGTACCTGTTGCGCGAGTTCATCGGTGAATTCCGCCAGGAATCGGGTTTTGTGCGCGGACCAAGCGTTGAAATTCGCGGCTGTCGCGTGTAGCTCGGCCAGCGTGCCGGGCAGGCCCCACCGCCGTTGATAATGCTCGAGCGCGGCGGGACTGCTGTCCTCGTAATCGGCGAGATAAGCGTCGTCGTGAAAGAGCACGCCATCGAAGTTGGCATGCTGGGCGAGGTCTTGATATATCTCGCCGATCATTTTTCTCACCTGGGGATAAAAGGGCGATAAGCGCCGATGCGTCGGCGCGGGCGTTTCGCGTTGCTGACCCTCATTATGTACCGTCAAACCCGCGAGCGGATGCAGTTCCGGCAATTGATACGCCAAGACCGGCAGCCAAGCGTAGACCTTGACCTGGGCGCGGTTACGCAGTTGATGCGCGGCATGATTGAAGAGATCGGCACGTACCGGCAGATGGCGGTTGGGAAAATATAAAGCGGCGGCGCTGCCGTCACCGTCGGGGTCGGCGTAGGCCTGCAAGAATACCGTGTTGATCTCCAGCGCTTTGATGCGTTCTATGAGTTGTCCGAGATTTTTGTCCTGTTGCACAGGATCGGCATCGTAAACGTAATCGAGATCGACATGGGCGACTCGTATGGGCTGGGGCGCGCTCGTGTTGCGTAGCCGCCAGACGAAATCCGAGAGGCGGGTATTGTGGCGAATGAGGTAACGGGGGATCGCCTGCAACTGGGCGGTATCGCCCTGGCCGTCGGTGAGCGTAAAGAGAATGCTCAGGCCGATCTGGTCGGCGGCCTCGACCGCGTCCCGCGTGTAACTGCCGTAAGGCCAAGCCAGCCCGCGCGGTTTAACGCCGAGACGCTGTTCGAGTATCCGCACACTGCGTTGCAGATCATCGCTGATTCTGCGGCGATATTGCTCATCGTTTTCGTAACGGCGGGTGGCCGCGTCGTAAAACCGGGCGGCGGCCGCGGGCTGAAGGTTGCCTTGCGGATTGGCACTGACGCCGCCATGCAACTGATGGCTGTGACTGATGATCTCGACCAAGCCGGATTTTTGCATTTCGCGCACTTGATCCCAATTCAGTAATTGTTCGCGTCGGAATTGGTCGTCGTCATAGGTGATGAGCGTGCCGGGCTTGGCTTCCATCCAGTCGCTCACCAGGGCGAGCACCGCCGGATAATTGTAGAGTTTCAGCAGGGGAAACACCCGGCTGTACATGCTTTGGTAGCCGTCGTCGAAACTGAGCAGCACCGCCTTGTCCGGCAGCGTGCGGCGGCCGTCGCGGGCGGCGAGTAAGTCATCGAGACTGACCGGGTGATAGCCATGGCTCTTGAGCCAGGAAAACTGCGCGACCAGTTCGTCGCTGCTGAGAGTGAGGGTGCGGGTTTTGGCCGGAACGGTATCTTGAATATCGTGATAAGACAACACCACGAAGGATTCGCCGGCCTGGAGCGGCATGCCGGGTAAGGCGAACAGGAGGAGTAAACACAGCGCGGCGCGGATTGCCTGCATTTTTAAAATCTCCAGCGTAGATTCAGATAAAAGCGGGAATGGGTTTCATACACGCCGTCGTAGACCGGACGGTTGAGCGCGACGCCGTAAATGACGCCGAGGCTGTCGTCCAGCCGCCACTCATGTTCGTAGTTGAGGCCGCCTACCGGTTTGCTGGAGTAACCGCTGGCGCTATAAACGCCGAGGTTCAGGCCCAGCCGATGAAGGAAAACCCGCGAGTAACGTCGGCTGAGCAGCCATTCATTGAGTAGCGACGCGTCCAGTGAAAAATCACTGGCGGGATTGTAGTAGGAGGCGTCGTCGCGGCTATTGTTCGACGCGTATACGCCGAGACGACCGTCGAGTTTGTAGCGCGGCTGCTGGATCAGGCGTTGAAAAGCGGAAGCACTGGTGATGATGCGCCGATTGCCGTCGCTGAATTCCAGTTGTTGCAGAGCCGCGGCGTAAGCTCGCGACTCATGAACCCGATATTCAGCGCCGGCCCCCAGCGACCAGCCGTCGAGATCTTCGTTGAAACGCCCGCGCAACGGCGCTTCGTTGCTGTAACTGTCATAGTGAGCATGGAAGCGCCAATGATCGTCGGCCAGCCAGCTGCCGCGCAAAGCCACGCCCAGGCCGGCGTCGCGGCGGAAGCCTTCGGAAAATTCGCCGCTGACTTCGACATCGCGGTCGCGGTACTCCAGGCCCGCGCCGAAGCGATGATAAGTTCCCTTGCCTTCGGGGAAGGTCGATTGGGCAAAATAGTCGCGGGCGTAGACGCGATAGTGGAGGCGCTGCGGTTGGGAATAGAGGCGAGTCTCGAGCGCCAGGTCTCTGCTGCCCACTTGTGTGCCGTTGCTGTAAGTGATGCCGCCCTGTATCGATAACTCGCGCTGGTTATGGTTGTCCCAGCTGCGCCGCAGCGGGTTTACTTGTGCATCGTCCGGATAGTTTTTGTTCATTTGGGTGATCAGATCATCGGCGCTGCGTAGATCGTTCACGGCGCGAAGGGCGTCGATCTCACCCAGCCGTCCGCTTACTACTTCGGGTTCGATGGCCTGGCTGATCCGGAATTGTTCGAGCGCGCGGCGCGGCCAGCCGCGCCACAGATAGACATAACCCAGTTCGGTGTGGAGCTGGGGATTGTTGGGCGCGGCGCGGGAAAGCCGTTCATAACGGTTTTGCGCATCAGCCAAATCTTCGCCCCAGGCGCGGGCCAGCGCGGCGCTGCGCGCGGTACGTAATTGCAGATCGGGATCGGTCTGCTCCGCGGCAAGCGTGTCGATGATGGTGTAGGCGCGCTCCTGCTGATTGAGGTCGAAGTGGGTGTGGAAGAGGGCCATCCGTAGTTGAAAATCGTCCGGGCGGCGCTGCAGCAACTCAGTGTAAATATCCCGGGCGCGTTCGGGCTGCCGCGTGTTGAGATAGGCATCGGCCGCTGCCTGCGTGGCGTAGTCGGGTATCGCCGCACCGGAGGTCAGCAGCTCTTCATGCAGTTGAATGGCGTCTTGCGGCCGCTCGCGAGTGCGCAGGGCCACCACCAGATCGTAACGGGCGCGTTGCGCCAGGGGCGAGTGGCCCTCGCCACGTTGCCCGAGACGCGTCAATACCTTTTGGAGCAGGGCGATGGCGCGGTCGGTATCCTCGAAGCGTTGCGCGGGCAGGGGATGGTAGAGGTCGCTCCAACGGATATATTTGGATGCGGCGTCGAGGGTGAGGGCATCAAGTTCGTTTTCTGTAAGCACGCCGGGACGGTCGCGTGCCATGTCCAAGGCCAGCGGCACCGCTCCCAGCCGGGCGGTCAACATGATTTGCTGCCGCCGTGCCTCGCGGTTCGCGGGTTGGATGGCGAGCAGGCGATCGTAGGCTGCCAGCGCCTCGAACAAGCGCTGGTCGTTTGTGTAAACGTAGGCCAGCGCTTCCCAAGCCGCGCTGTCGGTGGGACGATCTTGCAGCAAGGGTTTGAGCAGCGCCACCGCTTCCTGGGCCCGGCCCTGTTCGGTGAGACTCTTGGCCAGTCCGATGACGCTGTCGATTCGGTCAGGTGCGCGCTGTACCGCCATGCGGTAATAATCGACAGCCTGGGCCGTATCGCCTACACCGCGCGCGGCACGGCCCAGACTTTCCAATACGTAGACCGGCGCTTCCGGCAAGTTCAGCTGCTGTGCCTGATCGAGCGCGTCCTGGTAACGTTCGGCCCAACTCAGTACGGCGACGTAGTCGTAGAAATATTCCTGCCGACCTGGATAGGCCTGAGTCAATTCGCGTAGTAGCGGCAATGCCGCGTCGTTTTGACCGTCACGGGCCAACTGTATGGCTTGTTGATGTTTAAGCGCCGCGCCGGTCGTCGTCGCGTAGGCGCCCGGCAGTGCGAAAAGGATGAGTAACAACAAAAGTACGCGAGGGCATGGGCGCCAATCCGGGCTAAATTTAAGAGAGGCTAAAGTCATCTGATGTTTCTGATCGCTGGGTAGGCGGAATGTGGAATAATGTCGGGGGTCTATCATCAATGAATTGCTGTTTAAATAGTCTTCGGCGGTTCACATTGACCCCGTGACGCGCCGATCACGAAACCGCTGTTTGTTTTTTCAGTAGCCGCGCCGTTCGAGGAAAGTCTGGCATGGGTCAAAAGGGAAAGTCTGGCATGGGTCAAAAGAAGGCAGAAGGATATAGTGTTTCATCCCATGAAGATAGACCTTATTGAGCACGCGCTCGAAAATGGCGCTCGCTCGGCAAATAATGCCGATGCGTGTTCATTGCTATTTCAGGGTGAGGCCAAGCGAAGGGATTTTTCACCGGGGCCACGAGTTGACTAACGGCGGTTTTCGACCTTTAATGTTGACGGAGCTCTAGAAACCATTCCAGGAGGCAGAGGTCATGAAGACGCGACATATTATTTTCGGAATCGCTATTTCTATGTTTTTCGCGGGGTCAAGTTGGGCGCAAACTAGCAATACCAACACACAGAGTAATACGCAGGGGAATTCTCAAAATTTCGGTAGTAACTCGTTTAGTTTCTCGAACGGTAATGTCTCCATCTCGCAAAACAATACCACCGACTCGTTCTGTCAATTTTTCAGTTTCTCATTCGGCTTGACCAGCATTATTCAGATCATCCAGGGCAATTCGATGACTCAAATTTTCGGGACGCCGACTACTCCAGTGACTGATCCTTGTATCTGAGATTGCGCGCGGAGCAGGCTGTCAGTCGCCGCCCGCTATGTGGTGGCCTCGCGTGAGATGTCGAAATAGACGGCAATGATGAGGTCGTGGGGCCTTTCTTGTATAACGATCGCGCTGCGCTGGCGCGATTTATTTGCAGCCTAACGGTAGGGTGGGCGTGACGCGACATGATTGCTGCGTCACGCTGATTACGGCGCATCTGGCGCCACGGCTATTCCAAACGGAATCCGACCTTCAAGCTGACTTGATAACAAGTCACTTTGCCATTTTGTATGGTGCCGCGGGTTTCGACCACTTCAAACCAGTCAAGATTACGCAGGGTGTCGGCGGCGCGGCTGATGGCGTTTTGAATGGCATCGTCCGAACTTTTGCTCGAGGTACCGACCAAGTCGATGAGTTTGTAGACCTTGTCTGTCATGGTGTCGCTCCTGCGGTGGTTGGAAGTTGGCGTGACGGCTTGTTACTGAGTATAGGCGCCGGCATGGTCTTTGTCCGCGAGAAGATCGCCGCCTATCGGTCGTTGCGCGGCGGACACCCAGGTTCAGGAATCGCGGCGCGATAATACACCGCCGTTTGATACTGGCCACCGCAAGGCGGGCATGGAATGGATTGCTGGATGAACTAAAATGGCCGCGGATATCACCTGCGCGGCCTAGCCCTATGCCGGAAGGAGGCGCCCAGCCGCGCGCCTTGCGGCGCTCGAATCACACCCCCGCGTCTTCGCGGGCGATGGCCCGCAGTTGTTCTTTATCCTCAGTCACCGGGGCGGTGTGGGCTTGGGGTATACCTAGAGTCGAGGCTTCACCACAGTTGCTCACCAAGAGAGTGGGCGGCTCCATGGAGAAAGTGAAGGGCGCGGCCTTCTTCAGGGTGCTGATACCCAGAATGTAGCGAGTGCTGCCGGCGAAAACCACCGCTTCGATGTTTTTAAAGGCGCAGTTGGCGCCGATACTCATTTCGGCGATTTGGTAAACCGGCACGATCTTTTTACTGCCGTCGGCCATGATGCCAGTTAGGTCTTTGAGGTAGGTCGCCGCGCCGTTTTCACGCAGCACGGCCAGCGCTTCTTCATTGATGACGGTGTAACTCGAACCGGTGTCCACCATCAAATCGACGGCGCCGTAGCCGGTGAAGTAACCGTCGATGTAATAGGTGGACGCCGTGCTTAACCGCATGGGGATGGTCTGATCCGCTGGCCCGGCGTAAACAGCTTGGCCGGACAGGGCGAAAATTAACGAGATGATGGCTGTTTTCAATGGGTACCCCCACAGGTGAAAGTTAGTCAATGTTATGTGAGTTAGGGCAAACGTTATGCCATCGATTGATGAAGTTGGTGGTTAGCTTGGTCGCGCTCCGGGTCTGCCATGGTTGTCTCTCTCCGGCTACGGTTGAGAGTTCTTATGGATCATAATCTTGATTGCTGTTTATTTAAATACCGTCCCTATCCGGCGACAGTCTGTTTGAGGATGATTGGTTTAACAGGGTAATAAGGCTATGAAGAATATATTTTTTTATAGGGTGGTATGTTTTCTGCAAAATGAACATGTGTGAGCCGTACAATCGCGTTATCAGCGACGGGATTAACCAATCGCCAAACAACCAGACAAGGAGTCGTTTATGAAAAAGGCAATGACCTCTTTAACTCTGATCACACTGATTTCCGGCACGATGATACTAAGTAGGGGTGCAGGCGCCGGCGATCTGGCGCCGGGCAACAAACAATTGACGGAGGAAACGCAACAGAAATTTTCTCAACTGGATGTTAATCGGGACGGTTATATCAATAAGGATGAGGCGCAAATGGATCCCGCCCTCCTGGCGAAATTTTCCAAGTTGGACCGGAACCAGGACAAACGGGTGGACGAGGGTGAATTCGCTCGTTTTGAGGTGACCGATCCCGGTCAAAACCAAGAGCGGGGTGGGATGTAATACATGCCGCGGCTTTTTTGCGCTAGTTTGATCCGGGCGATTTAGGGCGGTGTTTCAGCGTGGTCGCGGCGAGGGCGTCGGGCTTCAGAAATAACATGGGATCAACCCGCGCATTATTAAGACTCACGCTCCAATGGAGGTGCGGTCCGGTGGCGCGACCGGTTTGACCGACGCGGCCGAGCACGGCGCCGCTGCGAAGCGCCTGGCCAACGTTGACGTCGATGCGTTGCAAGTGGCAATACATGGTGATCAATCCTTGGCCATGATCGAGCAGTACCGTATTGCCGTTGAAAAAATAATCGCCGGTCGCCACCACTCGGCCGGCGGCGGGAGCATGAACCGGCGTACCTGCCGGCGCGGCGACGTCGAGCCCACTATGCGGGTTGCGCGGCTGATCATTGAAGTAGCGGCGCAAACCGAAAGGACTGCTTAGCGGGCCGTCGGCGGGCAGATCGAATTGTAAAGGCGTCTCGGTCTGCTCGTTGAACGCGGTGAAGGCGGCGTCCATTTCCTGTTTTTCACGATCGATGCGCTTTAAATCTTCGGGCGTGGGTTCTACT
The DNA here is from genome assembly GCA_023266095.1 of Gammaproteobacteria bacterium. Classification (GTDB taxonomy): domain Bacteria; phylum Pseudomonadota; class Gammaproteobacteria; order DRLM01; family DRLM01; genus CAKKSB01. The sequence goes on along the minus strand of JAHFRV010000038.1, from coordinate 1,812 downwards.
TTGCGTTGATCCTTGATAGTCAGGCGCTGAGTAGTGTATTGCTTGTCGTGGATGACGAAGCTCACCGTCGTTTCCGCCGCATTGCCTTCGTGGATTGTTAGTGCCTGTTCACCAATCGGTATGTCGAGCGGGAGGCCCACCACCGCCAGCCAGTCCTGATCGTTGCGCACCACTAATACCCGGTTGCCGTTGAAGTAGACGCGCGGCGGATCCGCACTTTGGTTCGCGAGCGATATGATGGCGACGCCGCCGGGCACAGCCTCGTTTTTCGGTAGCGGCGTCGCGGCAATCAAGCCGGGCAAAGCCAGTAATAGCAAGATGACCAGATAATTCATGTCTCGTGTTGCTCATCGACGGTGCAGATCAAGCGGCCCCGGGCGACACGCGCCTCGATTTGATCGCCGATCTCGATCCGGGTTGCATCGCGCACGATGGCGCCGTCGGGCCGGTGACGGACGATGGCATAGCCGCGTTGCAGGGTGGCTAGCGGGCTGACGGTGTCGAGGGTGCGGGCCAGCGCTGTAAGGTGCTGGCGGTGTAGTTGCAAGCGGCCACGCATGACCCGTTCCAGTCGTTGCGCGAGATGCGCGCGCTGGAGAGACAATTTTTGCAAGCACTGGCGCGGATCGTGTCGATGCAGCCGGGCGGCGAGCGCGGCGAGCCGGTTATCGGTGTGACGCCGTTGTGAGCGCCAAGCCAGTCTGAGGCGCAGCTCCAATTCGTCGAGGCGCTGACCTTGGTCGCGCAACCGCCGGCCGGGGTGGCATTGCTCCAGTCGTTTGATAAGCCAGTCCAATTGCTGGCGTTTGGCATACTGGATGTGCAGCAGCCGTTGCAGCAAGCGTTTTTCGCGGGTCGCGAAGGCCTGCAACCATTCCCCGCCGTCCGGGCTGACCAGTTCGGCGGCGGCGGAAGGGGTGGCGGCGCGCTGGTCGGCGACGAAGTCGGCGATGGTGACATCCACCTCATGGCCGACGCCGCACACCACCGGCAGCGGGCAGTCGTAAATGGCCCGGGCGACCGCCTCTTCATTGAAGGGCCACAGGTCTTCGAGTGAGCCCCCGCCGCGGGCGAGTATCAGCACGTCGCAGTCCCGGGACTCACCGGCGCGGCGCAACATGCGGGCGATGGCCGGCGCCGCCGCCGTGCCTTGCACCGGGACCGGATAGATCAGCACCGGGATGGCGGGGAAGCGGCGGCGCAATACGGTCAAGATATCGTGGATAGCGGCGCCGCTGGGCGAGGTGATCACGCCGATCCGGTGCGGCAGTTTGGGCAGGGCTTTTTTGTGCGCGGGGTCGAATAGTCCCTCGGCGGCCAGGCGCTTTTTGAGCTCTTCAAAGGCGCGGCGCAGCAGGCCATCGCCGGCCTCTTCCAGGTGTTCGACCACCAGTTGATAATCGCCGCGCGGTTCGTAAAGGGTCGCCCGCACCCGTGCCAGCACCTGCATGCCGTCGGCGGGGGCGAAGCCGATCAATTGATTGCGCATACGGAACATGGCACAGCGCACTTGGGCATCGCGGTCCTTGAGGGAGAAATACCAGTGACCCGAGCCGGGGCGGGATAGATTGGAAACTTCGCCCTCTATCCACAACAGGCCGAAACCCCGGTCCAGCAGGGCGCGCACCTCGCGGTTAAGGCGCGAAACGCTGTAGATCTCACGGCGGGGGGCCAGTTCCGGCGGGTGCTCAGCGGGTGTGTCCATGGGGCGTATAGTAGCGCAAACGCGAGGTTGGAACAGGGTGCCACGGGTGCGAGGTTTACCGGTGGGGCGGGAGCTCCTATAATGAGCGACTATTTTATCCCTCAATT
>JAHFRV010000037.1 GCA_023266095.1 Gammaproteobacteria bacterium | reverse complement strand
ATGAAAGCGCGGGTGATTTGCCTGGCCCGGTCGGAGCGGTAATTCATGAAGATTACCGCGTCGCCGTCGTGGATGGTCACCGGCTGCTCACCGGACGGCACGATGGCGGTGGCTTGAACGAATTCGTCGGCTTCGCCCCGTTCATAGGCCGCCTGCAATGCACTGTGCGGATCGCTGGCGGTGAACAGGCCTTTGCCTTGGGTGATCAAATCGTAACCGGCCTGCACCCGCGGCCAGCGATGATCGCGGTCCATGGCGAAATAACGGCCGATGAGAGAGGCGATGCGACCGCGGCCTAACTGAGCGAAAACGTCGGACAGCGCCTGCAACGAAGTTGCCGCGCTCTTGGGCGGGGTGTCTCGGCCGTCGAGAAAAGCGTGAACATAAACTTGCTGGGCGCCGCGTTCCACCGCCAGTTTGACCATGGACTGGATGTGTTCCTCATGGCTGTGCACGCCGCCGGGGGAGAGCAGGCCGAGAATGTGCACGGCTTTGCCCTGGGTGACGGCGGCATCCACCGCGTCGGTCAAGGTGCGATTGTTGTAGAACGAACCGCTCTTGATCGCCCGGCTGATACGGGTGAATTCCTGGTACACCACCCGCCCGGCACCGAGGTTGAGGTGGCCCACTTCGGAATTGCCCATTTGGTCGGACGGCAGGCCGACGTCGGTGCCGGAACAGCGGATCAACACGCGCGGGTAATTGGCCCACAGGTGGTTCCAGACCGGCGTGGAGGCGTTCAATATGGCGTTGTACGCTCTTTTTTCGCTGTAACCCCAACCATCAAGGATAAGTAAAACAACGGGTTTATGACGTGACGAATTCATGCTGACGACGCTTTTTGAAAGTGGTTTCTGGAAAGTCCAGCGGGTCTTCACTTGGGCCGCGATTGCCGAGCCCAGCGGGCTTAGGCGGAAACGAGACCTAGGGAATACCTAAGTTCCCTCAGACCGGGGGCTGATTGTATAATCTTTTGCCCTCAAAAGGCAGTGTCGATGTGGAGAGGCGAGTTAGGGAGGTTGTCGTGACTTAAATAATTCATATGAAGGTCTCTATCGAGGTAAAAATATAATGGAAAATATAATTGCCGCGCTCATTCATGATGATGAAGAAATCGAGCAAGCGGCGCGTTCACTGAAGGCCATGGCCCACCCTATCCGATTGAAGATACTATGCGCGCTGGGGGATGATGAGGTGAGTGTGCAGGGCATTGTGGAAAAGGTTGGCACCTCGCAAAGCAATGTCTCCCAGCATTTGGGGATTTTGCGTGAGAAAGGCATTTTGATGACGCGTAAGAAGGCCAACCGGGTATATTATCGCGTGGGCGATAAGCGCACTTTGCGCTTGATCGGTATGATGCGGGAGCTCTTTTGCGGTTCTGGCTACTGACGATCGATATTCCGCCCCGTGGCTTTTATTGGTCTGTGAAGTAAAGGTTTCGATTATTCCCATGGCGCAATTTAGCGAATTCGTGGTCAACCACTGGTTGTTGGTATTGGCCTTGCTCGTTATTCTCGTGTTGATTATAGCCGGCGAGGCCCAGCGCAAAGTGCTGGGGTTCGCGGATATCAAGCCGCAGGAGGCGGTGCGTCTGATGAACCAGGAAGACGCGATCGCCTTGGATGTCCGCGACGATAAAGAATACATGCAAGGCCATGTGATTAACGCCCGGCATATCCCGCTGGGCCTGTTGGATAAACGGCTCGGCGAGCTGGAACCTCATAAAGATAAGCCGATCGTGATCTATTGCCGCACCGGGCAGCGTTCGGCGCAGGCCGGCGTGCAGTTGCGTAAGCAAGGTTTCACCCGCATCTACAAACTGGGCGGCGGCCTGTTGGCCTGGCAGGGAGCGGATTTGCCGGTGACCACTAAAAAATAACGTGGCGTCACACCGGCCGCAGGCGCTATCAATAACGTTTAATCATTGCTGTGACGCGGCGGTGTTCGGCCGGCGGGTCCAGTCCATTTAACCAACCGTGTGAAGGAAATGACGATGGCAGACGAACAGCAAGCCGAGAACCGGGTCCAATTCACGATCCAGAAGATCTATGTGAAAGACCTGTCTTTCGAAACCCCTAATTCGCCCCAGGTGTTTTTAGAGAAGTGGGAGCCCGAGGTGGGGCTGCAAATCAGCAATACCACGACGATTTTGAACGAAACCACCCACGAAGTGATACTCACTCTTACAGTGACCGCCAAGCAAAAAGACAAAACCGCTTATCTGATCGAAGTGCAGCAGGCCGGTATTTTCAATATCGAGGGTTACCAAAAAGAGCAGGTGGCGATGATGGTGGGCAGTTATTGTCCGCATGTCTTATTTCCTTTCGCGCGCGAAACCGTGTCTGATGTGGTGACGCGCGGCGGGTTTCCCCAGTTGTTGCTCGCCCCCATCAATTTCGACCTGCTCTATCAGCAGCATGTGGAGCAGGCGAAACAGCAGCAAGGCCAGGCGGCGGCCTCCGAGTTGACACACTGAGATCGCGACAAGGCAGGTTAGGAAGGGCGTCATCCACGATGCGTACGTCGAATGATTTAGGTCCCGCGGATTGGCTAGTCTGATGAAGGGATTCCCCACACCGGTGGTGGTGTTGGGCGCCGGTTCCTGGGGAACCGCGCTGGCGGTGTTGCTGGCCGCGAATGGCCGGTACACCGTGTTGTGGACCCGCGATGCGGCCCAGGCCGCGGCCATGGCCCGCGATCGGCGCAACCCCCGTTATCTTTCCGATATTTCCTTGCCTGACTTGTTACAGCCCACCGCCGATCTCCGGGCCGCGTTGTTGGCGACTGAAGATGTGCTGGTGGCGGTGCCCGCCGCAGGTTTTCGCGCCTTGCTGGTGGAGTTGGCCGGTCATTTATTGCCTGGCGCGCGGCTGGCATGGGCCAGCAAAGGTTTGGAGCCCGGCAGCGGACGCTTATTGCACGAGGTGGCGGCCGAGGTGTTGGGTCCGCGGCGTCCTTTGGCGGTGATCTCGGGTCCGACCTTCGCGCGGGAGGTGGCTTTGGGCTTGCCGACCGCGGTGACCGTGGCCTCGCGGGATGGCGGTTTCGCCGCCGATCTTGCGGCCCGTTTGCACAATCCGCGTTTTCGCGCGTACACCAGCGATGATGTGATAGGTGTGGAATTGGGCGGCGCGGTGAAAAACGTGCTGGCCATCGCCGCGGGCATCGCCGACGGTTTGGGTCTGGGCGCCAACACCCGCGCCGCCCTGGTGACGCGCGGACTGGCGGAGTTGATGCGGCTCGGGGTGGCGATGGGCGGGCAGCGCGAGACGTTCATGGGGCTGGCGGGGCTGGGTGACCTGGTGCTGACCTGCACCGACGACCAATCGCGTAATCGCCGGATCGGTTTGGCCCTGGCACGCGGACTCAGTCTGGCGGAGGCCTGCGCGACGGTGCAACAGGTGGCGGAAGGTGTGCATGCCGCCCGCGAGGTCTGGCGTCTGGCGGAGCGGCATGGGGTGGCGATGCCTATTACCGAACAGGTCTGCCAGGTGCTGTATCACGGTTTGTCGCCGCGGGAGGCCGTGCAGGCCTTGTTGCTGCGGGAGCAAAAGGCGGAGCTGAAATGAGTTTTGCCATGGGCCGACGGCGGGGGTGACGCCTTGAAAGCGATGATACTGGCCGCGGGCCGCGGTGAGCGGATGCGGCCCTACACCGACGCCACCCCGAAACCGCTGTTGCGGGTCGGCGGTAAAGCCCTTATCGAATATCACTTGGAGGCCTTGGCGCGGGCCGGCTTGCACGAGGTGGTGGTCAATGTCGGACATTTGGGCGGGCAAATCGAAGCCGCGCTCGGCGACGGTGAACGTTACGGGGTCCGGATTCGATATTCCAGGGAGGACCCGGCGATCCTCGATACCGGCGGCGGGATAGTGAACGCCCTGCCCTTGCTGGGCGAGGCGCCTTTTCTGGTGGTGAACGGTGATATATACGCCGATTACCCGTTCAAACAATTACCTACAGTTCCCGCTGGGCTGGCTCATTTAGTGTTGGTGCCCAATCCGCCCCAGCATCCCGGCGGCGATTTCGCCCTGCACGGCGGGCGGGTGACCAGCGAAGGTGATACCCGCCTCACTTTCAGCGGGATCGGCGTCTATCGGCCGCAACTATTCGCCGACTGCCAGCCTGGCGTCTTCCCGCTCGCGCCGCTGTTGCGGCGGGCCATGGCCGCCGGTCAGGTGGGCGGCGAACGTTACGACGGCCAGTGGTGGGACATCGGTACTCCGGCGCGTTTAGCCGCGTTGGACCAGCGTTTGACAAACCGCTGATGGCCGTTCAATCGCGGGCGGGCGTGATGCTGAATTCCTGAATCTGCTCCATTTTATTCAAACTTTCGGCCAGATAGCGCAGATTGATGGTATCGCGGGTGCGGATGCTCATTTGATATTGGAACATCCGCCCTTCATCTTCTAATTGATAACTGGGACCACCCGCCGTGATGTCGTGGGCGCGGATGATTTCAACCAGTTCATCCTGATTCAAGTGATTGTAACGGGAAAAGCGTACCGTGAGCTGGGCATAACGGATGGCGGGCATGATGGACTCCACCCAGCGGAACACCGCCAAGGTGCCGAGGGCCATGGCCACGCTCAGACCGGCGGCGGAATAAAAACCCATGCCGATGACGATGCCGATGGCGGCGGTGATCCAGATCGAGGCGGCGGTGGTGAGGCCGCGCACGGCGAGACGCTCCTTGACGATGACCCCCGCGCCGAGAAAACCGATGCCGGTCATGATGCCCTGGGCCATGCGGGTGGGGTCGATGCGGATGGTTTCCTGCGGTGCGTGAGGCAAGAGCTCCCATTGATAGACCGAAACCAGTACCAGCAGGGCCGAGGAGGTGCATACCAGTACATGGGTGCGGAAACCCGCCGGCCGTCCATGGTAGGTCCGCTCCAGGCCGATGATGCCGCCGGCCAGCAGCGACAAGGTGAGACGGGTGGCTACCGTGATAAATTGCTCATCCATTCGAGACCAAACTCCTGTGCTGACTGGTGACTAAGCGTATCGCGCCTGCGATTAGCGTGCATCCGGGCGGCCGGGATTTGCGGTGCGACCAGTTGGTGCTTGGGCGTACTCCGTCTTTTTGAATCTTAATACTATTCCTTTAAGAGTAGTCGGATTGCCACGGGTTTTTTGAAGGACCGCCGATAAAGAAGAGCTATGTTATGCTTGATCGGACCCGTTGATTAACAGCCTCTATTGCGGAGGTAAACGATAAAGCGGGCGGTTTCCACGGGCCCCGCGGCAGCGAAAAGCAGACTAATGATTCAGGGGGCCGCCGCCGACATATCCTGAACTTGAGTTAACCGTGGAAATCCATGACGACCCTTGGCGGACGCCGCTCTTGCCGGTGTTCGACTGATCTGGAGGATAGGCGATGAAAGGCAAAGACCGCCGCCTGGCGGAGTTGAAAAACGTCATTCCGGAAATCTCGCCGGAAGAGGCCCTGGCCGAGCACAAACAGGGTGCGGTGTTATTGGACGTGCGCGAAACTGATGAGGTCGCCAATGGCAGCCCCAAAGGGGCGTTGCGGCTGAACCGGGGCTTCCTCGAGTTGCGGATCGAAGAGAAGGTGCCCGATGTGGCACAACCGGTCTTGGTGATGTGCGCCGGCGGGACACGTTCGTTGTTCGCCGCCGAGGCGTTAAAGCAACTCGGTTATCAAAACGTGAAATCCGTCGCAGGCGGTTTCAACCGCTGGAAAAATAAAGGTCTACCCTTTGAGATGCCCAGGACACTCGACGATGACGCCCGTGAACGGTATTCGCGTCACTTGTTGTTGCCGGAAGTGGGCGAGCAAGGGCAGCTGAAATTATTGGACAGCAAGGTTTTGTTGATCGGTGCCGGTGGTTTGGGGTCGCCGGCCGCTTTTTATCTGGCCGCCGCCGGGGTGGGTACTCTCGGGCTGGTGGACCACGATGTGGTGGATCGCAGTAATTTACAGCGGCAAATACTCCATACCGATGCGCGCGTGGATATCTCGAAAGTCGCGTCGGCCCGCGAAGCCCTCGAATCGCTCAATCCGCGGGTGAAGATCGTCGGTTATGAGACCCGCCTCGATAGCAGTAACGTGGAAGAGATCCTGTCCGGTTATGACGTGGTGGTGGATGGTTCTGACAATCTGCCCACCCGTTATTTGATCAACGACGCCTGCGTCAAGTTGGCTATCCCCAATATCCACGCGGCGGTGTATCGCTTCGAAGGGCAAATCACTGTGTTTTGGCCGGGCTACGAGAAACGCCGTGGCGGCTGTTACCGCTGCATGTTCCCCGAACCGCCGCCGCCCGAATCGGCGCCGTCTTGTGCCGAGATCGGTGTGCTCGGCGTGTTGCCGGGTGTGCTCGGTGTGCTTCAAGCGGTGGAAACGTTGAAAGTGCTCTTGAAGATCGGCGACTCGCTGGTGGGCAGAATGCTTTATTACGATGCCCTGCACGGGTCATTCAACGAGTTCAAGCTGAAGCGTAATTCAGAATGTAAAGTCTGCGGCGATAACGCCCGATTCACCGGCTATAGCGATTATGCCGAAGTCTGTGCCACCCCGGCTGCGGCGGGTTAACCACGCACAGTTTTCTTAAGAAACGTTGATTAGTTCTTTTGCCATCATTCCCGCTTTCGCGGGAATGATGGCAGCTGGTGATTCTTAAAACCTGTATTCCAGTTCGCGCGGTGCTTCGCCGGGAATATCGAATTAATCAGGCTTACTTCAAAGGAGAGGTAGGAACGCCATGCCCTGCCCCGGCCAGATGGCGACTTCATACGAGATGAGGGCGGCATAAAGCACGAAAACGGAATAGATAACGTGACGGATTTTGAGGCGTTTGGATAACGAAAGGTGCTGACAGCCCACCAGCACCACTAAACAGGCCGCGGTCACCCCGAGTTTGACCGTCACGAATAAATCGATGTCGCGGCGGATCAGGTAATCCATGAGCGAATTCATTTCCTTGGCCCCCAGCTGCAGCAATTGCAAGGTGTTGTGGGCGTCTGCGACACATAACAGCATGATGCCGAGGGTGAGGCAAAGCAGGTGCGGCGGGTGCCAATCCAGACTCAATCGCGTGTCGACTTGGTCTTGCCGGCGACGGTAGCGACGGCGACGCCCGCGCATACCGTGGACATGCAAGAGGCTGTGGCTTTGCGGGCGGCGCCGGTCGGTGCGCGGCGGGTATTGCTGTTGTAATGGCATGTTAAAATCCGGCACCAGTCTGATTACCGGGAAAGGCAGTATTCATGCCAGTAAAATTATTCCTTTTTAGCTCAGATTGCTGAGCCATCCGAGAGCGAGCCGGTCTATGCCAGTGTAAAGCGCATCGACACATCGGGTCGCTAGTTGTTTAACGCCCTTGAATCGCCGCCTCTACCGGCCGATAACCCCGGTATGAATAGCGCGCCGCCGTCAGGTCATGCCCCGTGATGGGGATACGGTGTCATAAGGAGGCGTAGATGCCGATTGCGGATAAATTGAGGCAATACCTCGATAGAAAACATATTATTTACGACGTACACGAGCTGCCGCCGTTCACGTCGTTGTTGCAGGCCTCGGATGCGGCCGGGATAACCGCCGCCTCGGTCGTGAAGACCGTGGTATTGAAAGACGAAGTGGGCTTGGTAATAGTGGTGATGCTGGCCACCCACAGTCTCGATGTCGATACCTTGAGTAAATTATTGCACCGCCGCATGGAATTGGCGACCGAGGCGCAGATTAAACACATGTTTCCCGATTGCGTGCCGCGTTTCGTGCCGCCCGTGGGCGAGCCGTATGGCATACGGACCATCGTTGATGACGCGCTGGTGGCGTGTGAGGGTCTGTATTTTTCCGGAGGTGATGCCTCGCATTTGATACAGGTTAATAATAAAGATTTTTTCAATCTTTTGAGCAATGCTTGGCTGGCGGGTAATTTCTCGCGGGCCATCGGCAGTTATGACGATCGCGACTCCACCGCGCAGGGCGATCCCGCCGGACTCGGCGCCGATATCAAAAAACGTATTCAATCGCTGAACGAGTTACCGGCCATGCCGGAGGTGGCACGGCAGATTTTCGAATTGCGAGCTCATCCCCTGGCCAATGTGGAACGGCTCGGTAAATTGGTGGAGCAGGATCCCAGTTTGGCGGCGCAGGTGATCCGTTACGCCCGTTCGCCGTTTTTCGGCTATCGCGGCAAAGTTGATTCTGTGAATACCGCCATTTCGCGGGTTCTCGGCTTCGAGATGGTGATGAATTTGGCGCTGGGCATCGCCAGCGCGCGGCCATTCAAAATCCCGGTGATCGGCCCCCTGGGCCTGAATGCCTTCTGGCGTCACGCTACCTACAGCGCGGCCTTGGTGCAAGCCTTGGGCCGTGAATTGCCGCAGCCTATGCGTCCTCCGGCGGGCATGAGCTATCTCGCCGGTTTATTGCACAACATGGGGCATCTACTGCTGGGGCATTTGTTCAAGCGCGAATTCTGCATGCTGAATAATGCGGTCAGCGCCCACCCTGACGTGCCGGTGGTAGAGCAGGAAATGGCGCTGCTGGGTGTCGAGCACGGCGAATTGGGCGCCTGGTTGATGGAGAGCTGGAAGATGCCGGAGGAGATCATCGTCGCCACCCGTGAACACCACCATCCGCAGTACAATGGTCCCCACGCCGTCTACGCGCGCTTGACTTTGCTGGCCGACCATATGTTGAAGGAACATGGTATCGGCGATGCGCCCACACATGAATTGCCGATGGGAATCATGACTGAACTGGGGCTGGAAGAAATACAAATCGTCATGGTCATGAGCCGTATCCTGGAAGGGTGCGAGGGACTCAATACCATGGCGCGCAATCTGGCCGCTGCGTAACCTCCTTACGATGCTTCCGCCGCTTAACGTGAATAGATCCGGGCGCGATCGAGACTGAACTGGGCAGCCCATTTAATCATCTCCCACTGTGAAGGCGACGCTCCAGACAGGCATGGCATAGCCGTCACGGCCGTGTAAATATCGACTCATTTGAAACGCGGTGCGTGGTGGGCCGTGTCCCCGTCCCGCAGCGCACCGCTGAACTACTCTGCTTAAGCGTTAATTCAAAAATTGAAATGCGAATGCTTTTCGACTTGTCCGCGGACTTCTCCGCCTGGGTTCACAGTCGTGTGGACATTCACGTACGTGTTGCCGTTCAGCAAATTGGCGATGGCATCTTCAAAAGTGTTGATTCCCAATGCGGGTTGCGGAACTAGATTGGCGGCGGTGAGCGTGCCGGAAATTTCCCCTGTGAAAGGACCGTCGTCGCGCGGTAAAGGTGTACCGGCCGGATTGCTGCTGCTATCGCCAAACAGCCATAACAGCACAGGTCCATTTCGCCCCTTAGGACCCAGGTGGATATGAGCCATGAAAATAGGGCTGGGTGGGGTGGCGGCATATTTAACCGTGAGCCGGTAAGTAATCATGCTGCGGTCGGGAGAAACCATAATATGGGCATCACCATACGCTCCGGTAACCAGGCCGATTACGGGGATAACCGTGCCTGAGACGGTGGTATTGATAACTTCTTCGGCGCCACCCAAATCAGTATGAAATCTGGCTGTGGAAAATAGGCCGGTTCGGGCATCGACGCTCATTGCTGAGAGGCTGGTCAGGGTCGCGGCGGTTAGAATGATGAATTTATTCATGAGTTCTTCCTTCTTGATGGGACTCGGGTTGAGTGGAGGAGGTCGCGCGGTAGGGTTACAGTAACGCGCGAGATCCCGTCAGCGTAACTTGATGAATTCAATGGCATGGATACAGATTCAGCTCGGACGGGGGTGGTGTTGAATAACTCCGAACGGCGACCCGCCCTTTGAAAAGAGTAGCAGCCTTTTTCGAGTCTGCAAGGCGGATAGTTAATTTCAAAACATGATATAGATCATCTCGCTGGTGGTGGGCGGCGCAGATCAGGTGTTGTTGGCATAAAACAATTTGCTACACTGAAGCCACAACATAAAAATAGGCGGTTGGGGGTAAATTCATGAGCGGTTCGGAACAGGAATTTGATTTTGACTCTTGGGCCAAGCTTGCCGCAACGGATTCGCAAGCATTTGAAAAGAAACGCCGCGAAATGATAGATCATTTTATTGCACAATTGCCCGCCGAGCGACAGGCGCGTCTGCGCGGCTTGCAGTGGCGGATTGACATGGAACGCGAAAAATTTCGCCATCCGCTGGCGGCATGTTCATATTTATTTAATAAAATGTGGGCATCGGTATACGGTGAGGGTGGCTTGTCCGATGCGTTGCAAGGCCGGCTACAGCGGCCAGAACACTCGGCCGCCGTGTTGGTTTTTTCGCCGGATCGGCGTCAGCGTGTCCGCGGCGTGGTGGCGGGTTCTTAGCGGTTCGTGAGCAAAGCCCTTGCCCGACCTGGGTTTGATCAGGCTATCGCCTGATGGTGACGAGTATGGCTGGACGCGGTCTGCCAGCGGCGGGACGATATCCTTGCACGCGCTAGACGCAGTGGACGTAAACAGTTCAACCGCATCACGGCGTCCCGCATGGCAATTGCACGATGCGATACCGGTTAGCGGCGAGTCCGCGGTCAGTTTGTGCGCAATTTTTCGGTCATGCGGGCGATGGAGCGGTCGGTAGTCAGGTGGCCGATGTCGTCCAAAGCCACCCACGCCAACTCTTTCGATTCGTTGCTGATCACCAGGGGCGCGGCGCTGTCCGCTTCCAGTAACCAGCGCACGTCGTAGTGCAGGTGGCGGGGCTCGTCGCCGCGGGCGGGGATGGAATGCACGTCGACATCGAACAGAGTATTCAGCAGGGGTTTAATATTTTCCAGCCCGGACTCTTCACGCGCTTCGCGCAAGGCCACCGCCAGGATATCCGTTTCACCGTCGGCATGACCACCCAATTGTAACCAGCGATCCAGCTTGCGGTGGTGGGTTAATAATACATGGCGGCGTTCCCGATCGACGATCCACGCCGAGCCGGTGAGGTGACCGATGCGCAAGCTGCGCTCGAAACATTGGCTTTCATTTTCCACGAAGCGGACCAGCATTTCATACATGTCCCGTTCGTCTTTGTCATAAGGCTGATAGTTTTTCAGCAGCGCCAATAAATGATTTCTATGCATGGTGTGGTAATCGTGGATGATGTCGGACGGCCATTATACTCAATAATAACTTAAGGAACCCGTCGACTTCATTGTGTCGTACGGCTGATCGGTACCCTTCGCCGAGAATAGATAGTTTGACCGCGTCTTGTTCTGCAACAGCGTCGATCTTACGCGGAAACGGTATTCATTCCGGGACGACTACAACGCGTCACATGGTTAGAAAAATTCCCATGACGCGTAGCCAAGACCCGCCCCGGCATCACGGTGGATGCGAGCTTATCTTGCAGGTGCTAAGGTTAAGTAAAAGGGAGTAACACCATGCAGGAACCCCAGCCCATCTTCGATGCGCGCGACCTCACCAAGGATTACCAAATGGGCGAGGTGCGGGTCCAAGCCCTGCGCGGAGTGAATCTGACGCTCTATCCCGGCGAATTCGTGGTGCTCTTGGGGCCGTCGGGCAGCGGCAAGTCCACGTTGCTCAATATCCTCGGCGGGCTGGATACGCCCAGCAGCGGCACGGTGCATTACGCCGATCATGACTTGAGCGTCTACGACGACGCGGCCCTCACCCGTTACCGTCGCGAGCACGTGGGCTTCGTATTCCAGTTCTACAATCTCATCCCCAGCCTCACGGCGCGCGAGAACGTTGCGCTGGTCACCGAGATCGCCGAGAGCCCCATGAACCCGGAGGAGGCGTTGAGTCTGGTGGGATTGGCGCAGCGCATGGATCACTTCCCGGCGCAGATGTCGGGCGGCGAGCAGCAGCGCGTCGCCATCGCCCGTGCGGTGGCGAAGCGCCCTCAAGTATTGTTGTGCGACGAGCCGACCGGCGCTTTGGATGCGCAAACCGGCGTGCTGGTGCTGGACGTGATCGCGCGCGTCAACCGCGAGCTGGGCACCACCACCGCGATCATCACTCACAACGCCGTGATCGCGGCGATGGCAGACCGCGTGGTGTATTTGAGCGATGGCCAGGTGGCGCGCGTCGAACACAACCCACGAAAGAAAGCCGCGGCCGAGCTGTCGTGGTGATCTGATGCGTGCACTGGATCGCAAACTGTGGCGCGACTTGTGGCAGATGAAGGGCCAGGCGCTGGCCATCGGCCTGGTGGTGATGTGCGGCGTCGGCACCTACATCATGTTCCTCACCACGCTGGGCGCATTGCAGACGACGCGGGACAGTTATTACCGCGAGTATCGTTTCGCCGAGGTGTTCGTCACCTTGAAGCGTGCACCGGAAGTGCTGCATCAGCGCATGCTCGACATTCCCGGCGTGGATCAGGTGGAGACCCGCGTGGTGGCGCAGGTGCGCTTGGACATGCCGGATTTCAACGAGCCGGTGACGGCGTTGATGGTGTCCGTGCCCGACGGCGGTCAGCACGGTCTGAATGCGTTGTATCTGAGCGAGGGCCGTTTGCCCGCGCCGTACAGCGCGAACGAAGTGGTGGTGAGTTCACCGTTCGCGCAGGCCCATAAATTAAAACTCGGCGACCGTTTCGCCGCCATCCTCAACGGCCGCCACCAGGCCTTGACCTTGGTGGGCACGGCCTTGTCGCCGGAGTTCGTGCAGCAACTACGCCCCGGTTCGGTGTTTCCCGATTACCGGCGTTACGGCGTGATGTGGCTGGGGCGCCGCGCCTTGGGTCAGGCCTATGACCTGGAGGGCGCCTTCAACGATGCGGCCTTGAGCTTGCGGCCCGGCGCCGATGCGCGGGCGGTGATCGACCGCCTCGACGAGCTGCTCCAACCCTACGGCGGGCTCGGCGCCTATGAGCGCAAGGATCAACGTTCCCATCGTTTCCTCTCGGAAGAGTTTCAGCAACTCGGCACGCTGGCCAGCCTGTTCCCCGGCATGTTCATGGGCATCGCCGCGTTTCTGCTTAACGTGGTGATCGGACGCCTGGTGGCGATGCAGCGCGAACAGATCGCTACGCTCAAAGCCTTCGGCTACGGTAACGGCGCGGTGCTGGGACATTATCTTAAATTCGTGTCGGTGATCATCGGCGCCGGCATCGTCACCGGCACCGCGCTGGGCGTGTGGCTGGGACAGAAACTGTCCGCCATCTACATGGAGTTTTATCGCTTCCCCTACCTGAAATTCAGTCTGCCGCCCATGACCGTGGTGGAGGCCGCCGCGGCAAGCCTGCTGGCCGCAGCGGCGGGGACACTGTTCGCGGTATGGCGCGCCGCGAGGCTGCGGCCGGCGCAGGCCATGCGCCCCGAGCCACCCATCCGTTATCACGAAACGTGGGTGGAAAAGATCGGACTCAAACGCTGGTTGTCGCAGCCCGCGCGGATGATCCTCCGCCATCTTCAGCGCCACGCGGTGAAATCCCTGTTCACCCTGCTGGGCATCGCCATGGCCTGCGGCATCATCCTCACCGGTCTGTTTCAGCGCGACACCGTGGGCTATATGGTGTATGTCCAGTACGGCATGTCGCAGCGCGAGGACCTCTCCGTCACCTTCACCGATCCCACCAGCCGGCGCGCGCTGTTCGATCTGCAGGGGCTGCCGGGCGTGCAACACGTGGAGGTGTTTCGCGCGGTGCCGGTGCGCCTGATCCATGGCCACCGCAGTTATCGCACCGGTATCCGCGGCATGGAGCCGGGCGGCGATATTCAACGTTTGCTGGATGCGGATCTGCGGCCCGTCACGTTGCCGCAAGACGGCATTCTGCTCACCGACTATCTCGGCAAATTGCTGGACGTGCGCCCCGGCGATCGTTTGGTGGTGGAAGTATTGGAAGGCAGCCGTCCGATGCGCGAGACCACCGTGGTCGGGCTGGTGAAAGAATACATGGGCGTGTCCGGCTACATGGATATCAATGCCCTGAACCGCTTCATGCGCGAAGGTCCGACCATTTCGGGCGCCTATCTCAGAGTGGACAGCGCGCGTCTGCAGGGACTGTTCACCCAACTCAAGGGTATGCCGCGCATCGCCGGCGTCGCGGAACGCCGGCAGGAGATCCGCAACTTCAATCGCGTCATGGAGGAAACCATGTTGTTCTTCACCTATGTCGCGACGATTTTCGCCGTGGTCATCGCCTTTGGCGTGGTGTATAACAGCGCCCGCATCGCCCTTACCGAGCGCGGCCGCGAACTGGCCAGCCTGCGGGTGTTGGGCTTCACCCGCGGCGAGATCTCCTACATTCTCCTCGGTGAGTTGGGTATCCTGACCCTCATCGCCATTCCGCTGGGGCTCTGGCTGGGAGATTGGATGTGTTATTACATCGCCCACAAGATGCAAAACGATCTCTATCGCGTGCCGGTGATTCTGGCCCCCGCGACCTACGCCTTCGCCGTGACGGTGGTGCTGATCTCGGCCGCCTTGTCGGGGCTGATCGTGCGCCGCTGGCTGGATCGGCTCGATCTCATCGCCGTACTGAAGACCGCGGAGTGACGCTATGAAGAACAGGGTGCTATGGCGTAGACGGCTCTTTCTGGCGGCAATCGCACTGTTGATCGCCGCGGGACTGTTCTACGGTTTTCGTCCGCAGCCGGTGGCGGTGGATCTCGGCGCGGCGACCCGCGGGCCGCTGCGCGTCACCGTCGAGCAAGAGGGCCGCACCCGCGTGGCCGACCGTTATGTGATCTCCGCGCCGGTGGCTGCCTATGCGCAGCGCATCGAGCTGGAAGTGGGCGACACCGTGCAGCGCGGCGCGGTCCTGGCCCGTCTCGAACCGCTGCGCGCCGAAGTCTTGGATCCACGCCAACGCGCCGCGGCCGAGGCGCGGGTCGCCGCCGCGCAAGCCACGGTAAACGCCGCGGAGCAAAACGCGCAGGCCGCCCGCGCCAGCGCCGATTTCGCCCAAAAAGATTGGGAGCGGATTCGCAAATTACGCGCCGGCGGCTTCGTCAACCAGGACGCCGAAGACCGCGCCGCGGCCGAGGCGGAGCGCAGCGCATCACAACTGCGTTCCGCGCAATTCGCCGTGGATACCGCGCGCTACGACATGGAGGCCGCGCGCACCGCCTTGCGTTACGCCGCCGCACCGGCCGCGGCCGGTGTCAAGCAAGCGATTGTCGTGCGCGCGCCGGTGGCGGGACGCGTGCTCAAGATTCCACGCAAGAGTGAAGGCGTGGTGTCGGCGGGCCAGGCACTCATGGAAATCGGCGAACCGCGCGCCTTGGAAGTCGAAGTCGATGTGCTGTCAGCGGACGCCGTGCGCCTCCAGCCCGGCATCCAAGTGGAGTTCGAACGCTGGGGTGGGGACGGTGTGTTGGAAGGCGTGGTGCGGATGATCGAGCCGGTGGGATTCACCAAGCTATCGGCGCTGGGCGTGGAGGAGCAGCGGGTGTGGGTCATCGTCGACTTCACCTCGCCGGCCGCGGCGTGGCAGCAACTCGGCGACGGCTACCGCGTGGAGGCCAGTTTCATCCTCTGGGAAGACAGCAACGTCCTGCAAGTCCCGGCCAGCGCCTTGTTCCGTGATGGCGAAGGCTGGGCGCTATTCGTGGTGCAACAAGACCGGGCGGTGAAGCGCGCCTTGCAGGTCGGACAGCGTAACGGCCTCAGCGCGCAAATACTCTCCGGTATCGACGAAGGCGAACGGGTGATCGTCCATCCGGACGACCGAGTGCGCGACGGGGTGAGGGTGGCGGTGCGGTGAGAATGGTTTAAACGTCATCATCAGGGTATACATCCATTCCGGAAATCGACGAAAGATGAATGTAATACTTAATTGCGGCTATGTGGCGTAAGAATAAGGGCGAAGAGCCGCGACTTGACGCTCAAGCATTCAGGTAACCGTGGAAGAACCGACCCAACGTCATTCTGATAAACGAGCAACCGCTTCGGGAGCCGCGGAGGCGGTTGGCCGTTCGTTGGACAGCAGCGGGTCATCGGATGTGACCAATCACACTGTCGCGATAGCGAGTTCAGAAAAGATATTGGATGAACTACGGCGTTCCGCAACGACCCCAGCGTATCCGCAGGTCGACACGGCCCGTCAACTTGATCTGGCCCCCGGTATGTGTGTCAAAGATCGGTTTGTGCTGCGTGAAGTGATCGGTGCCGGCGGCATGGGTACGGTGTTCAAAGTCACCGATCTGCGCAAAGAAGAGGCTGGCGACGCGAGCAGCGATATCGCCATGAAGGTACTGGGCCCGCAGTTCAAAGATCATCCGGCGGCGTTACAGGTATTGCAGCAGGAGGCCAAAAAGGCCCAGAGCCTCGCCCATCCCAACATCATCACGGTTTACGACTTCGACCGCGACGGTGACACCATCTACATGACCATGGAGTATCTGCAAGGCGTTACCTTGGACGAGATACGCAAAGCGGCGCAGCCGCTGGGAATGCCCCTCAGTAGCGTGCTGCCGATAGTCGAAGGCATGGCCGCGGCCCTCGCCTACGCGCACAAAAAAGACATCATCCATTCGGACTTCAAGCCGGGTAATGTTTTCATTACCGAAGACGGTGTCGTCAAGGTGTTGGACTTCGGCATTGCCAGGGCGCGGTCTTCGGCGGGGCGGGAACCTCAAGCCGCCTATGACCCCGGCAAGCTCGGCGCGCTGACGCCGGCCTACGCCAGTTGCGAGATGCTGGAGGGCGGCGCACCCGATCCGCGCGACGACATCTACGCGCTGGCCTGCATCACTTATGAATTGCTGGCGGGGCGGCATCCCTTCCAACGCACACCGGCCAATCAGGCGCGGGACGCCAAGTTGCGGCCGGCGCGCATCAAGGGCCTGAGCCGCCGTCAATGGTCGGCCTTGCTGCACGGTCTGGCCTTCGACCGCGAGCAACGCACCGCCGCTGCCGCCGAATTTCTACGCGGCTTGCGCCCTTGGCGGCTGTCGGCGGGGCAGGGCGTCATGCTCGGCGTCATCGTCCTGCTGCTGGGCGGCGCCGGCTATTATCTTTATGAGGCACAGCGCCTGAGCGGGATCGTGGAAGAAGAACTGCAACCCGCCGGCCCGGTGATGCTCACGTCCGAATTACAGGCCAAAGTGGCTCAGTACCTCGACGCCGCGGAGTTGTATTTGGCGCTGGGACAACTGGCGTCACCACCGGGGGACAGTGCCTATGATGCCTATCGCAAGGTGCTGGAGATCGATCCTCGCAACGAACGTGCGCGCCAGGGCCTCAATGATATCGCGGAGCGTTACCTGGATAGGGCGCGCGAGGCGCTGGATGCGAATGATGCCCAGCGCGCCTTTGCACTCGCGCAGCTGGGACTGCGCGCCCGGCCCAATCACAAAGGCTTGCAGCAACTGCGGGACGAGGCCCGCCGCCGGGGCGGATCAGGAGGCTCGTGACAGCGCGGCGCGTCGCCGCCCGTGCCGGTCATTCTGTGTAGATTGCAGCGACCGCGGGACTGGAGCAAGATGAACACTCGCTCCCCAAAATAATGCGCGTGCAGTCAGCGCTGTTGCCGGGACCGGACCTCACGGCCAATCTGATGTGGGTTGCCAATGACGCGTTTCCGAACATGCACGGTGATGTTATGCAGTGTCCTGGCGCTGCTGAGCGCCTGCGCGCCGAGCAGGGTCGCCGGTCCCGATGACGCCGATGGTGTTGCCGGCGCTGTGCCGGCGGACACCCAGCAGATGCTCATCGTCGATTGCCTACTCCCCGGCCAGGTCCGCAAACTGGGCCAAGCTCTCACC
The DNA here is from genome assembly GCA_023266095.1 of Gammaproteobacteria bacterium. Taxonomy (GTDB): domain Bacteria; phylum Pseudomonadota; class Gammaproteobacteria; order DRLM01; family DRLM01; genus CAKKSB01. Next base: position 14,420 of record JAHFRV010000037.1, on the reverse strand, counting down.
TATTTGGCACCGCGCCGGCCGGTAAAGACCGCTGCCGCCGATTGCGAAATCCGCGGCGGTGAATATGTGGCCTATGATCGCGCCGACTACGCCACCGCCCTCAAGATATGGTTGCCGCAGGCTCGTGAAGGTGATCCCGAGGCGCAGACTTATGTGGCCCAGATCTACGAGCAGGGTCTCGGCGTCGAGCCGGATTACGTCCTGGCGGCCGAGTGGTATCGCAAGGCGGCCGAGCAGGGCTATGCGCGGGCACAGATCGGCCTCGGTTATTTATATGAGAAAGGTCTGGGTGTATCCGCGGACTTGGTCGAGGCGATGAATTGGTACCGCCGGGCCTCGGGCTTGAGCGGCGACCTCGAATTCGTGTCGTCGGTGGAGCAGCAGGCCCGTGCGACGCAGGCGCAGGAACTGACCACGCTGCGCGGCGAAGTGGAGCGGCTCACCGAGCAGACCGATACGCTCAAGCGCCAGCTCACCGACGCACGGCGCAAACTGAAAGACGCGCGGTCGCAAAAGCAAACCCTCGAAGGCCAGATCCAGGCGTTGCAACGCCGCAAGGACGCGCTGCGTCAGCCGTCGTCAGCGTCCCAGATTCAGGACCTCGGACAGCTGGACCAGGAGCTGCAACAGCGGCACGCGCAGTTGCAGCGGCAGCAGAGCGACATCGATCGTCTCCAAGGCGCGGCCGACCAATATCGCAGTGAACTCACGCGGCTGGCGGCGCAACAGTCACCGGGCGGCCCCAGCATCGATCTCATCGACCCGCCGCTGATGGCGACGCGGGGCGTGCCGAGTGTGACCTTGCGTTCCATCGCCAAACAACGTGAGATCGCCGGGCGCATCACCGCCCCCGCGGGAATCAAGCTGTTCAATGTCAACCAGCAGGCCGTGCCGGTTGCCGACGATGGCGCCTTCCGCACGATGATCCCGCTGACGTCCGCCCAGACCGAAGTGAACATGGTGGTGGTCGATCAGCGCGGCCGGCGCGCCGTGCTTCAGTTTGTGATCGTCACACCCGCCACCGGGCCCGCCGCCGCCCCGACGGCCGGCGCGGTGCGCGCGGGCGCGGTGCCGTTCGGGCGTTTCCACGCGCTGATCATCGGCAATAACAGCTACACGTATCTGCCCAAACTCAATACCGCGATCAACGACGCCGAGGGCGTGGCGGAGGTGCTGCGCGGCCGTTATGGTTTCAGCACCACGGTGCTGGTGGATGCCGATCGCCGCGCGATCATCTCCGCCCTCTACGAACTGCGCCAGCGCCTCAGCGAAGACGACAATCTGCTGATCTATTATGCCGGGCACGGTGAGTTGGATCTGGCGAGCGGCCAGGGTTATTGGCTGCCGGTGGACGCCGAGACCGCCAATCCGGCCAACTGGCTGTCAAATGATGCCGTCACCGATATGCTCAACGCCATCCGTGCCCGCCACATCATGGTGGTGGCGGATTCCTGTTACTCCGGCACCATGACGCGCACCTCCATCGCCCGCCTCGACGTGACGCTGCCGCCGGCGCTCAAGGAGAAATGGCTGCGGCTGATGGCCCACAGCCGGTCGCGCACCGCCTTGACCTCGGGCGGTCTGGCGCCGGTGCTGGACGAAGGCGGCGGCCGCAATTCCGTGTTCGCCAAGGCCTTCATCGCCGCTCTGCAAACCAATCACGACATCCTGCAGGGCTATAGTCTTTATCAGTCGGTGACGGATAGTGTGCGCAGCCGCGCGGCGCGCCTCGGTGTGACGCAGATACCCGAATACGCGCCGATCCGCCGCGCCGGGCACGAGACCGGCCAGTTTCTTTTCATGGCGGGGCGTTGAGGCGCGTGTTAGGGACCCTTGATACATGATGAAAACTGAAGCGACAAATTTCGGTTTTGAGATTCTTGTTACCTTCTTGCTTCCAGGTTTTCTTGCGGTATTGGCGGTGGTAGTTGCACACGGGATTTCAAAGTACCAACTCTTGGAGATCATTGCGTGGGCAGAAAGTGCGCAATTCATCGCGTCCTTCGTTTTGTTGGCCGCGGTTGCTCTTGCGGGCGCTATTGTCGCCTCAATTCAGGCCGTGCTCGAAACGTTCGTGCTTGATTATGTCGCTCCATGTCACCTAAAGATTTCCCGTGGAGTTTTTGAAGAGGAATGGAACAAGTATATTTCTGATCTTTCCAATAATCGGAATTCATACATTTCGCGGGTGGTGCTGTTCTTTCAATTCGAGACTCGTCTCGGAGTTGCAGCGGTACTGCTCGGGTTAGCAACGGTGTGTCGTTGGCCGTCGTGGTATGGTGTGTTTGTTCTTATATCTGGGTTGGTGTTTTATTGCATAGGCACCATGCACCACATTGAGTTGGCCAAATTTCGTCACCGCCACTATGGGGCCCCTAACAACGCGCACAAGGGCGATCTCGGGGGCGCTACGCGGCCCCCGGCGCCTTAGCGTCGGCGTAGAAGCGCGCGCAGTGACAGCAAGGTGCGGACCGCGGGCCGCCGCCGACAATTTCGGGAGGAGACGTGCATGAAAACGGTAAAGGGACGTGCCTACATGGGGTTTTGCGCCCGGCTGGCCGGGTTTATCGCACAGCGGATTACCCGCCAAGTGATGTTGGCGGCCGGGCTGTGGTTGACGTTGTCCATGGCCCAGGCCGATGTGCGGATCGTCAGCCTGACGCAGACGCCGGCCAACGATGTCACCCCGGGCGCCGAGGTGAGCTACAACGTCACGGTCCGCAGCGCTCTCACCACGAGCGATACCACACCGGATTTCGTGCAAATCACTATCCAAAGCGGCAATACCAATATCAGTGCTCAGTTCACCCCCGCTCCCGGTCAGTGTAACCTCGACGGCAGATATTTCTGCGGCCAACTCGGGTTCGGGGAAACCCAGACCTATTCGTTTTCCTGGACGCCGCCGGCCGGCACGCAGGCGCTGAGTTTTCTCGTGTCGTGCAGTAGTATTGGTAGTAGCTGCACCGGCGACAGCCGCGGCATCACCACTCAAGTGGTCGAGCCCGTGCCGGTCGCCGCCGACGACAGCGTCACCACCCATGTCGGCCAGGCCGTGACCATCAACGTGCTCGATAACGACACCCCGCCGCCGGGCCGGACCCTGCGCATCACCGGGGTGACGACGCCGTCGCAAGGTACAGCGGTCATCAACGACGGCACGACTATCACCTACACCCCCGCTGCCGGCTATGTCGGGCCCGACCGCTTCTCCTACACCGTAACCGACACCGCCGGACGCACTGCGACGGCCTCGGTGGCGGTGAATGTCGCAAGTGTGCCGATCGCCGCCGATGACACCGCCGTTAGCAACGCCGGTCAGGCCGTGACCGTGAATGTGCTCGACAACGACCTGGCGCCACCTGACCAAACCTTAAGCATCAGCGCGGTGACGGCGCCGTCGCACGGTACGACGGTGATCAACAATGGCACATCGATTACCTATACCCCCGCTGCCGGTTACGTCGGACCCGACCGCTTCTCCTACACCGTAATCGACAACGCCGAACGCACCGCGACGGCCTCGGTGGCGGTGAGTGTGGTCGTGCCGGCTGCCACGGCCATCGGGCTGGCGGAGATTCCCGGACTCACGGAAAACCAGGCCTCGCTCGCCGCCGCCATCGATCGCTTGTGCGACAGCACTGACAGCGCGGCCTTGCAGAGCCAGTGTGCGTCGCTGTCGTCGCTCAGCGTCAGTGAGCAACGCATTGCACTCGCCCAGTTGACGCCAGACCAACTGGCCGCGCAGGGCACGTTGGCGGTGGAGTCGACGGGCGCGCAACTCAATAATGTCAGGGCGCGCATCCAGTCCCTGCGCCGCGGTAGCTCCGGGCTGGGTTTGCGCGGCCTGTCGATTCAAGTCGCCGGCCTGGAATTACCGGCCGGCCTGCTTGCCGACGCGGCGATGGCGCAGGGTGGAACAGGGGACGGTGCTTCACAGCCTTTATGGGCGGATGGCCGGCTCGGTGCGTTCGTGAATGGCCGGGTTCTCTTCGGCACGCAAGACAGCAGCAGCCGGCAAGCGGGATTCGACTTCGATACCCGCGGCCTCACCCTGGGCGTGGATTACCGCTACACCAAACAAACCGTGGTGGGCGGCGCCCTGGGCTATTCGTCCACCGGTTCGGATTTCGCGGCGGGGCGCGGTGACATGGACACTCGCGGTTTCACCGCTTCTCTTTACGGCAGTTACTACACGCCCAGCAGCTATTTCTTGGATTGGATCGTGAACTACGGCGGCAACAGTTACGACACCCGGCGCACTATCGTGTACTCCGGCGTCAACACCTCGGCTTCGGGCGACACCGACAGCAGCCAGTGGGGCGCGACCGTCAATACCGGCGCCGACTTCAGCCGCGGTAATCTGCTGCTGAGCCCGTATCTGCGCCTGGAGTACATCGATACCCGCGTCGACGGCTATACTGAACAGGGCGGCGCGGGTTGGGCGCTGGCTTACCAGGAACAGACCGTGCGCTCGCTGACTACGGCTCTGGGCGGGCGGGTGTCATGGGCGTTGAGTCAGCCCTGGGGGGTGCTCACGCCCAGCGTCAGCGCCGACTGGGAACACCAGTACAAAGACGGGGCCCGCGCGCTCAGCGTGCGCTTCGCGGCAGATCCGAGCGTGCCGTTCACGCTCCAGACCGATGCTCCCGACCGCGACTATGCGAACCTGGGCATATCGCTGGCCGCCACCTTGCCGGGCGGCAAGGCGGCGTTTGTCAGTTATCAGACGGTGCTGGGCCAGAATTACACGAGCGTCTCGACCATCGACTTGGGGATACGCCTTGAGTTTTAAGGCCGCGCGACACACGCAGGAGAGGTCTTGCTCATCACGCAAGTTGGCAGGCGCGGTGGTCTTGGTTTCACGATGCGGGGGGTGGCATATTGGGTTGCGTAGCGGTATCCCACAACCATTGTTGAGCAACCCTTGACGAGAGAAGAAAAATGATTGTAAAGCCTACCTTTTCGAGACTCAAATTAAACTATCGAACACTACCGCACCAAATCCACTCGTGCTCGATGCACTTCCCAAATACTTGCGCCATTAGAATGAGCGAGGCCCTCGTAAGAACTAACCCAGCATTTCTCAATGCTTTCACGAAGTCCGGGAACAATGTCTGTCCACACGGCTTTATGCGCGGTGCGCAGGATTTAGCCGCCGTACTTAACAGCCCGCACGTGTTTGGCATGCGGAATATGGCTGGCTTGACCAGCCAAGTGGCTCTGCTCCCGCAAATATACGGGGTGTCAAAGGAATTATCTGCTACATGAATATTCCAGGCTTTTCTGGGCAGGGGCATATTGACCTCTGGGATGGCGAGAGCGAGTTAGGTGCGGCATATTGGGACGCCAAAACAATCTGGATGTGGAGGTTGATATGAGGTTTCTTGTTTCTGCCGCATTTCTGCTTATCTCAACTACCAGTCACGCCACAGCGTTTCGTATATTCGAGCAAGATATAAAGCTTCGCGAAAGCTGCTCATTGGAAGTAAAACACGCAGACGGAACCGTGGAAATTAAAGAGTTTCCATTCAAGAACAAAAGCAAATGTGTCGTTTTTCCGGTGAGTGGCACTGATGTTCCCCGTCTAGAGTTTGTGCAAGGAGACTATGTTTTTTTGGTCGAATCTCAAGTCCAGTCAGCCAAGGATTGTCGAGCCGAGCTGGCAGCGGTTATTGTTACCAGCAACGGAAAAGTAAAGATCGGCGCTAAGATACAAAAAACCGGAGTGTGCGGCTACGGGGAGCGGAAAGATTTTGAGATACTGCATCATCACACAACCCAGTCAAACCCAACATGTCGCTCAAGCGGACGCTCCTGGCGTCGCGCCGCTTAGCGCTGCCATGGCGACGAGTCAGATATGATGGATCATGTAGGCCGTTATAAAATCATCGAAGTCATCGGCTCAGGGGCGATGGCGACCGTCTACCGGGCGTTCGATCCGGAGATCGACCGCACCATCGCCATCAAATTACTGCAATCGGAACTCTGTCGGGACGAAGAATACCGCATGCGTTTCCTGCGTGAGGCGAAGGCGGCCGGCATGCTGTCGCATCCCAATATCGTGACGATTTACGACGTCGGCGAATACGACAGTCAACCCTATATCGCGATGGAATTGATCGAGGGCATGCAGATCAGCGACCTCATCAAGACGGGGCAATCGGTGCCGGTATGGGATGTGGTGGATATCGGCATTCAGCTCGCGCGGGCTCTCGATTATGCCCACAGCAAGGGTATCGTTCACCGCGACATCAAGCCCGGCAATATCATGCTGGTGAAAGCCACCAATACCATCAAAGTGGCGGATTTCGGTATTTGCCGCATCGAAGGCGGCGAGGTGACCGAGCAGACCCATGTCGGACAGGTGCTGGGCACGCCGCACTATATGTCACCGGAGCAGATACTCGGTCAAAAGGTCGATCCCCGCTCCGACCTGTTTTCAGCGGGTGTGGTGTTATACCAGTTGCTCACGGGGACGCGGCCCTTCGAGGGCGATACCATGGCGACCCTGGCTTATAAGATCGTTGAAGCCGACCCCGTGCCGATCGACAAATTGCGGCCCGATCTGCCGCTCGGCCTGCGGCGCATCATCGGCCGCGCGCTCAAAAAGCAGCCGGACAAGCGGTTCCAGAGCGGTCAGGAATTCGCCGAGGCGCTCATCCGCGTCGCCCGTGAGTTGCACGATGCCCGGCGCCGCAAGGATAGGCCGCGTGCCATACCGCTGCGCGTGCGCTGGGCGATCAGCTTGGTGGGGCTGGTGGCGGTGACGATGATGATCAGCGCGACCTGGATTTATCAGCGGCAGTATCAGGCGATGCTGGCTCAGCTGATCGACTACGGGGGATCGCTGGTGAAGTTCATGTCGGCGGAGAATGCGGTGCCGCTGCTGGGTGAAGACTATGTGGCGGTGGAAGTCTTCGTCCAAGACGCGGTCAATCACCAGAATTTCAATTATCTGGTGGTGGTGGATCACCGCGGTAGGGTCCGCGGCAGCAATAGTGGACCCGCGGTGGGTACGGACTACACGCCGCCCGCAGGCAAGTCGGTGGCGACGCGGGATAGTGGTGTTAAGGTGATCCGTTTCGCCGTAAGCGACGGGCGGAAGGTGCTCGACTTCGCCGCACCGGTGCTGTTTCACGGCAAGGAGATCGGCAGTGTGCATCTGGGCGTTTCAGAACAGCCGTTGAATGCCTTGTCGCGGCTGAGCATGGTCCTGTTCGGCGTGCTGATTCTGGTCACCCTGCTGGCGGTAGCGGTGGGCAGTTACTTTTTGGCGCAGCGCCTGTCATTGCCGATCAGGGTGTTGCGGGATTCGCTCGAAGAACTCGCCAACGGCCGCTATGACTACCGGATTGCGGACAAGCGCAATGACGAGTTCGGTGAACTGTACCAGTCTTTCGACGCCACCGCGGAGGCGCTGCAACAACGTCATGAGGCCAAGGCTGATATCTCGCCGAGCTGAGTGGCTGCGGGCAGCGCTGGTACTGACGCTGGGCCTCTGGCTGCATGGTTGCGGCCTAGTGCCGTCGCGTTCGGCGGAAACCGCGCCTGTTGTAACGCATAGCCAAATCTTGGGGCGGGATCAAGACTTCGTGGTGTTGCTGACGCAGCCGCGCGATACCTTGGAATCGCTGGCCGCGGAATACCTCGGCGACCGCGATCAGGCTTGGATCATCGCCGACTTCAACCGCCTCACGCGCCTCGAAGCCGGCAAGTCGCTGGTGATACCGCTGCGTCCGCGGAATCCCGGCGGTATCCGCCCGGGCGGCTATCAGACCGTGCCGGTTCTTTGTTATCACCGCATCGGCTCAGGCCGCGGCAAGATGATCGTCAGCCCGGGCGATTTCGCCGAGCAGATGGCCTATCTCGCCCGCGAAGGTTATCGGGTTATTTCATTACCGATGCTGCGCGACTTTCTCGCGGGACGCGGACCGCTGCCGGCCAAGAGTGTGGTCATCACCTTCGACGACGGCTATCGCTCGACCTATGAGTTCGCCTTTCCCATCCTGAAAAAACACGGCTTCCCCGCCACGGTGTTTTTATACAGCGACTTCATCGGCGCGGGCGATGCGCTGAGCTGGAGCCAGCTGCGGGAAATGGTCGGCTCCGGGCTGATTGAGATCCAGCCTCATTCCAAGTCGCACACCAATCTGGTGCTGCGTCTGCCGCAGGAGAGTGACGGCGCGTACCAGCAACGGCTGCGCACGGAGATGGAAAAGCCCGGCGAGCTGATCCGCCAGCGGCTGGGCCGCGAGGTCTACGCTTACGCCTATCCTTACGGCGACGCCAATCAGGCCGTCACCGTGCAGATGGAGCATAACCGGATGGCGCTGGGCTTCACCGTGACGCCGGGCGGCAATGGGTTTTTCGCCTATCCCTATTTGTTGCGGCGGACCATGGTGTTCGGTGACGACAAGCTAAGCGAATTCAAGACGAAATTGGCAGTGTTTGCCGGAATCAACGGCCAATGAACGGACGTATCCCGGCCCTCGTCATCATCGTCATCATCGCCGGCCTGATGGGCTGCGCCGCGACATCGCCGCCGCCGCTGGTGGTTCCCACCGGCCCACTCGGCGAGGTGATTGCCGGGCATAACCGGCTCGCGCAGCAATATGAACAGGACGGCGACCTCGCCGCCGCGGAGACGGAGTGGCATATCCTGAGTCTGATCGCACCGGCCGATAAGGCTATTCGCGGCAAGTGGACGTCGCTACGCAACGAGATCAAGAAACGTAGCTTAGCGTTGTTTGACAAGGGTATGACGGCGCTGCAAGCCGGTGATTACGATGCGGCGCAAAGCACGATGCTGCGGGTATTGGCCTTGGAACCGCAGAACGGCGAGGCGGTGGCGGTGTTGCGGCGCCTGGACGAGCAACGCCTGCGTAAGATTCAAGCGGAGCACCAAGCTCATTTCTACGCCGTGCCCAACGTGCCGCCTCCCGCGCGTTCCGCGCCGCGCGCTGAAGAAACTCGCAAGATTTATGATCTCGACCAGGGACTGGAAATGCTGCGGATGGGTGATATCGACAAGGGTATGAGCGAGGTGCGGGGCTATCTGCGGGATCATGCCGACGATGCTGTTGCCCGGCGGCGTCTCAATCTCACCGCGCAGCAGCGCGCTGGCCTACTCGAATCGCAGGGTGACGCCGAGCGTGCGCTGGCGCTCTACGAACGCGCCGCCGAACTCGGCGGCGAGATGCTGCCGTCCTGGCCGGAACGCATTCGCACTCTGCGCAAGCAACTCGCCGGCGAATATTACGAAAAAGGCCTGCGGGTTTATAGCAAAGACCTCACCCGGGCCATCCGCTATTTTGAAACCAGCCTGCGTTACGACCCCGGCAATCTCAAAGCCAGTCTGCGTTTGAATGAGGCGCGCCGCATGCAACTCAAGCTGCGGCAACTGCCGAAGACAAAATAGGGCATTGCGTAAACGCACTAATCAAAGCGTTTCAGACGTTCCTTGAGTTCCAGGGCGCGGGCGCGGTTGAGCAGGGCGGTTTCATTAGCCGGGTCCAATTTCAGCAGCGTATTCCAGCCCTTGATCGCGCCGTCCAGGTCCTGGCGATGAAATGCTGCCATGGCTTCCTTGTGGTAACGTGTGATCAAATCCTGCCTGATTTCTTCACGCAGCTGGGTTGCCGCCTGGTGATTGGGGTCGAGGCGCGATGCCTCTGCCAAACTGTCATAAGCGCGACTTAAATCACCGTTGCGCCGGTAAATCAGCGCCTGGCGATACCGCTGTTCCGCCTCCTCATGGCCGGTTGCGGGTTGGTCTTCCGAGGGCGGGGGCGTGGGTTTTACCGCCGGCTTGGGCCCCTCTGCGGGTCTGGGCGGCTCGACCGGCCTGGGCGGTTGCACCGGCTTCGGCGGTGTGGCGATCCGGGACGCTGACTTCGGCGCCTCGCCGGGAATCTTGATGACCTGACCGGTGTGCACCCGGTTGGGCGCCGAGATGTCGTTGTATCTCGCAAGAATATAGAAGCGATATTTATCGCCGAGAAAGCGTTGCGCCAGCTTGGATAGGCTGTCTTCGGGCCGGATGGTGTAATTAAAATAAACCGAGCCGAGTTCCTGCTGCGGATTGACGTTGATCTGATGGAGGAGACTTTGCGCCAGCTCACTGCCGGGGTCGAGACGGCGGGCTTCGGCGAGTTCACGTTGGGCCGCCGCCTCCTGCCCGGCGTCGAGCAGCTCCAGGGCGCGCAAAGCACGTTCGCGCGATTCCGCTTTCGCCTCGGAGGAGAGCGGTTCTGGCCCGGGCGGTGTGACTTCCGGGGCGGGTTCCGCGCTCGGTGGGGGCTCAACGCTACGCTCCGCCGGCGGCGGCTTGGGAGCGACGGCGCATCCTGCGCCTGCGACGATCAAGACCAATAACCACACACACCCGCGTCTAGCTGAGGTAAGTGCCCCTTTCATATGCAAGCTCCGCTGCCATCCATGTTTGCATTTCCCTGTGTAGCGAGATTTTGCACCGAGATCGGCTCAAATGCCACTGGCGGTGGTGAAAGGGATAGACCATGTCGGCCTGTGACGTCACCCATTGGCTAGCCGCATGGGGTTTGATGGGTTGCCGAGATGGCCATGCGCGCACGCTGCCCGGCCCCTGGAAGGCAACGTGGGTAGTGCGGGGAACGCTATTGCACGGGCGAGGCTGAGTGATAAGCTCGCCGTCTGGATAGAGCTCGGTGAATAGTATTTCAAAGAGGCGTGATGAACAAGTGACCTGCCGCGTGTGAGGGGCTGATGCGGGGCTTGGTGATAGTCTTTCCTGAACGAACCGATGATTGAGTATTGAAGGAAGCAGAGGTATGGGACGAGGTCGACAGAGGCCGGGCCGTATCCGCGTAGCCGATGCCCTGGCTGCAGCCATGACACTCCATCGCGAAGGTAAGCTCGCCAACGCGGCGGAACTCTACGAGAACATCCTGCAAGCCGTGCCCGCGCAGCCCGATGCCCTGCATTATTACGGCGTGTTGTGCCATCAACGCGGCCAGAGCGAAAAGGCGGCGCGACTCATTCAGAGTGCAATACAATTACAGCCCGACTATGCCGCCGCCTATAACAACCTCGGCAATGTCTACAAGGAGCAGGGGCGCGCGGCGGACGCCGCTGAGATGTACCGCAGGCTCATCTCGCTCCAGCCCGACCATGCCGAGGCCTATAACAATCTCGGCGTCGCCCTCAAGCAACTGGGCCGTTACGACGAAGCCGTGGCGGCTTATAACGATGCGCTGCGCCGCGCGCCGCGCTATGCCGATGCCTATCACAACCTCGGCAATGCCCTGAAGAAGTTGGGCCGCGTCGACGAGGCGCTGTCCGCTTATCGTCAGGCGATATTACTCAAGCCCCAACATAGCGATGCCTACCTCAATCTCGGCCGCCTGCTCTATGCCGCGGGACGCACGGCCGACGCGGTGGCGGTGTACGAGCAATGGCTGGCGCAGGAACCGGACAACCCGGTGGCGCGGCATATGCGCGCGGCCTGCTCGGGCGAGGGCGTGCCGACGCGGGCGTCCGATGCCTATGTGCGCCAGACCTTCGACCATTTCGCCGGCAGCTTCGATGTTGTGCTTAAACGCCTCGATTATCAGGCACCGGCCCTGGTGGCGGCGGCTGTCGCGCAGCAGTTGGGTAGCGCCGGCGCACAGCTGGCCGTGCTCGACGCCGGCTGCGGCACCGGCTTGTGCGGTCCGCTGTTGCGGCCTTACGCGCGCCGTTTGAGCGGTGTCGATTTATCGCCCGGCATGCTGAGCAAGGCCGCGGGCCGCGATGTCTATGATGAACTCGTGCAGGCCGAACTCACCGAATTTCTCGGGGCACATGCCGTGGCCTGGGATCTGATCGTCTCCGCCGACACCCTGTGTTATTTCGGCGCGCTCGATGCGATATGCAAGGCGACCGCCGGTGCGCTGCGCGCCGAGGGGCGATTCGTCTTTACCGTGGAACTCGCCACGGCCGAGGATGCGCCGCAGGGTTATCACATCGCACCCCACGGCCGTTATGGCCATACCAGAGCATTGGTGCGAACCGCGCTGATGGACACGGGACTCGAGGTTCTCGGCCTGGATGAGGTCACGCTACGCCTGGAGGCGGGTAATCCGGTTGCAGGTCTGTTGGTGGTGGCTAGTCACGTATAGCCGAGGAATTACAGAGGCTGTTTACCTGTTCATGATCGAGATCATGAACAGATTCTAACGCGAGCGCCTAGCTTGCCCGGGTAGCGCGCCCAAATCCACCCACACCGTTGATCCCTCGATGTGGGCCGGCAGTGCAGTGAGGTGTTGGTGCAAGCAGGGTCCCCAGATGCACAAGCCATCTTCGATACGGAATTGCGCGCCGTGCAGACTGCATTGGATCAGGCTGTGGTCGAAGTTTAGAAATTGATGTTCTTCCCAATTGAGCGGAACGCCGGTATGTGGACAGCTGTTGAGATAGACGTAGATCCTTTGTTGCTGACGAACCGCGAACAGGGAGCGCGTGTCGCCGCCGGGAAGAGGAAACTCCCGGCTTTCGCCAGGCGTAAGTTCATCGTAGCGGCAGAGCGGATGTAAATGCGGCGGTGTGTCGGACATGAGACGGCGGTGCGAGTTGCGGGCTCGGCGTTTTTCCTGGAACAACTTGGGTTATTTTTCTTAAGAAAGCCCTGAATAATTCCATCCTGGAATTCTCAGAGCACGGAAAGCGAAAAATGTGATTTTCGCTTTCCTTCATTTTCAATGGCCTGCCGCCATTGAAAAGGGCGGCAGGACCCTTCGCTTCGCTCTTCCCTGTGCCGCGGGAACCTCTGAATAAATCAGAGGTTCCTTAATTCTTGCCCGGATGCGGCGAAGCGCGGCAAGCGGCTTAACCGGTGTCCGGAAAATCGGGGCAAGATCACTACGCCCGGTACCCGGCCACGTCCCTGGGATAATAGGCCATGTCCCGAAACGGGCTGTCATCCAGGTGAAACGCCTTGACCACGCCCGCGGCCTCGAAGCACCAGTAGCCGAAGTAGCCGCCGCCATCGGGTCCCTTGTGGCAGTCGTGCCAGTAAGTGCCCTTCAGCGCCGGATACCATTGCTTGAGGAACTGTTTCATCCATTCGTCGACCCGTTCCGGCGTCACGATGCAGTAGTACAGCGGCTCGTAGGGTTTGGGGTAGAGCAGCGCCGGTGCGGGCTTGCGGCCGGTCACGCGGGTGGCCAGCAGGGATTCGTACAGCCGGTCCTCGCCTTCGTTGCCGATCAGTTTGATCATGCGGGCCATCAACTCATCGTCCGCCTCCAGGCAGATCGCGATCGAGATGAGCCACAGGCAGATCACGTAGATGTCGCGGTTGCGGCGGAACTGTTTTCTGCCCGCCATTTCTTCCGCGCTGAAGACGTTGATTTCTTCTTCGTAGGCCCACTCCCAGGCGGATACGACTTCCGGGAGGAACGCTTTTAGTTCGTCCAGCGGGTCGCCGCGGGAGTAGCGCATGAATAAAACGTCGTAGTGGTATTTGAACAGGGTGAAGATGAATTGCGCGCGATATTTTTGATCTTTGAATGTTTGTCGAAGAGCAAAATCCTTATCTTCAGGAATCGCCTTATTCAGACTCCAATCAACCCACTTGTCGAAATATTCTCGACCCATAAGCTTGTCACACAATGTCATAAACGGTTTCATAATGATGTCGTCCGATCTTTACTTGATGACGTATCCCGCCACATCAAGCACTTGCTTGGTCACGTTACCGGATTCGTCAACTCGAAGCAGCCACTTCTCTACACCATCTCCTGCCATTGACCGGCGAATATCGCGGGCAATCTCTTTGCCCACCGCAGTTTCCAACCGGTCAAACCCCGTCTTCGTGCCATTCACCCAATCATCACCCATCTGCCGGCCGTCCCGCGTCTTGCCCAGCCCGCCGCCGCCATACTTCGCCTCGCCGATCACATAGTCGGGCGGCGGACGGGCATTCTTGTAGATGCCGTCGATGCCCTTTTCGAACGGTCCCTTGTCCCGGGAGATTTTTTCGAAACTTTGCTCGCTCCTTGCAACATCAAGCCAGCCGTTTCCGTGCCTCCGCCAACGCCGCCAGCCACTCCTGTAGGTCAAACACCCAGGAATTGTGACCCTGGTTGGCATATATTTCCAGTGTAAAGCGGCCATCAATAGCGCGCCGCATCTCCGCCACCATATTGTTGTCTTGCCAAATCTCAGCAACGACATCATCTCGATCCGGTACGCTTGCGATCTCAATCGTTAGACTCATCATCTTGGCTCCAAAAATCCCATGAATTTGCCATTTGCATCGTATCTAACGCCACGCCCATTAGCAGCCTGCTGAAAAAGTCCCCCAAGCCATCCTCTCATCCTGGAAAGGCGTAGTACACTGCGAATAACGAATAACGAAGAACTGAAGAGCAAAATCATGCGTGGAGCCGACATCAGCCAGC
>JAHFRV010000036.1 GCA_023266095.1 Gammaproteobacteria bacterium | reverse complement strand
CTCAAGCACTTTCGGTCGATCGCGACAAGGTATGACAAATTGAAGAGAAACTACCAGAGCATGGTCGCTCTAGCCTGCGGATTTCTATGGCTGCCCATGTGAAACGTCAACAGGCCCTAGTTACATCACATTTTTATAACGTGGATCCTTCCAGCAACGTGGCAGATCCTCGCCCGAGGGAAAACTCAGCTCACCCTTGGCGAAATCCGAGGGATCCTGCATTTCCTCGCCGGCATGGAACCGCCCGGCCAAGTACCCCCGACAGGGGTCACTCAACGCGGCCATGTCCAAGACTTCTACCAACGAACCTGATACCTTATGTTTTAAGTACATAACTCGTTCCTCCCTTACCCGCAAGGTCGATTTCTCTACGTTAAGCTAGTCATTTAATCTATATTAAATTAAGGAAGCGCTGAATAAATAATAGGTCCCTTAAGTGTAGGCTTATTCATGAAAGGATGTCAGCCTCTGGAACTAATAAGGAACTCATCGGCAAAAGCAGGGGTCACAGCACTATACCCCGCCCGCCCTCAACCTCATGCCCCAGTCGCCGATAACCTCGGTAGATATCCAAAGCTTTGATGCGCCATTGAAGGAGAAGCTGCATGAACCCACTCAAACGCCTACAGGAATTCGGCCAAAGCGTCTGGTACGACAACATCGAACGCAAGATGCTACGCTCCGGTGAATTAGCGGGCATGATCGAGAATGACGGGTTGCGGGGCATCACTTCCAATCCCACCATTTTCGAGAAAGCCATCGCGGCCTCCAAGGATTATGATGAGGCCCTGGCCCGTTTCAGCCGCGGGGCGCACAAACCCGATGTGCGCGAGGCCTTCTTCAGCTTGGCCATCGAAGACATTCAAGCCGCCGCCGATTTATTGAGCCCGGTATACAAGTCCAGCCAGGGTCAAGACGGCATGGTGAGCCTGGAAGTCTCGCCCGATCTCGCTTACGACACCGAGGCCACAGTCGCCGAAGCGCTCAGCCTCTGGAAACGGGTCGGCCGCGCCAACCTGATGATCAAAGTACCGGCCACCCGCGAAGGGGTGGTCGCCTTCGAGAAACTGACTGCGGAAGGGCTGAATGTCAACGTCACCCTGCTGTTCTCGGTGGAGCGATATAAAGCGGTCACCGAGGCCTATATCGCCGGCTTGGATGCGCGTCTGCGGCGCGGCCTGCCGGTGAGTGGCATCGCCTCGGTGGCAAGCTTCTTTGTCAGTCGCGTCGATTCCACAGTAGACAAATTACTCGACGAACGTATAGCGAAGGCCACCGGCCCAGAACGTGAGCAGTTACAAAATCTGCAAGGAAAAATCGCCATTGCCAACGCGAAAGTGGCCTACGAGTGGTATCAACACCTATTCAACTCGCCGCGCTTTGACAACCTTAAGCAGGCGGGCGCCGCCGCCCAACGCCTGTTATGGGCCAGCACCGGCGTCAAGAACCCCAACTACAGTGATGTGATGTATATAGAGACGCTGATCGGACCCCATACCGTTAACACCATACCGCCGGCCACCTATGCCGCGTACAAGCAACACGGCCGGCCACAAACCACCCTCCTGACGGGTTGGGATGAAGCGCATGCCCAACTCGCCGCGCTCAAAACCGCCGGCCTCGACCTCGCGGCGATCACTCAACAACTGGAAGACGAGGGTGTCAAATCCTTCGCCAAATCCTTCGACAATCTGCTCGCGGCGATCGCCACCAAACTGAGCGCATTTCATAATACCAACGTCCGCGCCGCGGGATAACCCGCAACGCTTCCCTCAGCATCTCGCTACCTGCTCTGCGCCAGCCAAGCCTCGCGCAGGGCAGGCGCAGCACTGACAATTTCTATTACAATAAAAACCATACCTACCAAACACCATTCACCATCATGGTTTCCTGGTCCTCTATTGATGCAGCCATCGGCGCCGCCACCGGACGGCGCTTCAGCTCGGTCCGGCAACGGGCGGTAGGTGGTGGTTGCATCAACCAAACCCACGTCACCGAAAGCGCGGACGCGCAATACTTCGTCAAACTCAATGACGCCGCGGTCAGCGAGATGTTCGTCGCGGAAGCGGAAGGTTTGCAGGCCCTTGCCGACAGCGGCGCGATCCGTGTCCCCGCACCGGTTTGTTGGGGCATCAGCGGCGAAGCGGCCTATTTGGTCCTCGAATATCTGCCCTTGGGCCGCGAACACGCTGACAGTGCCGAACGCCTGGGCACGCAACTCGCCGCGCTGCATCGCCACACCGCGCCGCGTTTCGGTTGGCATCGCGACAACACCATCGGCACAACACCGCAGCTCAACAGCCCCTGCGGTGATTGGCCGGAATTCTGGCGCGAGCGACGACTGGGTTATCAATTGCAACTCGCCGCGCAACGCGGTTGTGGCGCCGCGCTACGCCGCAAAGGCGAACACTTGCTCGAAGCCGCCGCGGATTTGTTGAGAAATCATGCACCGACCGCGTCACTACTACACGGTGATCTCTGGTCGGGTAATTACGCGACACTGGCCACCGGCGAGCCCGTCCTCTTCGATCCGGCGGTGTATTACGGCGATCGCGAAACCGATCTCGCCATGACCGAATTGTTCGGCGGCTTTTCGCCGCGCTTTTACGCGGCCTATCGCGACCACTATCCCCTGCATGACGGTTACGCGCTGCGCAAGCAACTCTACAATCTCTATCACGTGCTGAATCATTTCAATTTATTCGGCGGCGGCTACGCCGCGCAGGCGGAACATATGATGGATCAGCTGCTCAGTGACATTCGCTAGATGAGAAAACGGCGTATACCATGACACGCGGCAAATCGTTTTACGGAATCATCTTTCACAATCAGGGCTAGATTTACGAATTACAGCCGTACCGCTGCATGCGCTGCTGCGTATCTGCGAAGTGGAAATAAACGACGCCAATCAAATTTGGTCCGGCGGCAAAGGCGAAACCATCAGGCCTTTTTCCGCCGGCCTTCATCTCACCAAACGGTGATCGCGGCTACACCTGTACGCCTTGCGCGCGCAAATGTTCCTTGGCCTGGATCGCCAGCAATGCCATCTCCAACTCGCGCTCCCAATCATAAGCCTCGGCGGGGGGCAGATAGTCCGGCACTTCGATGTGATGATAACCCTCATCCACATACACCTTGACGTAGCGGGTCTCTTCGATGCTGGGTGTCAGATCGGGCCACACCTCGTGCAAGATATCTTTGGGCCGCGTCATCCCCCACTCGTGTATGAGTTCATAGCCGGCGGGCAAATCACTGAAGGCTTCGGGCGTGCCGGTCTGCGGCACGCCGGTCTCTTCGTTGACGTGTTGGGTGTGGATGAAGACGATGAGCTTGGGCCGGTGCTTGACGATCTCCGGCGTGAGATTCACGCCCGCCGGCATCCACGATGAAAAAGCCACGTCGAAAGAAAAGCCGATGTCGGCGACGGCCTGCTCGCGCAGCTCATACACCTCGCGGTCGTAAAAATTTTTGATCTGATTCGGCTTGGCCGCCGGGTCGCGCACGCCGATCACTTTCACGCCCTCGCGTGCCAGCAGGCTGCCGACGAAGCCATTACCGGGATGAAAATCGCACACCACCGGCACTTCCGCCACTTGGCGCGCGTAGAGCGCGATCTTGCGCATTTCGTCGCGCAGCGGGATATACGGCGCCACCGTGGGGCCGAACTTGGCGGGATCGCGGTCGGGACAACTGAAGATCAAATAATGCAGCGGCAGACCGGCGATGCGCTGGGCAAAGGGCAGTTCGGCATTCCAGGCCGGATGCTGGCGCTCTTGAAAGGCGATGATGCGATTGAACATCTCATCGCTGAAGGTTTCCATATTGCGCAAAGGTTCGAAATGTTCGATCAAAGAACTGCTCCTCAAATTCGTGTGCGGCGCGAGACGTGATTGCACCGGCCAGCTGGATGTAGGGCGGGTTAGGCGCCCATCTAATTGCACTCTTGGCCGACCCCCCTCTCCCGCGAGCGGGAGAGGGATGGGGTGAGGGTCGCGCCGTAACCCGCCAACCCGCCGCGCAGCGACTCCTTGAATACATGCAAAGTGCGCCTCACGGCGCGCCATGGTGGGTTACGCAAAAAACGCTAACCTACCCTACATTGGATGATACGGTTTACTCAACTCGTGCACGCTGTCCACCAGCACCTTCACGTGGTCGGGATTGATATGCTGGTGGATGCCATGGCCGAGATTAAACACATGGCCGCTACCGCTGCCGTAGGATTTGAGTATGGTCGCGGCTTCGGCGCGGATGCGTTCCGGCGCGGCGTATAACACGCAGGGGTCCATATTGCCTTGCAGCGCCAATTGGTGACCGACCCGCGCCCGCGCCGCGCCGATGTCGGTGGTCCAATCCACGCCCAGCGCATCACAACCGGTCTCGGCCATGGATTCCAGCCAGGCGCCGCCGCCTTTGGTGAAGAGTATCACCGGCACGCGGCGGCCTTCGTTTTCACGGGTGAGGCCGTCGACGATCTGCGCCATGTAGCGCAGGGAAAATTCAATATAGTCGCGCGGACTGAGCACACCGCCCCAGGTGTCGAAGATCATCACCGCCTGTGCGCCGGCGGCGATCTGGGCGTTGAGATAACTGGTCACCGAGCGCGCGGTGGTGTCCAATAATTTATGCAGCAGCTCAGGGCGATCAAACAACATGCCTTTGACGTGCGAGTATTCCTTGCTGCCGCTGCCTTCCACCATATAAGTGGCCAAGGTCCACGGGCTGCCGGAGAAACCGATCAGCGGCACACGGCCGTTCAATTCGCGGCGGATCACCCGCACCGCGTCCATCACGTACCGCAATTCGATTTCGGGATCGGGCACACCGAGTTTGGCCACATCGGCGGCGCTACGCACGGGACGCGCGAATTGCGGGCCTTCACCCTGCGCGAAGCTCAGGCCCAAACCCATGGCGTCGGGGATGGTGAGGATATCGGAGAAGAGAATCGCGGCGTCGAGATCGAAACGCGCCAGCGGTTGCAGCGTCACCTCGCAAGCCAAGTCGGGATTGGTGCAAAGATCCATGAACGACCCGGCCTTGGCGCGCGTCGCGCGATACTCGGGCAGATACCGCCCGGCCTGGCGCATGATCCAGATCGGCGTGCAGTCCACCGGCTGGCGGAGCAGGGCGCGGAGAAAACGGTCGTTTTTAAGTTCGCTCATTTAAACATCTCAACGCAAAGCGCAAAGACGCGAAGGTCACAAAGAATCCAACAATAAATCATTATTCTTTGCGCCTTCGCGTCTTTGCGTTGGATTAAACTCCCAGATAATCGAGGATGCCCTCGGCCGCGTTGCGGCCTTCGAACACCGCCGTCACCACCAAATCAGAACCGCGCACCATATCGCCGCCAGCAAACACCTTGGGATTAGTCGTTTGATGCTTGCGCGCGCCGTTGCCCGGCGCCTTCACGCGGCCGCGCTCATCACATTGAATGCCGAACTCGCTGAACCATGGCGCAGGGCTGGGTTGAAAACCGAAGGCGATGATCACGCGGTCGGCGAGGATGATCTCTTCCGAACCCGGCACAACCTGCGGCGTGCGGCGGCCGCGCGCGTCGGGCGCGCCAAGTTCGGTGGTGACCACTTTGACGCCTTCCACTTTATTGTCGCCGACCAGCTCCACCGGCTGGCGGTTCCACAAAAATTCCACGCCTTCTTCCTTGGCGTTGGCCACTTCGCGCTTGGAGCCGGGCATGTTGGCTTCGTCGCGGCGATAGGCGCAAGTCACGCTCTCGGCACCTTGGCGGATGGAACTGCGATTGCAATCCATGGCGGTGTCGCCGCCGCCCAGCACCACCACACGCCGACCCTGCATGTCGATGAAGTCGGCGGGATGCTCCAGCATGCCGAGTTGTTGTTTGATGTTGGAAATCAAGAACGGCAGGGCTTCGTAAACGCCGGGCAAACTTTCGCCGGGGAAGCCGCCCTTCATATAGGTGTAGGTGCCCATGCCGAGGAACACTGCGTCGTATTCATCCAATAATGTTTGGAAGGGGACGTCCTTGCCGATGTCGGTGTTGAGCACGAACTTGACGCCCATCTCTTCCATCAACTGGCGGCGGGTGCGCACCACTTCTTTTTCCAATTTAAATTCGGGGATGCCGAAGGTGAGCAGGCCGCCGATCTCGGCATAACGATCGAACACCACCGGCTCGACACCGTTGCGCACCAACACATCCGCGCAGCCCAAACCCGCCGGGCCCGCGCCGATGATGGCGACACGTTTACCGGTGGCCACCACGCCCGACATGTCCGGCCGCCAGCCGCGTTTCAGCGCCTCGCTGGTGATGTATTTTTCGATGGAGCCGATGGTCACCGCGCCGAAGCCGTCATTCAGCGTACAGGCGCCTTCGCAGAGACGATCCTGCGGGCAGACCCGGCCGCAGACTTCCGGCAGAGAATTGGTGCGGTGCGACAACTCGGCCGCCTCGAAGATATTGCCTTCCTCCACCAGCTTCAGCCAGTTGGGGATGTAGTTGTGCACCGGGCACTTCCACTCGCAATAGGGATTGCCGCAGCCGAGACAACGCGAAGCCTGGGTCACCGCGTTCTTGGGATCGAACTGGCCGTAGATTTCGCGGAAATCTTTAATGCGCACCGCCGCCGGCGTCTTCGGCGGATCTTGGCGCGGAAGCTCAACAAACTCGAAATTTTTTGTCATATCACGGCTAACCTGTACACCAGCGGGGCGGGGGGCCATGGCCCATTACGCCGCATTGAGCAAACTATCGAGCAAGGAGTGGATCTCCAAGGCCTTGGGTTTCACCAGCCAGAAGCGCGGCAGGTAGGAGGCGAAATCGTCGAGAATCGCCCGGCCCCACACGCTGCCGGTCTCGGCGACGAACTCTTGGAGGATGCCGCGCAGATAATTGCGGTGGGCCTCCATCGGCTCGGTGGTGATGCGGTGGATGTCCACCAACTCGTGGTTGTAGCGGTCGACGAAACCCTTGTCCATGTCGAGCACGAAGCTGAAACCGCCGGTCATGCCCGCGCCGAAGTTGAGGCCGGTGTTGCCGAGCACCACCACCACACCGCCGGTCATGTATTCGCAGGCGTGATCGCCGCAACCTTCCACCACCGCGTGGGCGCCGGAGTTGCGTACCGCGAAACGCTCGCCGGCCATGCCCGCGGCGAACAGGCTGCCGCCGGTGGCGCCGTAGAGACAGGTGTTGCCGATGATGGCGGTCTCGCGCGAAACGAATTGACTGCCCTTGGGCGGATAAATCACCAGCTTGCCGGCGGCCATGCCTTTGCCGACGTAGTCGTTGGCGTCGCCTTCGAGGATCAGATTCAAACCGCCAGCGTTCCACACGCCGAAACTTTGACCCGCCGTGCCGGTGAGATGCAAGGTGATGGGCGCGTCTTCCATGCCTTTGTCGCCGTGACGGCGGGCGATCTCGCCGGACAGGCGCGCACCAATCGAGCGATTGACGTTACGCACCGCGTAGTTGAAGGTGCCGCCTTTTTTATGCTCGATGGCGTCGAGGCAATCGCGCACCATTTTTTCCGCCAGCTCGCCCTTATCGAAGGGCGCATTACTCGGCGAAACACAGTACTGCGGTTTGTCCTTGGCCACGCCGCCGTCGGAAAGAATGGGCGACAAATCGAGACGGCGCTGGCGGGCGGTCTCGCCCTCGACGATCTCCAGCAAATCGGTGCGGCCGATCAATTCGGCCATGCTGCGCACGCCGAGTACCGCCAGCCACTCGCGGGTCTCGCGGGCGATGAAGCGGAAATAATTCATCACCATCTCGGGCAGGCCGATGAAATGCACCTTGCGCAGATGATCGTCCTGAGTCGCGACGCCGGTGGCGCAGTTGTTCAAATGACAGATGCGGAGATATTTGCAGCCCAGCGCGATCATCGGCCCGGTGCCGAAACCGAAACTCTCGGCGCCGAGGATGGCGGCCTTGATCACGTCGAGACCGGTCTTCAGACCACCGTCGGTTTGCAGCCGCACCTTGTCGCGCAAATCGTTGCGGCGCAGGGTTTGATGGGTCTCGGTGAGGCCCAGCTCCCACGGTCCGCCCGCGTATTTGATGGAGGTGAGCGGACTGGCGCCGGTGCCGCCGTCGTAACCGGCGATGGTGATCAGGTCCGCGTAGGCCTTGGCGACGCCGGCCGCAATGGTACCGACGCCGGGTTCGGCGACCAGCTTCACCGACACCAGCGCCTTGGGATTGACCTGCTTCAAATCGAAGATCAGCTGCGCCAAGTCTTCGATGGAATAAATGTCGTGATGCGGCGGCGGCGAGATCAGCGCCACGCCGGGCCGCGCGTAACGCAGACGCGCGATGAGTTTGTTGACCTTGTCGCCGGGCAGCTGGCCGCCCTCGCCGGGCTTGGCGCCCTGCGCGATCTTGATCTGCAACACCTCGGCGTTGATCAGATACGCGGGCGTCACGCCGAACCGGCCGGAGGCCACTTGTTTGATCTTGGACATCCGTTCCGTGCCGTAGCGGGCCGGGTCTTCGCCGCCCTCGCCGGAGTTGGAACGGCCGCCCAGGCGGTTCATCGCCGTGGCCAGCGCCTCGTGCGCCTCGGGCGAGAGCGCGCCGAGCGACATGCCGGCGGAATCGAAGCGCGGCAGGATGGCTTCCACCGGCTCGACTTCGTCGATGGCGATCGGCGTGATGCCGGCGCGGATCTTCAACAGATCGCGGAAGGTGGCGACCGGCCGGCTGTTGACGATAGCCGCGTATTTTTGATAATCCGCGTAATCGCCGCTCTGCACCGCAAGACGCAAGGTGGTGACCACGTCGGGATTGTAGGCGTGGTATTCGCCGCCGTGAATGAACTTGAGCAGGCCGCCTTGCTGGATGGACTTACGGGTCAACCAGGCCTCGCGGGCCAGTTGCTGCTGATCGCTCTCCAAGTCCTCGAAGTTGGCGCCCTGAATACGGCTGCTGGTGCCGGGGAAACACAGGTCCACCACTTCACTACCGAGACCGAGCGCCTCGAACAGCTGGGCGCCGCGGTAACTGGCGATGGTGGAGATGCCCATCTTGGAGATGATCTTGTACAGCCCCTTATTGATACCCTTGCGATAGGCGGGCGCCAGCTGATCCACTTCCTTGCCTTTGATCTCGCCGCTGCGCAGCAAATCGTACAGACATTGATACGCGAGATAGGGAAACACCGCCGTCGCGCCGTAACCGATCAACGCGGCGAAGTGGTGCGGGTCGCGCGCGGTGGCGGTCTCCACCACGATGTTGGCGTCGCAGCGCAGGCCGCGGTTGATCAAGCGATGATGCACCGCGCCGGTGGCGAGCAGGGCGTGGATGGGCAACTTGCCGGGCTCGATGCCTTGATCGGACAACACCAGGATCACCTTGCCGGCGCGCACCGCCGCCTCCGCCGCATCGCACATCGCCTCGATGGCGGCGCGCAGGCCCGTGGCGGAATCGTATTGCAGGCTGAGCCGTTGATGGGCGTAATCAACACCGTCGAGGCTGAGCAGGTTCTGGAATTTTTCCTCCGACAGCACCGGCGACTCGGCCACCAGCCGGGTCGCATGAGCCGGGGTTTCCTCGAACAGGTTGCGCTCGCGGCCGAAGCAGGTCTCCAGCGACATCACGATCTGCTCGCGCAGCGGATCGATGGGCGGGTTGGTGACCTGGGCGAACTGCTGGCGGAAATAGTCGTACAGCGAACGCACTTGGCGCGACAGGACCGGCATCGGCGTATCGTCGCCCATCGAGCCCACCGCCTCTTGTCCGGCCTCGGCCAGCACCCGCAGCACCTGGTCGCGCTCCTCGAAGCTGACCTGGAACATCTTCTGGTACACCGCCACGGTTTCCTCGTCCCACGGCGAGGGCGGCGCTTCGTTACGGCCGGCATCCAAACTGCGGCCGTTCTGTTTCATCCATTCTTTATAAGGCTGCCGGGACTTGAGCAGAGTGTCGATGTCGGCCGGCAACAGCAACTCGCCGGTAAAGGTATCGGCGGCGATCATCTCGCCGGGACGCAGGCGGCCCTTGGCCACTACGTCTTCCGGCTTATACGGATACACGCCGATTTCCGAGGCGAGGGTGATGTGGCGGTCCTTGGTCACCACGTAACGCGCGGGGCGCAGGCCGTTGCGGTCCATCACGCAGGCGGCATAACGGCCGTCGGTGAGCACGATACCGGCCGGGCCGTCCCAGGGTTCCATGTGCATGGAGTGGTATTCGTAGAAGGCGCGCAGATCAGGGTCCATGGTCTCGACGTTATTCCACGCCGGCGGAATCAAGAGACGCATGGCGCGGAAGATGTCCATGCCGCCCGCCAGCAGGGCCTCCAGCATATTGTCGAGACTGCTGGAATCGGAGCCGGTCATCGACACCAGCGGGCGGATGTCGTCCATATTGGGAATGGCGGGCATCTGGAATTTGTTGCCGCGCGCCACCGACCAATAACGATTGCCTTGCACGGTGTTGATCTCGCCATTGTGGGCGAGATAACGGAAGGGCTGCGCCAGCCGCCATTCGGGCCAGGTGTTGGTGGAGAAGCGCTGATGAAAGACGCAGAGATCCGAGGCCAGGCGTTCGTCTTGCAGGTCGCCGTAAAACACCGGCAGGTTGGCCGGCATGATCAAACCTTTATACGACAACACGCGGCGGGTCAGGCTGGGAATATAAAACACCGGGTCCTGCGAGGCGAGGCCCTTTTCGCTGCGGCGGCGGGCGATGTACAAATGCCGCTCGGCGGCCGCGTCGTCCATGCCGGCGGGAATATCGACGAACACCTGCTCGATATGGGGCAGGCTCTTAAGGGCCTCGGCGCCGCAGGCGCTGGGGTCCACCGGCACCACCCGCCAGCCAGGCACCTTGAAACCTTGCTCGACCAATTCGCCGGTCACGCGCTGTTTGGCCGTAGCAGCTTTGGCGGTGTCCTGATTCAAAAAGACCATGCCCACCGCGAAGCGCTCGGCGACGTCGAAACCCGCCTCGGCCGCCATCGCGCGCATGAAGGAGACCGGCAGCTTCATCAAGATGCCGCAGCCGTCGCCGGTCTTGCCGTCGGCCGCCACCGCGCCGCGGTGGGTCAGACACGCCAGGGAGTTGATGGCGGTCTGCACCAGCCAATGGCTGGCCTTGCCGTCCATCTGGGCGATCAGCCCGAAGCCGCAACTGTCTTTTTCGAATTCGGGCCTATAAAGCCCCAAGGGTGTGTCGGTGATGTTCACTCTTTTTTCGCCTGTCTCGCTAGCTGACCGATTTCATAGCATGCCCTAAAGCTAAAGGGCGCGCGAACCCATCCCCGCCGGAGGCGAAATGGGACAGGAGTATACAAGCGCGAGGCCGGGCATTTCAACGCAATGCCGGCAAGAACGGCATTAGGCTAAATATTTTAGGGAGCCCCATTTTCTAAGCAACGCGGCGGAACGCCTGCTGGGCTTCCGCCCAACGGTGCTATTTGCCCTGCTCGTGCGGAACAGTGACCTCGGCGGTGGCGGTCGCTTTGTTGCCGGAGGCATCGGTGGCGGAGTAGGTGACGGTGTAGACACGACCTGACTTATTTTCGCCTGCGCGCCTGGCTTTCAGGGTGAAGCGCCGGTCATCGCTACCGAATTGGGCATCCGCGATGTCACCCGCCAGCAGCGGCTCGCTGGCGGTGATGGATTCGAGTTTGATCTCGGGGTTGGGGTCGTAGTCGTCTTTCACGGTAATGGCAGCCGTGACGGGCACAGGCTTGCCGTTGGGCGGCCAGAGGGTCGCGGGCGTTAAGCTCACGCTGAGAGTAGGTGGAGTGGTGTCGGCGAGTTCGAGGAGGAGCGTCGCCCGTGTTGGATAGCCATCAGTAAAATAAACGGTGGCGTGACCGTTACGATAGGCGTCATCCGCCTTGGGCAGCGTGATGCTGAGGAAGCCGTCCAGGGTTTGGCCGGGCAGGATCGTTGCCGAGGCGCCTTCCTTTTTCCCAAAGGCGAGGGCCATCACTTCGCTTTCTTCGGGCACGATCATGTACGCCTCCCAATCCGGGGGTGTCGTGACGCTGGTGGCCGGAATACCCGTGTCGAAATCCCAGCCTAACGGTAATTCTATCAGCTCAAAAATATAGTCATCATTGTCGTCGTGATTTTTTTCGTCATCCCCGATTGCCACTCTCGCAATCTCATAAGGACCGTGATTAATGACGCGGTAATGATAAACCACCCGGTCGCCGAAGTTCTGGGCGTAGACTTTGACGCTGGCGGGCGGCTCGGCGGCCTGTGACGCCGCGGCTAGCAGGCAACTAGTCAGCACCGACAGCAGCGGGTGTTTGAGTGTTTTGGGGCGGTTCATCGCAGTGCTCCTGTCATCGGCGGATAAAATGGACGCGGTCTTTTACAGGTAACGGACGGCGCAGTTGACAGCCTGCCACCAGTGTGTCGATCTGGGCAGAAGGTAGACGGATGGTCACATCCACCGCCTCACCCGTGATATGTTTTGAGTTGGGGACGGGGCGCTGACTCCTCAGCAACCCATGCCCGTTGAAATGCGTCTTCACTTCACTACGCAACGCCGCGCAGGCTGGATTATTGTTGTCCCTCAGCTCCTTAACCCACTTAGTCCACACGTTTCCCAAATGCCGATTATACGCCGCCGGCCGGCAGGCCGACCCGACGCTGGGGGTGCCGCCGGCGTTGGTTGCCGCCGTCAAAAGGCAGCTCAAGGCGGTGGACATGGCAGGAACCAGGCATATAGTGTCCGAGCGCCTCGGGTTGTTTTCAAACAACAGGGCGGCTGGATCCGTGATGGGCGGTAACGGCTGTATGGGGCAGGCCGCCCGGGTCACCGTAATGGTCGCCGTGAGCGAGGCGAGCGACTTGCCGCAGGCCAGGTCGGGTCCGCTACCATGTGTCGGGGGTCCGCCGCCACAGGCCATCGCGCGCACATAGTTTTTCAGGAAAGGATGGCTGCTGGGGCAGGACCGCATACGCTGAGTATGAAACAACAGGACACCTGCCCCCGGAGTCCACGGAGGACTGGGATACATAAAAAGCATCCGCCCCGGTTGCCTTCCCCGCCACCGTCGGAGCCCTCTGGGTTGAAATCGACATAGCGCATATTGTCATAGGGTCCCTGCGGGTCGCGCGCCAGGGCCGCATCGCACAGCGCCTGGCCTGAGGCGTAGCCGCCTGGTATGTCGCAATTAAGCCAGACAGGCGGATTGGGCGGGATGGTGGGTATGGAGTAAAGACGCACAATGTGCGTGGGGGTTTCGCTCAGAATGTGCTCAAATGTGAGATCGGCGCCGCCGGGGTAGGCCGCGCGCAGGACGGCCTCGGCCTGCTCCAGGGTGGGAAAGGATTGCGCGGTGTTGCTCGGCTGGTAGTTATCGCCAAGGCCGGCGGTTGGGAAAAGCAGCGCGGCACTCAATACATGCCAAGCCATCGACGAGCCAAGGAGAGCGAAGCGAGGGCGGGGAGCCCGGGTAGACGCGACGCGGCGCCGCGGTCATTGTGGTAGCCCCGAGGTGCTGCCGATGTGTCGCGGCGGGGAGTAGTCCGGTCCATGATGGCACTCGCGGTATTCTTATTCTTGACAGCGGACCCAACGCTATTCAGAAACGGATTCGTTGTCAAGGACCATAGAGCGGATACGTGCAACACGACCCGCCGAATGTGAATGCCACGTGTGCTGCACACCTGCCTATTTTTTATTGGCGGATATCGTCGTGAATACTCTTGAAGGTGCGGGCCCACGGTTGGCCGGAGACCAGGCCCACGGGTAATTTTTGGCCGGCGCGAACGGCCTCGGCCCGCGACGGATAGGCGCCATAGACCAGAGCGTAGAGGGTCTGGCCGTTGCGTTGGATGGTGAAATAGGCGGCCTGATCCTGCAATTTGTACTTTTCCATGGTGCGGCGCACGTCATTTTCATCTTTGAGCGCCATCAATTGCAGGGTGAAACTGCCGGGCGGTTGACCCTGTAACCAGGCCTCGCGTTTGATGTCACCTGGCGCAGCGGGAACGGGGACCGGCGCCACGACGGGCTTCTTCACCGGCGGTACCACCACTTTCACCCGTGGCTCAACCGTCTTGGGCGGTGGCGGTGGCGCGGACGGCACCGGTTTGACGGGAGGAGGCGTCACCTCGACCGCGCTTTCTGGGGCGGCTTCCGGCACTGGAACGGCTGTCTCCGGCGCGGCCTCTTCAAATACCGGTTCGGGCGGCATCGCCTCAGCGGGCGTTTCACCCAAGGCCAGCTCACTTTCGTCGCGCAGGACCCGCGATTCGGCCTCACTATCGACGGGCGGCGGCAAAGACAATACCGTGGCCGTGTTGTCCACTGGTTTGCCTCCTTCGGAACCTTGATCAGTGAAACGCCCGACCAGCAGCACGGCGGCGACCGCTACGCCCGCCACCGCCACGGCGATCCAGCGTTTGTCGATGCCGACTCTCGCTTCACCGGGCGCGGCGCGTTTTACACCCGGCGGCCGGTCGCGCTGTTCGGACATGGCGCTGGGCGCGTCGGACAAGAAATGATGCGCCAGCTCGTTAATGGCGGAAGGGATGCCGCCGGAAGCGTCGTAAATTTTAGCGGTCACCACCGGATTGAATGGTCCATCGTCCTGGGCGCCGGCGGCGCGCATGCGGTGGCGGATGTAGCGGGCGGTCTCCTGTTCATTCAGCGGCGGAATATCGAAGCTGTGGGCAATACGGCTTTGCAAGGCCGCCAAGGCCGGGGCGGCCAAATTGGATTGCAAAGCGGGATTTCCGAACAACATCACCGACAGCAGCTGTCCGGCGTCGTTTTCCTCGACCAAACTGAGAATCAGCTCCAAAACCTCGGCATCGAGCAGATGGGCGTCATCCACCAGCAACATGGGCACTTGCGCGCTTTGCCGCAAGGCGCGTAGATGGGTGACAAGCATGGCGCGCTGCGCGTCGGCCGAGGACTGGCCATCACCGGGCAGGTCGAAGCCTTCCAATACCTGCGTCATGAATTCGTCGCAGTCCATGCCTGGCTGGGCGCTCACCACCGCGATGCGCCAGGTCTCACTGGCGCGGGCCACGAACTGGTGCAGGAGCGTGGTTTTGCCGACGCCGGGCACGCCGATCACCACCAGCAGCTCGCTGTAAGGGGCGAGATGTTGCATGAGATCCAAGCGCTGTTCACGGCTGGCGTCGGCGTAAAAAAAGTGCTGGCCGTCGCTGGTACCCGCGAATGGTTCGCTGAGCAGACCGAGCCGCGCGATATGCGGTGCCGCCTCGTCGTGCAGCAAACCATCTTGTTCCGAATTCATATCCTCACCTCACTGTGATGGCGTTATTAAAGCGCGGAACACGCAGCCGCGGCGACTTAAACCAGTCGGCCGTTTCAGCGGCTCGGTGCCAGGCGGTCGCCTTGCACGAACACGACTTGATAACCGCGGGCGACCTGGGCATCGCGCGCTTTGATCAAGGCGTGCTCCGCCTCTTCGCGGCTGACATAATATTCACGCTTGATCCGCCCGCCGCCGTCCTGCCGCCCGGCTTCCTTGACCAGCGTCCAACCGCCCAATAAATCTTCTTGCAACACGAACTGGCAATAACGCGGCGGATTACCCTCGCTCGCTGGTATTTGTAGATAAATACGCATACACCATGTGTCCGCTCACGCTTCGCAGCATGTTACGTCAAATGCGCCGGATTGAGTACCCGCTCGTATTCGGCGATGGCGTAACGGTCGGTCATGCCGGCGATGTAATCGGCGCAGGCGCGGGCGTGGCCGGCCTCACCGTGTTTGTCGCGCAGGCGCGCGCTGTGCGCCGCGTACTCCGGCGGCAGAAGTTGCGGGTCTTCCATGAAGACCTCGAACAAGGCGCGGATCACCCGCTGCGCCTTCGCGCTCATGCGCCGCACCCGGTAATGCTGATAGAGGTGTTTACGCAGGAAGCGTTTCAACTCGAGATTCTGTTCGCGCATGCCATCACTGAAACCGATCAAGGGCGCTGCTTGCGCGCGCACTGCGTCGATGTCGGCGGGGACCGCGGCCTGCAAGTGCCGGCGGCTGGACTCCACCAGATCGGTGACTTGGATATTGATCATGCGCCGCACCACCTCGTAAATGACGCGGCGCTG
The DNA here is from genome assembly GCA_023266095.1 of Gammaproteobacteria bacterium. Lineage (GTDB taxonomy): Bacteria > Pseudomonadota > Gammaproteobacteria > DRLM01 > DRLM01 > CAKKSB01. Next base: position 16,334 of record JAHFRV010000036.1, on the reverse strand, counting down.
CGCGAGGTCCGGATAGGCGCGTTTGACCGCCACATATTGATCATGGAACAGCCGTATCTCTTGCAGCTGCTCCAAGCTCACCAGGCCGGAGCGCAGGCCATCGTCCACATCGTGATTATTGTAGGCGATCTCGTCGGCGACGTTGGCGAGCTGGGCCTCCAGGCCCGGCTGCTGTTTGTTGAGGAAACGCTCGCCGATGTCGCCGAGTTCGACGGCCTTGCTCAAGGCGCAGTGTTTCAGAATACCTTCCCGCGTCTCGAAGCTTAGATTAAGCCCGCTGAATTCCGCGTAACGCTCCTCCAATTTATCCACCACCCGCAGCGACTGGAGGTTATGTTCGAAACCGCCATGGTCTTTCATGCAGTGATTGAGGGCGTCTTGACCGGCGTGGCCGAACGGCGTGTGACCGAGGTCATGAGCGAGAGCGATGGCTTCGGTGAGATCTTCGTTGAGTTGCAGGGTGCGGGCGATGGTGCGGCCGATCTGCGCCACCTCGACCGAATGGGTGAGGCGGGTGCGAAACATATCGCCTTCGTGGTTGACGAACACCTGGGTCTTGTATTCGAGACGGCGGAAGGCGCCGGAGTGGATGACGCGATCGCGGTCGCGCTGGTATTCACTGCGATAGGTCGGCGCCGGCTCGGCGTGGTGACGGCCGCGGGAACGGGCTACCGTCGCGGCATAGGGCGCGAGATGGAATTCATGATGACGCGCGTCACTGTTCATATTCTTAAGTAGGCTTGCCTCTACGGGGCCCGATAGTCGTCGATGATCGCACGTAACAGCGTCGGTGCGTAGTCCGCCGTGACGATGCCTTCGCCGAGGGCGCGCAGCAGCACCAGGCGGATCCGGCCGTCCTGCGCCTTTTTGTCCACCGCCATCAGTTCGAGCACGCGCTCGGTGGTCAATGCGCGCGGGCCGCGCACCGGCAGCCGGGCCCGCAACAGCAGCGCCTCGATGCGCGCCACTTCAGTCTCCTTCAGCCAGTCCAAACGGGCGGAGAGGGCGGCGGCCATCAGCATGCCGGCGGCCACGCCTTCGCCGTGCAACCACCGGCCGTAACCCATGCCGGTTTCGATGGCGTGGCCGAAGGTATGGCCGAGATTGAGCAGGGCGCGCACGCCGCCCTCATGTTCATCCGCCGCCACCACCTCGGCCTTGTTGCGGCAGGAACGCTCGATGGCCTCGTCCAGCGCGGTTTTATCGCGGGCCAGCAGAGCGTCTATATTATTTTCTAGCCAGGTGAAAAAACCCGGATCGCGAATCAGCCCGTATTTGATCACCTCGGCGAGACCCGCGCTCAATTCGCAATCGGGCAGGGTGTCCAGCGTGGCGGTGTCGATCAACACGCAGCGCGGCTGGTGAAAAGCGCCGATCATATTTTTACCGAGGGGATGATTCACGCCGGTCTTGCCACCCACCGAGGAATCGACCTGCGCCAGCAGCGTCGTGGGGATTTGAATGAAAGGCACGCCGCGCTGATAACAGGCGGCGGCGAAACCGGTCATGTCGCCCACTACGCCGCCGCCGAGGGCCACCAGGGTGACGCGGCGGTCATAGTGTTTTTCCAGCAGCGTATCGAAGATACGATTGAGCACGTCCAGGGTTTTGTATTGCTCGCCGTCGGGCAGGATGACCTCGGCGCAGTCGAAGCCTTCGAACAAGGCGCGGGCGCGCGCCAGATAAAGCGGCGCGACGGTCTCGTTGCTCACGATCAGCACCTGCCGCCCCGCCACATGCGGCTTCACCAGCTCGGGCCGGCCGAGCAGACCGGCGCCGATATGAATAGGGTAACTGCGTTCGCCCAGCGCTACGTTTAAAGTTTTAATGCTCATCACCCACTCGCGAGTAATACTTTGTTTGAGGAGTAATCGCCGTGCGCCGTGCGCACGATCCATTGTGGTTTCGCGCGCATGGCGCACGCTTATGACTGTTTCATCACTCCCCTCCTCAATAGAGGAGGGGTGGCGCGCTAGCGCCGGGGTGGTGGGTTCCTGTTGATCGTGCACCATGTATCAACCACCCCGCCCCTGCGGGGCACCCCTCCTTGATACAAGGAGGGGAGATTTCCGTTTCTGAATTCACGACGCGCTACACACTAGGGCCTGTTGACCTATCTTAGGTCACACCCGGCCTGGCGAATTGATCAAGCCCCCCTAAAATTTTCATCTTGGCGTCCTTCGCGTCTAGCCGGCCTGGCGGATTTTCGGCCGCGCTCAGTCCGCCAGGCCGCGCTCACGCATTTTAGCAAGGATTTCCCGTTCGGCGGTGCGCACCGAGCGTTTGCCGGTATCCACCACCAGATCGGCGATCTCGCGGTAAAGCGGGTCGCGGATCTCCAGCAGACTTTCCAGCTTGGCGCGCGGATCGGCGATCTGCAGCAGCGGACGGTTGCGGTCCTTGGCGGTGCGGGCTAAGAGCTGATCCGCCGTCGCGGAGAGATACACCACCGTCCCGCGCGCCGCCAAATGGGCGCGGTTTTCCGGGTCCAGCACCACCCCGCCGCCGGTGGCGAGCACGATGCGCTCGCGCCGGGTCAACTCGTCGATCACCTTTTTTTCCCGCAGACGGAAACCCGCCTCGCCCTCCACATCGAAGATCAGCGGAATACTGGCGCCGGTGCGCGCCTCGATCTCGTGATCGCTGTCGACGAAGTCCCAGCCCAATTCCTTGGCCAACTGCCGTCCGATGGTCGACTTGCCGGCGCCCATGAGGCCGATGAGGAAGATGTTGCGGGGAGTGTTCACGGGCCTATCCTACGTCATGAGGCGGGGGAGTAGGCAAGGCAAACAAGCAAACCGCGTTCACGCAAACAAACAAAAGAATTTAACAAGTGAACTGGGGGCAAACCGCCCGGCTTGCCCCCAGCTCCGAAATTACAGACCCGCCGGATTAAATGGCGAATCCGGCAATAGACATGATTCGGCCTCTTCCCTTTGCGCCGGGAGCCATAAGTTTATCGTGCCGGTGGTTTCGGTGCCGAAGACCTCGACGCTGGCACGGATACGGGTTTTGATCCAGGCCGCGTGGGCCTTGAGGTAAACCAGGCTGAAGGTCGCCACTCCATTGGAGTCGGTGACCAGGGTACGGGGCGCGGCACCACCCGCGGAATTGCCAGGCGTGAGCTGGCCATCAGGGAGCACAAAATCGGGCGCCGCATCGCCATCCAAATCTTCGCTTAGCCGGATGGTTATTCCATTATCCACATAAGCCACACCCGGGTTCTCACCCGCATCCACATAGTCACCGTCTCCATTGAGATCCGTCGGGATATCCAATGACCCATTACTGTTCAGATCCTCATTGGGTCCAATGTCTTCGCCCGCATCCAGAGTAAGATTCTCATTACCATCCTCGTTAAGGGACGCGCCGAATCGAGCCACCCCACATATCACCGCGTCCGGAGAAGGATCGGGATCAGTGTCGACCCAATAGCCGCCGGCGTAATAGGCGGGCCATACGCTCAAGGTGACTACCGCGCCGCTGATGGCATTGCCGTTGGTGTCCGCCACCAACACTGACATGGGATAAGAATAGGTAGCCGGGTCGAGCGCAGCCACCTCGGTGCCGCCGCCGACCACCACGGAACCCGCGGCACCGCCGATCACGATGCTCTTGTCCGCGGAGTCAATCATCACACCTGCAGCATCCACTACCGTCGCCGTCACCACTACGCCACTTTGTGTAGAAGCTAAATTGCCGGAGGTGAATGTCGATTTGATTTCACCGGCGGAATCAGTAAGCCCATAGGCTATCGATAGGGACTCGCCGCCGCCGGTGGCGCTGGAGATGGAAAAGATCACCGCGGCGTTGGCGACGGGTTGCAGGCTGGCATTTTTCACCGTGGCGGTCAAAATCGCCTGATTTACCAAACCGCCGCTACTTGGCGCCAGTACGCTGACATCCGATTGCAGAGTAATCGCGCTGGCCGTGCTGGCCGGGGCGGATATCAATACCGCGATGGAATCCTGGATCGTCGAATTATTGGCATCCAAGACCTGCACATTCGCGACACCACCATTGACCGCGGAGCTCAGTACCGCGGAGGCTACCCCGCCGCTTACCGGCTTGATCACCATGGAATTGGCCGAACCGTCCCATACACCCAAGGTGGTGACGAACCTTACACTGCTCGAATTGGGCGCCGAGACGGTGACGGTGAGATTGGAACCGATAGAGGCGGAGGCCGGACTGGAAGTCGGTGCCGTGATCTGGAAGGCGCTGGCCACCGACACCACGGTGAAATCTTGGGTGGCGGCATAGCCCAAGCCGCTGACCGCCAGACGCACGGTGCCCGGCGAGCTGCCGGTAATGGTGGCGCTCAACACACCCGACACATCGGTATTGCCGGTGGTGGCAGACAGTGTAGCCACACCCGGCGTGGCGCCAACCCCGGCAACACTCAAGGTCAACGGGGCATTGTAAACACCTTGGCCGCTCGCGTTCTTGGCGGTCAGCGTCAAGGTCGCGGTGGGCGCGGTAACGGGAATCAGCGAAGTCTTACTCGCCGTAATAGTGATAGTCGAACCGCTGATTTTGACGGGTATCTGTGCTGGGGCGATACCGGTTACCGTGGCGGTGACGGTGGCGATGCGGTTGCTTGGATCACTGCTACCCGAAGAAAGTAACACCGTGGCCTTGCCCGTGTCATCGGTTTTCACCGCGGATGCGGTCAATTGACCGCCGCTGGCCTTGAAGGCCACATCTACGCCCGGTACCACCGCGTTATTGGCGTCCAGCACCGTCGCGGTGACGGTGGCGCTGTCCGAGTTGTCCGATTTGATCGATATTTGACTGGTCGCTAGACTAATCGCCGCGGTCACTGCGGAATTGCTATCACTGGGAGGCTGTTCGGACGGGTCAGGCTCTGGCGTTGTCCCGCCGCTAAACCCATCCCCGCCGCCGCAGGCGCTCAAGACCGCGATCATTAACAACACACCTGTCATTTTTATCATGTTCAACATACCTGACCTCCAGCGACGTAGGATGACGGCAAACTCTCGCACGCCCCACTGATACGCCGCTCAATAATTTTATACATCGGACTCATCAACTCGCCAATTTCACTTAGTCCGCTCAACGTCCGCCCAGGCCTTCTTTTAAAATCTTGGGGGTGATGAAGATCAACAACTCCACCTTGTCATCGACATTGGTGGTATTACGGAACAAGGCGCCCAGCACCGGCAAATCCCCCAATAATGGCACTTTGCTCACTTGGTGACTGCGGGTCTGTTCATAGATGCCACCGAGCACCACGGTCTCCCCGTTTTCCACCAGCACCTGGGTGTTGATTTCGCGGGTATTGATACTGGGCACACCGCCGAATACCTGGCCCACGGTATCTTTAGTCACATTCAGATCCATGATGACCCGGTCGTCGGGGGTGATTTGCGGTTTGACTTTCAAACTCAGCACCGCTTTTTTGAAGGACACCGAGGTGGCGCCGCTGGAACTGGCTTCCTGATAGGGGATCTCCACACCCTGTTCGATGAGGGCCTCTTTTTGGTTGGCGGTGATCACCCGGGGATTGGAGACCACCTCACCGCGCCCTTCGGCCTGCAGGGCGGACAATTCAAGATCCACCAGGTAATCCTGGCCGAGCAGGGCCAGACCGATGCGGCCGGCGGGCGAGGCCACCGGCAGATTCACGCCCAGCCGGTCGATGAGGCTGGGGGCGGTCACCGGGAAGACCTGGCCGGTGGTGGCGAGATTGTCCAAGGCACTTCCCATCACGGTGTCGTTACCCGCCGCCGACCCGGTGACGCTGACCAGGCCGCTGTCACCGTTCTTTTGGATGCTGGTCGCCCCGAAGCGCACGCCCAACTCACGGCTGTAGTCGTCGTTGGCGATGACAATGCGCGATTCGATGAGTACCTGCCGCACCGGGATATCCAGATCGGTTACTACTTTACGGATCTCGGCTAGGCGGCCGGCGGTGTCCTGAATTAGCAGCGAGTTGGTGCGCTCGTCCACGGTGACGTTGCCGCGCTCGGACAACAACGAGCTTTCCTTGGAGCGGATCAGGGTGGCGAAATCGGAAGCCTTGGCGTAATTGACTTGCACCAGCTCGGAACGCAAAGGCTCCAGTTCGGTGATTTGTTTCTGAGACTCTAAATCCTCTTTTTCGCGGGCGGCGATTTCCGCGCCGGGCGCCACCAGGATTACATTGCCGTTTTTGCGCATGGCAAGGGCCTTGCTGCGCAGAATGATGTCCATGGCTTGATCCCACGGTACGTCTTTCAAGCGCAGGCTGATGGCGCCTTGCACGGTGTCGCTCACCACGATGTTCAAACCGGTGAAATCGGCGATGATCTGCAGCGCGGCGCGTACCTCGATGTCTTGGAAATTGAGCGACAGCTTCTCGCCGGTATAACCCTGTTCCGCTTTCTTCTTCTGCTCCTGGGCGGTCTTGGTGACCGGCTTCACTTCCAAGGTGAACTGGCGATCGGTCTGATAGGCCAGGTGTTCAAAAGTGCCTGAGGCGCTGATCACCAGGCGCGCGTCGTGGCCCACGCTGAAGGCGTCGACCATGCTCACCGGCGTGGCGAAGTCCACCACGTCCATGCGCCGCTCCAATTCTTTGGGCAAGGCGGTTCCGGCGAACTCCAGTACCAGTTTGCCACCCTGTTCGCGCACATTGACCGGCGCGGCCGCATCGGATAAAGAAACCACGATGCGCGCCTCGCCCTTTTCACCCCGGCGGAAATCCACGTTGTCGATGCGGAAGGCGGCTTTGCCCGGTGCGGAAGGCGCACTAGCGACGCCGCCCAAGGAAGACGGGCTGGGACTGGCGGCCACCACTTCGCCGCTTTCGATGGTGATATAAAAATGATTGCCTTCGATGCGGGTCTGGTAAGGCACTTTCTTGACCAGATCCACCACCACCCGGGTGCGGTCCTTGCCCTGCACGGCGGCGATGCCGGTCACCGCACCTATCCCCACCGCATGAGTTTTCTTGGCGAGGTTGCTGGTAGTACCGGGAAAATCCAGGGCGATGCGCGCCGGGGTGTCGGTGGTGAAATTGCTGGGCTCGGGCACCGGACCGGACAGGGTCAAATCCACCTGCACCCGGTTGCCTGGCAAGGCCAGAAAGGTCACATCCTCCAATTGCGGCGCCGCTCCGTCGGCCGCCCGCGCCGGCGCGCCCAGCACCGGCAACACTATCATCGCGACCAAAGTACAGTAATGCAGCAGCACCCTTCGTTTGCCTATGCTAGCCATTATTCTCACTCTCATCCGTTGTGTTCCGCTCATCACATCTGGCTCCCTATGGGGATTATTCTGCTAACGCCAAACCCGCTTGGCGCTCCTGCCATCCTCCCAACCCATCGGGAACGATCTCCGTCAGGTCGATCCGGTCTTCGCTCACCCGCGCCACCCGACCATGGTTTTGTCCCATGTAGTTATTGCGGGCAACCCGGTAAACCAGGCCGTCCGGGGCTTTAACTATGGCCCACATCCCGTCTTTTTGGGAAAGTGTGCCGACCATCCGCAAGGTATCCAATGGGAAAGACTCCAGGGCCTCCTTGCGGCGATTGTCATCCGGCGCCGGACCGGTACCCGGCACGGCGTTCTTGCGCGACGTGCCGGTATTGGCGGTCCATGTGTCGAAGGGCGATTTACGACCGGCCGTTTGATACATGAAGGACTCGAACGGCTTGACCTCGGGTATCGGTTCTACTCTGCCGCCGGGCTTGGCCTTGGTGGCTTCCACATAGGCGCGTAAGTCGTCCATCCTATCGCCGCTACAAGCCACCAGCGTCAAACTCAGCAAGCCCATCCACACCAAGCGCCATAGATCAGGCTGGCGAGATGGGTTAATAAATTGCGCGCCGCCTGCACTCATTGCGCGCCCTCCTCGAGATAACGATAGGTTTTAGCCGTCAACTCCATGGTCAATTCGCCGCCTTCTTTCGCCGGAACGATATTGATATCGTGCAAGGTGACGATGCGTGGCAATTGCGCCACGCCACTGACGAAACTGCCGAATTCGTGATAATTGCCTGTCACCTTGATCTTGATCGGCAGCTCGACATAAAACTCCGCGGGTTTTTCCACATCCGGCTTGAACAATTCGAACTCCAAACCGTTGCTCAAACCGGTTTGCGAAATGTCCACCAGCAACTCGGCGATCTCCGTCTTGGAAGGTAGCTGGCGCAACATGGTCCCGAACGAACGTTTCATTTCCGCCATCTGTTCGCGATATATCTGCAGATTAGCGGCCTTGTGTTGCTTGCCTTCAAAACTCTGCTTGAACTCGGCTTCTTGTTTTTCGGCCGCCTCCAATTGTTCCAGCTGGCCGCGGGTATCGAACCAAAATCCGGCACCCAATACTGCACTGCAGAGGATCACCACGGCGCCGACCTTGGCGAACACCGGCCAATTACCGATGTCACTGAACTCCAGCCCCTGTAACTGTTGCTTGATTTCTTCGAAGGTCATGTGGTCGCATCCGGGTTGGGGGCCGTCGCGCTTTCGGTGATTTGCTTGATGTCGAGCACAAACTTGCTCGCCCGCTGGCCGTCTTTAGTCATGGCTTCGATGACGTTCAATTTCGGACTCGACATCCACCTCGACTGGTCGATGTTACGCATAAACGCCGATACCCGGGCGTTGGATTGCGCCACGCCTTCCACAATGATGGACGAACCGTTTTGCTTGACGCTGGTGATATAAACGCCCTCGGGCGCGGTTTTCACCAGCTCGTCAAACAAGTGGACCATCTGCGGCCGCTGACTTTGCAGCTGCTCTATGACTTTCATGCGCGCCAGCAACTGGCTCTTTTCGGTCTCGAGCTCTTTGATTTCCGCGATCTGGGCGTCGACCGCCGCAATCTCTTTGGTCAGAAATTCGTTGCGGGCATTTTGCTGATCGATCACGCCGGTCATATGGATATGGATATAACCCACTACCAGCAACGTCATCACAACCGCGCCGCCGGCCGCGGTATAAAACTGGCGTTCACTTTCTTTGCGTTGCTGCTCACGCCATGGCAGAAGATTGATACGAGTCATCGGTCGAAGCTCCTCATGGCCAAGCCGCAGGCGATCATCAGCGACGATGCATCGCCGCTCAAGGCATGGGCCTTGACCTTGGACGACAAGGCCATGGTGGAGAAGGGGTTGGCGATGGTAGTGCTGGTGCCGATCTTTTGCTCGATCAATTCATCGATGCCGGGAATCGACGCGCATCCGCCGGCCAGCACGATATGATCGACGTTGTTGTACTGGCTCGATGAAAAGAAAAATTGCAAGGAACGGCTGACCTGTTGCGCCATCGCCTCTTTAAACGGCTCCAGGACTTCGGGAAGGTAATTGTCGGGCAACCCCCCCTGTTTTTTAGCCATGCCCGCTTCTTCATAAGACAGACCGTAACGGCGCTGGATCTCTTCGGTAAGCTGCTTGCCGCCGAAGACCTGCTCGCGGGTATAAATGATTTTGAAATTGCTCAAGACATTGAGGGTGGTCATGGTGGCGCCGACGTCGGCCACCGCGATGATCTTGCCCGCGCCCCCCTCCGGCAGTTGCGCGCTCAACAAGCCGAAGGCGCTCTCCATGGCGAAAGCCTCGACGTCGACGATCTTGGCGATCAGTCCGCCCAATTCCACCGCCGCGACCCGCACGTCCACGTTCTCGCTGCGCGACGCCGCCAGCAACACGTCCACCGTGTCGGGCTTCTTCTCGGAAGGGCCCAACACCTGAAAATCGAGATTCACCTCTTCCATCGGGTAAGGGATGTATTGATCCGCCTCCAGGCGAATCTGGTTTTCCATGTCGCTTTCCGACAAGGACGCCGGCATGGTGATCACCTTGGTGATCACCGCCGAACCGGCCACCGCCACCGCGGCGTGTTTTACCCGCGTCCCGGCGCGTTTCACCGCGCGCTCGATGGCCGCGCCCACCGCCTCGACGTCGGCGATGCTCTTTTCCACCACGGCATGCGGCGGCAGCGGCACCACGGCGTAGCTCTCGACGCGGTAGCGCGATCCGCTCTGACCCAGTTCGAGTAGTTTCACGGCGGTGGAACTGATATCCAGGCCGAGTACGACCGAACCCTTCCTATTAAAAACCCCCAAGGTTTTCTCCCTTTCCCGTGCCCATGATTGGTCTGCTTCTCTTCAGCACTTAAATTCCCGCACTCAACCTTAATAAATAAGCGTAAGGAACACAACTCGGTTCGCTTCGGTTTATCGGAAGCTTTATACTAAACCTTAACTTATTTTTAACTTAATGCAGTCCACAGCTATCTCCCAAGCAATGACATTTTCCTCAAAAGCGGCCCGGAAGGCTGCAATCATGCTAGCGGGGCTGGCGCTGATCGGCGGCATCATCGCTGCCGCCACTTTCTATTTCTATCTGATCCCCCAGCTCCCTTCCGCCGAGGCGTTGCGGGACGTACGCTACCAAGTCCCCTTGCGGGTGTATACCTCGGATCGTAAATTATTGGCCGAATACGGAGAGATGAAGCGCACCCCGGTCAGCCTCAGCGCCGTCCCCGGCGGCCTGGTGAAGGCCATCCTCGCCGCGGAAGACGACCGCTTTTTCCAACACCCCGGCGTCGATTACCAGGGCCTACTGCGGGCGGCCTGGATTCTGGTTTCGACCGGGCAAAAGACCCAGGGCGGCAGCACCATTACCATGCAGGTCGCGCGCAACTTTTTCCTCGGCCGCGAAAAAACCTATCTTCGGAAACTCAACGAAATCCTGCTGGCCTTCAAGATCGAACAGGAATTCACCAAACAGGAAATCCTCGAGCTGTACCTCAATAAGATCTACCTGGGCCAGCGGGCCTATGGGGTGGCCGCCGCCGCACACGTGTATTACGGAACGGAACTGCCTCAGCTGACGGTGGCACAGATGGCCATGATCGCCGGCCTGCCCAAAGCGCCGTCGCGCTATAACCCCATCGCCGATCCGGCCCGGGCCCTCTCCCGCCGTAATTATGTGCTGGGCCGCATGCGCGACCTGGGCTTCCTCACCGAAGAGGCCTACCGTGCGGCGATCGAAGAGCAAGACACCGCCCGGCTCCGCGGTCAGTCCATCGAATCAGAAGCCTCCTACCTCGCCGAGCAGGTTCGTGCCGAGTTGTTCCAGCGCTACGGGGAGACCATCTACAGCACCGGGATGAAGGTTTACACCACCCTCGATACCCGTTTGCAGGCCGCCGCCAACCACGCCTTGCACGATGCGTTACTGGATTATGACCGGCGACACGGCTACCGCGGCGCCGAGGCCCATGTGAAACTGCCGGCTCAGGCCAAGGCCGAAGATTATGTCGCCCTCTTGTCCGCTTACGACACACTAGGCGGCCTGCTGCCTGCCTTGGTGGTGAATAGCGACGCGAGTCAGCTCCGGGCGCTACTCAAGAACGGCACATATATTTCCATCCCGCTGGAGGGAACGGCATGGGCGCGACGGACGCAGAGCAACGGCCCAGTCCGCCCAATGGATCTGGCCAGGCCCGGCGATATCCTGCGTTTAGCCATCGACAAAAACGGCCAGGCGCGCTTGGCCCAAGTACCCGAGGTGGAAGGCGCGCTGGTGGCCCTGCGGCCCAGCGATGGCGCGGTGCTGGCCCTGGTGGGCGGCTTCGATTTCTACCGCAGCAAATTCAACCGGGTCACCCAGGCCATTCGGCAACCGGGCTCCAGCTTCAAACCCTTCATTTACTCCGCCGCCTTGGAACACGGTATGACCCCGGCCACAGTCATTAACGATGCGCCCGTGGTCTTCGACAGCGGCGAGCTGGACAACGCCTGGCGCCCGGAAAACTACTCGGGCGAGTTTTATGGGCCGACCCGCCTGCGCGAGGCTTTAACCCACTCCCGCAACTTGGTATCGATCCGGGTATTGCGCGCGGTGGGCATCGACACCGCCATCAACCACATCAGCCGCTTCGGCTTCGACAAAGCCTCGATGCCGCGTAATCTGTCCCTCGCTCTGGGCAGTAACAGCGTCACCCCTCTCACGCTGGCGGCCGGCTATGCGGTATTCGCCAATAACGGCTATCGCATCGCGCCTTATTTCATCGACCGCATCGAAGACGCCCGGGGCGCGATCCTCTGGCAGGCCGAGCCGATCCGGGTCTGCGCCGACTGCACCAACGACAGCCCTGCCATCCCAGCGAGCACCGATACTTCCGCCGCTAATAATCTCATCACCCGGACCGCGCCCGCCACGAAAGTGGCGCCACGGGTAATCAGCGCGCAAAATGCTTATCTCATGACCAGTATGATGAAAGACGTGATCCGCCTCGGCACCGCCCAGCGCGCCGCGCAACTGGGCCGTAGCGACATCGCCGGTAAAACCGGCACCACCAATGACCAGCGCGACGCCTGGTTCGCCGGCTACAGCCCGGCGGTGGCCACCGTGGCCTGGGTCGGCTTCGACGACACCCGGCCGCTGGGCAATGCCGAGACCGGCGGCCGCGCCGCCCTGCCGATGTGGATAGACTTCATGCGTGCCGCGTTGCAAGGTGTGCCGGACCGGCCTTTGCAACAGCCGCCGGGGTTGGTATCGATGCGCATCAATCCCGTGACCGGCCTGCAAGCCGAGCCCGGCGAGAACGACGCCATTTTTGAAACCTTTTTCGCCGACAATATCCCGCCCACCTCCGCGACGGGGTTGACACCCGAAACCGACGGCACACAACCGGGCAGGGCGGCACCGGCTATTCCGGAGCAATTATTTTAAGGGGAGCACACCATGAAACCCCGTCGCGGCAACACGAACGAAGCCCGTATGCGCCAGCTCATCGCCATCGAGGCCGCCCGCATCATGAGCGAGGAGCATCTGACGGATTTTTACAAGGCCAAACACAAGGCGGCGGCCCGCCTCGGTGCCAGCAACACCCGCAACCTGCCGCGCAATGACGAGATCGAACGGGCCTTGGTGGAATATCAGCGGCTGTTCCGCGCCGATAGCCAGCCGGCGCGCTTAAAACACCTGCGGGAAACCGCGCTGCACGCCATGCTGTTTCTGGACCGCTTCAAGCCCCGGCTGGTGGGGCCGGTGCTGCGCGGCACCGCCGATGAGCACACCGAAATCCATCTGCATGTATTCGCCGACACCCCGGAAGAGCCGGGGTTATTTCTCATGGAGCACCACATCCCCCATCAACTCTGCGACAAACGGCTGACCTTGAGCGGCGGCGAGACCACCACTTATCCGGCCTATCGCTTCCTCGCCGAAGAAACGCCGCTGCTGCTGGTGGTGTTGCCGCCGGTCGCGGCGCGGCAGGCCTTCAAGAGCGAAGTCGACGGGCGGCCGATGGAACGGGCCAATGCCGATGAGTTACGGGTGTTGTTGGAGATGAGCTGAATGCGGTGCTCTAAAAATTGATTAACCGCCAAGACGCCAAGAGCAAAAACGCTCGGATGCAAATAAAAAAACCTCGCCGTCCTTGGCGTCTTGGCGGCTCAAACATCTTCCTCCAGCCTAATCCGTATTGCGCGCCTCGCCGTTGAGGTCGGCCATGCCCACGCCGCGGGCTACGGACTTGCGGCGGCGGATGGGCAGATAGTCCCGCGCCGCGGGACCGTCGTAGATCTGCCGCGGCCGGCCGATCTTTTGATCCGGCTCGCCTATCATCTCCATCCACTGTGCCACCCAGCCCACGGTGCGGGCGATGGCGAACATCACCGTGAACATATTGGTGGGAATGCCCAAGGCCTTGTAGATCAGCCCGGAATAGAAATCGACGTTGGGATAGAGTTTGCGCTCGATGAAATAGTCGTCCTTCAGCGCCAGCTCTTCGAGGCGCAGCGCCAGTTCGAACAAGGGGTCGTGTTGATCACCGACCTTCTCCAACACCTCGTGGCACATCTTACGGATGATGCGGGCGCGCGGGTCGTAATTTTTATACACGCGATGGCCGAAGCCCATCAAACGGAAGGGATCGCTTTTGTCCTTGGCCTTGGCGAGATACTCGGGGATGTGTTTGACATCGCCGATCTGCGCCAGCATGCGCAACACCGCCTCGTTGGCGCCGCCGTGCGCCGGGCCCCACAGGGCGGCGATGCCGGAGGCGATGCAGGCGAAAGGGTTGGCGCCGGAACTACCCGCTAGGCGCACCGTGGAGGTGCTGGCGTTTTGCTCGTGATCGGCGTGCAGAATGAAGATCAAATCGAGGGCCTTTTCCGCCACCGGGTCCACTTCGTATTCCTCGGTCGGCACCGCGAACATCATCCGCAAGAAATTGCCAGCGTAACTCAAACTGTTTTTCGGATAGACGAACGGCTCGCCGATGGAATGCTTGTAGCTGGCGCCGGCGATGGTGGGCATCTTGGCGATCAGACGATGGGCGGCGATCTCGCGGTGCTGCGGATTACGGATGTCGGTGGAGTCGTGATAAAACGCCGACAGCGAACCCACCACCCCCACCATGGTCGCCATCGGATGGGCGTCGTGATAGAAACCCTGATAAAAACTCTTGAGGCTTTCGTTGATCATGGTGTGGCGCACGATCACGTTGGTGAAGGTGTCCAGCTGGTCCTGACTGGGCAACTCACCGTAGAGCAGCAGATAAGCGACTTCGAGAAACGTGCTCTTCTCCGCGAGCTGCTCGATGGGATAACCGCGATACAGCAACACACCTTTTTCACCGTCGATGAAAGTAATGGCGCTGCGGCAACTGCCGGTGGAAACGAAGCCGGGGTCGTAAGTGAAATAACCGAAGTCGCGATAGAGCGGGCCGATATCCACCGCGGGCGGACCCTCGACGCCGTAGCGCACCGGCAGCTCGATGGATTTACCGGTGGCGTTATCGGTAAGGGTCAGGGTGTGTTTTTTATCGCCCATGGCCGTGCTCCTCGTTACTCGCGGCTAAAAGAAAACCAGCTCATCGCAATATTCTGTCCGCGCCCTTCAACCGACCCTTGCCGGCTTGAACCAAGGGCGCGAAACGGCATGCCCGTCCTTCATCACGCGCAAAAAAACCGGGCGGTCATTTTCAACATATCGATTAACCATGCCACGGCATTACAGCGAGCCGGTCAGGCTCGCCCGCACCGATTCCGCCGAGTGGGTCAAGGCACGCCGCTCCTCATCGGTTAGCGGCAATTCAAGCACTTTCTCCATGCCGGCCTCACCCAAAACCACCGGCACACCCATGGCGATATCACCTTGACCGTATTCACCGGCCAACACCGCCACGCAGGGCAAAATGCGTTTGCGATTGCGGATGACCGCTTCCACCATGGTGGCGATAGCGGCGGCGGGGGAGTCGTAGGCGCTGCTGGTCTGTTTGAGGGCGAGGATCTCCGCGCCGCCCTGGCGGGTGTGTTCGATGAGTCGCGCGATGGTCGCCGCGTCGAGAAAATGTTTGATGGGGATGCCATTGATGCAGGTGTAGTCCGGCAAGGGCACCATGGCGTCGCCGTGACCGCCGATCACCAAGGCGGTGATGTCGCGCACTGAATAACCGCTGGCCTGCGCCACGAAACTCGCCATGCGCGCGCTGTCCAGCACCCCCGACAGGCCGAACACCCGCGCACGCGGCCAGCCGGTCTGCTTGAAGGCATCATAGGTGAGCACGTCCACTGGATTGCTGACCAACAGCAACATCGCATTCGGCGCGTGGCGCAGCACATTGGCCACCACCGAGCGCGACACCGCCAGATTGGCGTCGCGCAATTGATCGCGGCTCATGCCCGGCTTGCGCGGCAAGCCCGCCGTCATGATCACCAGCTCCGCGCCCGCGAGCAAGGCCGGATCGGCACCGCCACTCACCTTGGTATCGAAACCGAACAGCGGCGCCGACTCTTGCACATCCAAAGCGATGCCGCGCGCCACACCGTCATCGATACCCAGCAGCACCAGCTCACGGCACAGCGACTCCTTCGCCAGAATCTGCGCGGTGGATTCCCCCACCCGCCCCGGCCCCACGATCGCGATTTTCCTCATGGCGGACTCCTTTGCCTGACACCTGCGTTAGGATGATGGGCGGTGAATCTGGGTTTGTAAAGTCGCTACTCACTAACATGGGTGATCTGCGAATGTCGCTTACGCTCAAATCGGGTGGTGCGCTGAGAAACGGCGTGCGACGGTAAAAGCAATTAAGCATGTGATTCGGCGACGCGGGCGAGGGGTTATTTCGAGATCATGAAATCGATGTGGGGTGGCTTAGCGCAGCATAACCCACCAACCCGCGCCGTCAGGCGCTCAATAAAGATTGACTGATGAGTCGCTACGCGACGTTTGGTGGGTTACGGCCTTCGGCCTAACCCACCCTTGTATCTCTCCAGCTATGCTGATTAGCTATCAGCGTATCACGAGGAATGGCGATCTTGGGCCCACCCTTAGGCATCAAGCCTGAAACGTAGATCAAGACCCATT
>JAHFRV010000035.1 GCA_023266095.1 Gammaproteobacteria bacterium | reverse complement strand
CCCTGCTCGGACCACAAGTGATACGTCTGCCGTTTATCCTACACAGTTCGTTTCCCCACGAAATTTTGCATAACTGGTGGGGCAACGGCGTGTATGTGGATTATGCCGCCGGCAATTGGTCGGAAGGCTTGACCAGTTATCTCGCCGATCACCTGCTGCGAGAGCGGCGCGGCGAAGGCGCCCATTACCGGCGTGACGCCTTATTACGCTACAGCAATTACGTCGCCGCCGAGCGCGACTTCCCCCTCGGCGAATTCAGCGCCCGCCACAGCAGCGCCAGCCAAACCGTCGGTTATGACAAGGCGCTGATGTTTTTCCATGCGCTGCGCCTGCGGTTGGGTGACGCGCGGTTTATCGCCGGCCTGCGCCGCTTTTACCGGGACAACGCCTTTCAAACCGCCGGATGGAACGACTTGCGCGCCGCCTTCGAAAAAGAAGCCGGGATTTCCTTGCACACGGTTTTTCAATCTTGGTTGCAACGCACCGGCGCGCCTGTGTTGCGGGTCGCGAATGCGCGCGCCACGCACCATGACAACGGCTACCAATTAGAACTGGTTCTCGAACAAACTCAAGACGGCCCGCCCTATCCCGTACAAGTACCGATCGCCATCACGCTCGAAGGACAGGACACCGCACTGCAACAGGTCATCACCATGAACGACAAACACAGCGTCAGCCATCTGCAATTCGCGGTGCGGCCGTGGCGGGTGGAAGTGGATCCGGACTTCGATGTCTTCCGGCGCTTGGGCCGCGACGAACTGCCGCCGACCCTTAGCGAGGCGCTGGCGGCGGAACGTTTGCTAATCGTCTTGCCCGCCGCCGCGCCGCCCAATCTACGCGAGAGTTACACCCAGCTAGCGCAAGCCTGGGCCCGCGAGAGCGAACAAATCAGCATAGCTTGGGACGACAAACTGCGGGAGCTGCCCGCCGATCGCGGCGTGTGGCTGTTCGGCTGGGAAAATCGCTTTCAATCTCAACTGGCCGCGACCCTGACCGATGCAGACATCACGCTCGGCGACACCACCGTCAAACTCACCGGGCAAATTTTGCAACGCAAGGAACACGCCGTGGTACTGAGCGCACGGCAAAAAGCCGGGCAGGCACTGGTATGGTTGGGCTGCGATAATCCGGCGGCCTTCGCCGGTCTCGCGCGGAAGTTACCTCATTATGGCAATGCCAGTTACGCGGCTTTCAGTGGCGACGCGCCCACCAATATAGTAAAGGGCCAATGGCGGGTCACTGATTCGCCGCTCAACGTCGCAATCACTCAAGCCGACGGCGCCAGCTCAGCCGTGGCTGCCGCGCCTCGGCGAACACCCCCCGCTTTGACGGAAATAATCAAAGACCCGCGGTAAGTAGGTCGATGAAAATATCTGAGACGTAACCGGACCGCTTAGCATCTCACGACAATGATCAGAAGAACGTCGACCACTGAAGTAACCGCAAGCTGCTCCGCTCAAATGACGGGTATTGTCACCCGCTCTTTTTAGCAAGCCGCTGCCGCACCGCTTCGAACAGACAGACGCCGGTGGCGACTGAAACATTCAAGCTTTCCACGCTGCCTGCCATGGGGATGTGTACCAGAAAATCGCATTGTTCCTGGGTAAGGCGGCGCAGGCCTTTTTCCTCGGCGCCCATCACGATGGCGATGGGGCCGCGCAAATCGGTGTCATAAAGACTGTCCGGCGCATCGCCGGCGGCACCCACCAGCCATACACCGGCGTCCTTGAGTTCGCGCAGGCTACGCGCCAGATTGGTGACCTGCACGAAAGGCAGACTGTCGGCGCCACCGCAGGCGACTTTACGCACGGTGGGAGTGAGACCGACGGCGCGGTCTTTAGGCGCGATGACCGCATGCACCCCGGCGGCATCGGCGCTGCGCAAGCAGGCGCCGAGATTATGCGGATCTTGCACGCCGTCGAGCACCAGCAATAAAGCCGGTTCGCGCAAACCTTCCACGAGACTCACTAAATCGTCTTCGCTGACCGCCGGCACGCTGGCGGCGCACCAGGCCACCACGCCTTGATGTACGCCGCCGGGCACCAGGTCATCGAGCGTCTCGCGGCTTTGATAGTGCGCCATCACCCCCGCTTGTTCGGCGAGCTCGATGAGTTCGCGCAAGCGCGGATTCTTGCGGCTGCCCTCCGCCACGTAGAGTTCGTTGAGTTGTGTGGCATCGCGCCGCAAGGCCGCCATGACGGCATGGATGCCGAAGATGAGTTCACGCTTCGCCATTTCGTAGCCCCCCGCTAGGCTTTTTTGCGTTGGCGGCTGCGCTTGCGGGGTTTATCTTTGGTATCGACCGCGGTGTTGTCTGCTTCCGCCAATTCAAAATCGATCTTCTTTTCGTTGAGATCGACCCGCACCACTTTCACGGAGATCGGATCGGCCAGGCGATACACGGTCTTGGTGCGTTCACCCAACATGCGGTGTTTGATCGGATCGAAATGGAAATAATCTTTGCCGAGGTTGGTGATGTGTACCAGACCTTCCACATAGATATCTTTCAGCTCGACGAACAAACCGAAGCCGGTCACCGAGGTGATGATGCCTTCGAACACCTCGCCCACCTTATCCTGCATGAACTCGCATTTGAGCCAATCCATGGCGTCGCGGGTGGCCTCGTCGGCGCGCCGCTCGGTG
The DNA here is from genome assembly GCA_023266095.1 of Gammaproteobacteria bacterium. Lineage (GTDB taxonomy): Bacteria > Pseudomonadota > Gammaproteobacteria > DRLM01 > DRLM01 > CAKKSB01. The sequence continues at coordinate 30,929 of JAHFRV010000035.1, read as the reverse complement.
GTCGAACAATGCGCACCCGCGTTCAACATATCGCCGTGGCTGTAAGCGAAGTCCTCGGCGCGACCGCCCGCCACCAGATGACGGATGGCGCGATGCACCAGCAGATCGGGATAACGGCGGATCGGCGAGGTGAAATGGGTGTAGGCCTCGTAGGCCAGTCCGAAGTGGCCGGTGTTGTCCGGACTGTAGACCGCCTGGCTCAAACTGCGCAGCAGCACGGTTTGAATGAGACGGGCATCGGGACGTTCGCGCACCTTGTCGAGCAGTTGCGCGTAATGCTTGGGCTCCGGCTCGTCACCGCCGCCCAGGCTCAGGCCCATTTCCGCGAGAAAATCGCGCAAGTCGGCGAGTTTTTCCACCGAAGGGCCGGCATGCACGCGGTAGAGCGCCGCAATTTTTTTATCGAGCAGGAATTCGGCGGCGGCGACGTTGGCGGCCACCATGAATTCCTCGATCATGCGATGAGCGTCGTTGCGCACCAACGGCACGATGCGATCGATCTTGCCGGTACGACCGAATTCGATTTTGGTTTCGGTGGTATCGAAATCGATGGCGCCGCGTTTATCGCGGCGCGCGCGCATCACTTTATAAAGTGAATGCAACTCTTCCAATTGCGGCAGCACGGTCTTTACTTGGCTACGGGTCTTGACATTGCGTTCCACCACCGCCGCCGCCACTTCGGTATACGTGAGCCGCGCCGCCGAACGCATAATACCTTCGAAGAAACGGTGGCTCTTCACCTGGCCGGTATGCGTGATAATCAGCTCGGCGACCAGGCACAGTCTATCGACATGGGGGTTGAGTGAACACAAACCGTTGGACAAGATTTCCGGCAGCATGGGAAGAACCCGCCCCGGAAAATACACGGAGGTGCCGCGCAAATGGGCGTGCTGATCCAGCGCGGTGTTTCTGCTCACGTAAGTCGACACATCGGCGATGGCCACCAGCAAGACCCAACCCTTGCCGTGCGGTTCGCAATACACCGCGTCGTCGAAGTCGCGGGCGTCTTCCCCGTCGATGGTGACCAGCGGTGTGCTACGCAAATCGATGCGCCCCTGCTTGGCCGCTTCCGGCACCTCGGCGGTAAGCGGCGCAGTCTCCTGCAACACCGCCAGCGGCCATTCGTGAGGCAGGTCGTAACTGCGGACGGCGATGTCCACTTCCATACCCGGCGCCATATGATCGCCCAACACGTTGACGATGCGGCCGATGGGTTGCGAGCTTTTGCTGGGCTGCTCGATGATTTCCACTTCGACGATTTGATTGATGGTGGCGCCGCCGCGATGTTCGGGCGGAACGGCGATATCCTGGGTGATGCGGGAATTGCTGGGTATCACCGAACCCAAGCCGTGTTCCAAATGAAAACGGCCGACGATGCGTTGATGGGCCCGTTCCAACACCTCCACCACCGCGCCCTCGCGGCGGCCGCGGCGATCGACGCCCAACACGCAGGCCAAGGCGCGGTCACCATGCAGCACCGAACGCATTTGTTTGGGCGAGAGAAAAAGATCATCCCCGCCTTCATCGGGTATCAGAAAGCCGAAACCGTCGGGATGGCCCACCACCCGGCCACGCACCAGATCCATTTTTTCCGCGAGGCCGTAGTCGCCATGCCGGTTGAAAATTATTTGACCGTCGCGCTCCATGGCACGCAGCCGCCGCCGCAAGGCTTCCAGTTGCTCCTCGTCGCCGAGGTTCAAAGCCGTGGCGATCTGCTCAAAGCTGACCGGGGAACCACCCTGGGTGAGTATTTCAAGAATATATTCGCGACTGGGAATGGGGTTGGCGTATTTATCCGCCTCCCGGTCGCGATGTGGATCGTCGATTAAACGGCGTTTCGCCATAATGTTTGCTAATCCTTTGTATAAATATTGCGCGACGGCCGTTTAGCCGAGGCCGGCCGCACCAATAGTTTGTAGTATTCGCGCGGTCCCATCATTGACAAGCCGCGCACCTAGTTGTTAAAGTTCGCGGCACTTTTTGCCCTGTCAGAGGGTTTGCGGCCTGGCCGCACTGCTACACACCTTGCCGGGGTGGCGGAATTGGTAGACGCACTAGTTTCAGGTACTAGCGGGGGCAACCCCGTGGAGGTTCAAGTCCTCTCCTCGGCACCATTTTAAGCAACCATCCCAGACCACCAAGGACCACATTATACATTGATTACCAATGTAATTTGTGAGTTTCTTTGATTTTGTAGATTGTCTCTGAGGGCCAGAAATTGTCGGATTCCTGGAATGTGGGTGGAACGCAGAGGGAACGAAAACTCGCTTCTCGGAGCTGTTTCCGACCCACCACGCTCTACATACCAACCTCACCAACCCCTTCGGCATCCTAAGCAATCTCCCGCATCAACATTCATATATTGAATGTAGCCTGATAAGCCAACTTAGCCATTTATCAAATACAACTCATCAAAGCTGCCTATTTTATCATCATAATATATGGTATTTCTTGAAATACCGAATCACACAATTAGCTTTTATCCATGTAGCCTCTGTTCCCGTGACGACTCTTTAATTTACTCTGGCACCATCGTCGGCTTGACCGAGTCCTCTTCTACCTGCCGCTCGCGGCGCACCATACCATAGTCCTTTTTACGAATGTGGGCAAAACACCGGTGTATTGCTTCGGGGGGCTGCTCTTACTCTGCTTCGTTTTCGATTTCAGGGTCCACCTCAGTGGTTGGAAATTATCTCTCTTAGCGAGGTGTTCGGGAAACCGGAGCAAGATCATCCATCAAGTCAGTCGCCAAGACGACAAAACGCCTTTCTGGGGAATCCTGAATGCCATGGTCTTGAACTAAGCAAGGGTTCTGCAGAAGGATTCAATAGCCGGATAAATGATGATCAAAAAGTGCGCAGCAGCGGCCTTTACAACAAGGAACGCTTTGCCAACGCCATTTGTTTCCCGGTTGGCGGACTGAGTCTCTACTCAGAAAGCAGGGTTCGGTGAGGGTTGCCACTCGATCAGGAGAAGATCCATCTTATTTATGCCGCATGTGCGGGAACAGCAACACGTCGCGGATCGACGGTGAATCGGTAAATAACATCACCAGGCGATCGATGCCGACACCTTCGCCCGCCGTCGGCGGCAGGCCATGTTCGAGGGCGGTGATGTAGTCTTCGTCGAAGTGCATCGCCTCTTCGTCGCCCGCTTCTTTGTCCTGCACCTGTTTGCGAAAGCGTTCGGCCTGATCCTCGGCGTCGTTCAACTCGGAGAAACCGTTGGCGATCTCGCGGCCGCCGACGAAGAATTCGAAGCGGTCGGTGACGCTGGGGTCTTCATCGTTGCGCCGCGCCAAGGGCGAGACTTCGGTGGGATAGGCGGTGATGAAGGTCGGGTCTTTGAGACGCGACTCCACGGTCTTTTCGAAGATTTCGATCTGCACCTTGCCGAGACCCCAGCCGTTTTTCAAGGGGATGCCCAAACGTTCCGCGACACTGCGCGCGTGCGACAACTCTTCGATGTCCGCTGCGCTCAAATCCGGATTGAAACGCAGAATGGAGTCCTTCACCGTTAGGCGCTCAAAAGGCTTGCCGAACTGGTATTGTTCACCTTGATAGGTGATGGTGGTGGTGCCGAGCAGATCCTGCGCCATGCCGCGCAGCAAAGTCTCGGTGAGGTCCATCAGATCCCGATAATCCGCGTAGGCCTCGTAGAACTCGAGCATGGTGAACTCGGGATTGTGGCGCGTCGACAGCCCCTCGTTGCGGAAGTTACGGTTGATCTCGTACACCTTCTCAAAACCGCCGACCACCAGCCGTTTCAAATAAAGCTCCGGCGCGACGCGCAGAAACAACTCCATGTCGAGGGCATTGTGAAAGGTGACGAAGGGTTTGGCGGTGGCGCCGCCGGGGATCACCTGCATCATCGGCGTCTCGACCTCGAGGAAACCGCGCGTATTGAGAAATTGGCGGATGTAGTTGACGATGGCGGTACGGGTGCGGAAGGTGTTGCGCGCCACCTCGTTCATGATGAGATCGACATAACGTTGACGGTAGCGCTGCTCGGTATCGGACAGGCCGTGCCATTTGTCGGGCAAGGGCCGCAGCGATTTGGTGAGCAGACGCAGCTGGTCCACCTTCACCGACAGCTCACCGGTCTTGGTGCGGAACAACACGCCCTCGGCGCCGATGATGTCACCGACGTCCCAACCTTTGAAGGCCTCGTACACGCCCTCGGGCAAGGCATCGCGCTGGATGAACAACTGGATGCGTCCGGACATGTCGAGCAACTGCGTGAAGCTGGCCTTGCCCATCAGCCGCTTGGCCATCATCCGGCCCGCAACGCTCACCCGCAAAGGATGGGCATCCAAATATTCGCTGTCTTTCTCGCCGTATTCGGCGTGCAACTCGCCCGCTACCACATTGCGGCGGAAGTCCACGGGAAAGGCCGTACCCTGTTCGCGCAGCGCGGCGAGTTTGGCGCGGCGTTGCGCGATCAAGGCATGTTCGTCTTGGGCGGGTTCGGTTTGCTCGTGTTGTTCGGTCATTTTCCATCAACCATCGTAAGGTGGGTCAGGCACACGGTTTACGCAGTAAGCCGTCATGTCAAGTTTGCTGGGTTACGCTGCGCTAACCCAGCTTACATTTAATTTTTACAAGCCGCTCTTCAAACTGGCCTCGATGAAGTCGTCCAAATCGCCGTCCAATACCGCCTGGGTGTTGCCGGTTTCCACCCCGGTGCGCAGATCCTTGATGCGCGACTGGTCCAAAACGTAGGAACGGATCTGGCTGCCCCAGCCGATGTCGGCCTTGCTGTCTTCCAGCTTCTGACTCTCCGTTTGACGCTTGTGCAATTCCAATTCGTAAAGCTTGGCCTTGAGCTGTTTCATGGCGGTGGCGCGGTTCTTGTGCTGCGAGCGGTCGCTCTGACAGGCCACCACGATACCGCTGGGCGCGTGGGTGATGCGGATCGCCGATTCGGTCTTGTTGACGTGCTGGCCCCCGGCACCGCTGGCGCGGTAGGTGTCCACGGTGATGTCGGCCGGGTTGATCTCGATGTCGATATCGTCGTCCACTTCCGGCGCGACGAAGACCGAAGCGAACGAGGTGTGGCGGCGATTGCCGGAATCGAAAGGCGATTTGCGCACCAGCCGGTGCACGCCGGTCTCGGTACGCAACCAGCCATAGGCGTATTCGCCCTCGAAGCGCACCGTGGCGCTCTTGATGCCGGCCACCTCGCCCTCGGAGAGTTCGATGATCTCGGTCTTGAAGCCGCGCCGCTCGCCCCAGCGCAGATACATGCGCAGCAGCATATTGGCCCAGTCCTGCGCCTCGGTGCCACCGGAACCGGACTGGATATCGACGAAGGCGTTGTTGGGGTCCATCTCGCCGGAGAACATCCGGCGGAATTCCAGGGCGGCGAGACGTTGCTCCATCTTATCCAGGTCGGCGGATACTTCGAAGACGGCGGTCTCGTCGTTCTCCTCGCCCGCCATCTCCAGCAACTCGGCGGCATCGCTGAGACCCTCTTCCAAACTACGGATGGTGTTCACCACCTGTTCCAGCTTGGCGCGCTCGCGGCCGAGATCCTGTGCCCGTTCCGGCTTGTCCCAGATCGCGGGGTCTTCCAACTCCCGCTCGACCTCGATCAGACGCTCGCGCTTGTTATCGTAGTCAAAGATACCCCCTCAGAGACGCCACGCGCCCCCTCATATCCTCAATCTGCCTACGCAATGGGTTAATTTCCAACATGACGCCATCCGGAGCAAGTATTTCTAAAAGTGGCGGATTCTATCACAGCGGGCACGCCGTTGCAGGCGAAGGCTTTCTCCAATGGCCCATGAGGCTAAAAAAGGGGGTGTGATGCCAACGTGACAGAACCTAAAGGTGGTCGGGAGTGTGGGATCATGGAGGATAACCGTCACTCTCAAGCCCTCGTATCAATCCCTCAAGCATCTCCGCGCCTTCCGCGCAAACAGCCATCCTTAAACTTCGAAATCTTGGAACGTTAAGCCGCCAAGGATTTCATCGCCCAAGCTTACGCCGCCTCGCCTATGCGCGCCTGGACTGAGCCGATAAGAAACGGTTCAAACGCTACGTGCATAAGCTCAATCGTAAATAAATCACATTTTTGATGAGCAATTATTCCTCTGTTCGCGCGTCATATTACGTTAGAGTTTAAGCGTGATTAGCTCGTATGGCGCAATGGCGTGGACTGGTTTTCATGACTCCTAACTGGAAGAGGTGACACCATGGCTCACAACGAATTGGAAGGAAACGTAATCGGCGAAGTGTGGCGGGCGCAGGAAGCCGCCAAGGAAATCGTCTATTTCCTGGTTCAAGGTCAAGCAAGATGGTTCAGGATCGAATACACGGGCGAGCTGATGCTTGCACGCGCAAACTACGTGAGTGAAAAGCTCAAGGCCGCCGCGGCCTCGGGAGGCGGCATCGAAGTCGGAGTGGATTACGACGAGATCACTGTCGGCGAACCACCCCATACGCCACTGACCACTTTCAATCTAGTGAAGTACATCCAGATCAGGGCGTAGTCTCGAGGAAATGCTGGGAATTTATCCGGCACAACAAACCGGGAAGTTCCATTATCACTACAGGAGGATACGAAAATGGGTATGGCGAAATTGAATGTTTGGATATCGGCGATGGATGATCCGTGCGGGGTGGACGACCGCACCTGGTACGTGACGATTTACGATTGCGATGGCAACGTGCTTCAGTGGTGCGGAAAAAGGTATGTGGTGTTGCCCGCGAGATGCGGCCATTTGGAAGTGGAGGTTCCGCCAGGTTGTTATTACATCAAAGCCGTCTGGAGCTTTACTGTGCTTGGCGGCATTTATCATGTCAATCACTTTACTGATGCCGCGATCGTCACGGCCTGTTGCGAGCAAACCACCTGCGTAAAGTTGTTCAATCCAACCGTGCACCGTTGCGGAACCATCGTGGTGCGGGCAATTCGGAATCTGATTCAGCAAAAACTCGTCAAGCCGGAACTGGCCAGACAACACGAAGAGGCCCTATATGCCGCGCTCGCCCATGTGCCTAAGCCAATAAAAGGCTTCGAGCTCGATCACCTTGATGAAATAGAAAGATTGGTTAGAGAGCAGGAAGACAAGCCGGGGAACACGCCGGGAACAAAGGCCTGAAACATCAGCCGCCATGCTCGTGACGGACTTTCGGACGGCATCTGCCCGAAAGTCCGTTGCGAGAATGGAATACAACGAAAATTTCCTGGGTTTGAAGCCACGCTGGCGGGAGGGCTGCTCCAGGCGCCCGTGAATTTGTGTACACAAAGATGAGAATGAGAATCTCAAATGTGAATTGGTGCGCAAAGAGAAGGCATGGGCGGAGGCGGCAGCATTGCTGATTCTGGAAAAAAAAGTTCCGTACGCTTTGGGAGGGAGAGGTCAAATGACCCGCCTTGCAGAGCGCGGCCAAGTCATGGCGTTAGTGTCGGAGGCAATCGCTGCGGGCGCGCACCAGGGTCGCGTCTGTGCGGCGATCTGCCTGAGCGAACGCACATTGCAATGCTGGCAACGCGCCCCTACATGGCGATCAACGACCGATGCGTTTGCAGGCGCCCAAAAACAGGCTCAGTGTGCTGGTACGTGAGCGCCTGCTGACAGTGGTAAACTCAGACGAATTCGGGCATCTGCCGCCGAGCCAGATCGTGCCTATACTGGCTGATCGTGGGTAATATATCGCCTCTGAATCTACATTTTACCGCGCGCTGAGAACAGAAAATCGACTCGGGCACCGTGGCGCAGAACGACCCGCGCAACGGCGTCACACGCCGCGTGCGTTCTCTGCAACGATGCCCAATGAGTTATTCAACTGGGACATCACTTATCTTCCGACACAGGTCAAGGGAATCTATTTTTACCTGTATTTGTTCATGGATATTTTTAGCCGCAAAATCGTTGGCTGGCAGATATATGATGCGTAAAGCGGGCCTGGACGCCGCGTTGCTACACAAGCGCGTCAACGTCTATGAAACAGCGAAGAACAGGCATCCAGAGCGGTTGAGCGGCGCCACTGGACTGGCAACCAGTCCGCGTCGTTCACTTGAATCCGGATCAACATGTCGCCGAAAAAACAGCCGAGAGGAGGAATATTTGCCACTCAAAATGGCAGCATAAATGTAAGCATTCAGGCGAGAACTAAATTTGACAATTTCCGAAGCGGCCGAGTTTGGCCCAAAGCCCTCTCGTTGAGTCAACAAGATTCATCACTCCCCACCAGATAAGGGGCGCGAGCCCCTGTCTTTTTCCAGCCGTCCTCTTAAGACCCGTAGGCAATGGGCTAGACCATCTAGGCATACCCGCTCTGCTGGGGGCCAGGCCCGCCACCGGACCGGGCGAATGCCCGGGCATGGAATGATGATATAATCGCCGTCCTGGCGGATATGGCCTATTGCCCCGCAACTATTCCCCCTAGCCGTCACAATCGATTATGCACAGCGCCCCCAACCTCTTCTCTTATCGTAAATGCTGGGCCAAGCGCTTCGGCACCGCACCGTATCTGCCCATGTCGCGCCAAGAAATGGAGGCGTTGGGCTGGGACAGTTGCGATATCATCATCGTCAGCGGCGACGCCTACGTCGATCATCCCAGCTTCGGCATGGCGGTGATCGGCCGTATGCTGGAGGCGCAGGGTTTCCGGGTCGGCATGCTCGCCCAGCCGGACTGGACCTCAGCGGCCGACTTCATGAAGCTGGGCCGGCCCAATCTGTTCTTCGGCGTCACCGGCGGCAACATGGACTCCATGGTCAACCGCTACACGTCCGATCGCAAAATCCGCTCCAATGATGCCTATACGCCGCACGGCGCGGCGGGCAAACGTCCGGACCGCGCGGTAACGGTCTACGCGCAGCGGTGCCGCGAGGCTTACAAAGACGTACCCATCATCGTCGGCGGCATCGAGGCGAGTCTGCGCCGCATCGCCCACTACGATTACTGGTCGGATACCGTGCGCCGCTCGGTGCTGCTCGATTCGAAAGCGGACCTGCTGGTCTATGGCAACGCCGAACGGCAGATCGTCGAGATCGCCCACCGCCTCGCCGCAGGCGAAGCTATCGGCAATATCACCGACATCCGCGGCACCGCCTTCGTACAGCGCCATGCCCTGCCCGAGGGCTGGGTGGAGATCGACTCCAGCCACATCGACGAACCGGGCCGTGTCGATACCCATCCCGACCCCTACGCCATGAACACGCCGAGTGCAGCGGCCTGCGAAACAAGCAGCGGCGATCTCGCTCCAACCGCCGCGTTACGCGATGCGGCATCCACGCCCTCGCAGAATCCGCCAAGTATCTCATCGCAGTTAGATGACAATGTAAAAGTCCTCCACTTCCATCGCCGCGCGCCGAAACATGACCGCGAGCGCAGCGTGATCCGCATGCCGTCCTACGAGGCGGTGAAAAACGACGCCGTGCTCTACGCCCATGCCTCGCGGGTGCTGCATCTCGAAACCAACCCCGGCAACGCGCGCGCGCTGGTTCAGCGCCACGGCGAACGCGAGGTGTGGATCAATCCGCCGCCCATCCCGCTCACCACCCAGGAAATGGACGGCGTATTCGACCTGCCCTATACGCGGCGGCCGCACCCGAGTTACGGCGACGCCAACATCCCCGCTTACGAGATGATCCGCTTCTCAGTGAACATCATGCGCGGCTGTTTCGGCGGCTGCACCTTTTGTTCGATCACCGAACACGAGGGCCGCATCATTCAAAGCCGCTCCGAAGACTCGGTGATCCGCGAGATCGAAAGCATCCGCGACAGCGTGCCCGGTTTCACCGGCGTGATCTCCGACGTCGGCGGCCCCACCGCGAACATGTATCGCCTGCGCTGCAAGAGTCCGGAAATCGAATCCGCCTGCCGCTTGCCGTCCTGCGTCTATCCGGACATCTGCTCCAATCTCAACACCGACCACACGCCGCTGATCAAACTCTATCAACGCGCGCGCGCCCTGCCCGGCATCAAAAAAATCCTGGTGGCCTCGGGGCTACGTTACGATTTGGCGATCCGCTCGCCCGACTACGTGAAAGAACTCGTGCAGCACCACGTCGGCGGTTATTTGAAGATCGCGCCCGAACACACCGAGCAAGGTCCACTGTCGAAAATGATGAAGCCGGGCATGGGCGCCTATGACAAATTCAAGGAGCTGTTCGACAAATATTCGAAAGAGGCGGGCAAAGAACAATATCTGATTCCCTACTTCATCGCCGCCCACCCCGGCACCACCGATGAAGACATGCTGAACCTCGCCCTGTGGCTGAAGCGCAACGGTTTCCGCGCCGACCAGGTACAGACCTTCCTGCCCTCGCCGATGGCCACCGCCACCGCGATGTATCACTCGGGCAAGAATCCTCTACGCAAAGTCACGCGCGCGAGTGAAGAGATGGCTATTCCGAAAGGCCTCAAGGTGCGCCGCCTGCACAAGGCCTTCCTGCGTTATCACGACGCCAACAACTGGCCGTTGCTGCGCGAGGCGCTGAAACGCATGGGCCGCACTGATCTCATCGGTAATAGAAAGAAACATCTGGTGCCGAGTTGGCAACCGGCCGGCACCGGCGGTAACACCGCGGACGCCGCCACGGGTAACTCCAAACCTCAACACAAAACCTTCCGCACCCAGCATACCCATGGCTCGCCGCGGGCCACGCCATCCCGACCGCCCGCCGCAAGAAAAAAACCAACTGCATCCACTCATCGGACCAAACCGCACCCGAGAACTTCAAAATAATTCTCGCTGAACCGCTAGGCGCCAGCAGCGCCTAGCGGCTCGTGTTGAATCTCTTTCTGGCGAAAACGCAATTCGTCGCACAGGCAAACTCCGCCCAAACCTGCCTTTGCCCCAGCAGCATCCCGTGACCGGCGGAGAATAAGGCCAAACGCGCCGAGAACGAACAAGCTGATGGTGGCAGGCTCGGGCACCGCGAAAGTCAGTTCGCTGGTTGATTGAAATTGAATGTCGGGGCCGCTCAGTCCATTTACCGACCCAATATTGGGCGACGTGCCATCCAACAGCGCGGACGGGTCGGCCAAGGTGAAAGGGGCCGAGAACGTAGTGCTGAAAGCTACCGCGAGGGGCTGAGTCATAAAAAAGTTGGGGTCAACGAAGTTTACAGTTGCGAGGAAGGTGGCGCCCCCTCCCAGGCCAAGGGTGGTGATCCCTGGATAATCGTCAATCGGAGGCGTGGTCGGAGCCTGATCCAAGGCACCCGAGTTCACCCCGGTCACGATAGTGCTGGTCAGAGTGCTGATGAACGCGCTCAGAATCAGCGTGCCGTCGTTGAAGCCACTGCCCGCCAGGTCGTCGGCATTCGCCGCGGAGTGGTACCAAAGCTCAAGCGAGTTGTTCGGCCCACCGGCGTCAAGTATCGAGGTCGTCGTGGCACCCACCACGCTAAATATCCGTTGCGGGGCTCTAATGACCATGGTGATCTCTTCCCCTGCCGGCATATTAATCGGGGGAAGTGGTGTAATCGTATCCTGCATACTGGCCAAACTCGTTTGCAAGATAGTGTCAAACGGCGTGGTGATTCCGTTATTCACATGGTCCGCATAGGCGGGGACCACCCCTATCGCCAAGGCGTTGCCTGGCCGAAAAAAGAAGGTGTCAACCGTAGCGACGCCTGCCCCGACCGCCGGCCCATCTCGATCAAAGTTGATGGGGCCAAACGACAGGGAGGTCGGCAGGGCCTCGACCCTGGACGCGAGTCCCATTGAGACACCAAACCCGATGATGATTGTGAGAAGTGTGTTGGTGATGTAACGCATCTTAAGCCTCTCTTTCAATTTAGCCACCCTGGCAAAGTGGTCAGCCTATTCTTATCCTAAGCTGATGTTCTTGTCGGCTTAACATCGTTTTGATGATTCGAATAGGTGTCTTATATCTGCAATCCCTACACCAGCGCTGAAATCCAGCCCTGTTTAAGTATAGCGTGGAAAAACGGATGGCAACTTCATGCGGACTTCCGAAATCGTTGAGGGTGCATCAAGATACGGCGCCTAGGTATCTACTAGACTGTGGGAGGCCAATGTTTATCCCCTAGGTCGGGCGAAATGAGGGGATTCACTGCGTTACCGCGATCGCGGTTGGCGGCGATGCCGCTTAAAAAAAGCGGCGTGCGCATCGAGGGGGGGAGGGGGCGCACGCCGCAAGGGGAGTAACAGGTAAATTAAGTTAGGCCGATTCCGGTCCGGCACCTTTGCGAAATTGCAGTTCGTGACCGGCGACATCCACCTGAATGACGTCCCCGGGGATAAACCGCCCGGCGAGTATGGCTTGCGCCAGCGGGTTTTCCACCAATTGCTGAATGGCGCGCTTCAAGGGCCGGGCGCCGTAGATCGGATCGAAACCGGCCTCGCCTAATTTATCTTTTGCCGCATCGCTGAGGGTGATATCCATGTCGCGCTCGCGCAGACGCTGGCGCAGATAACTCAACTGAATGTCGGCGATGGCGCGGATGTGTTCGCGGCCGAGGGGATGGAATACCACCACCTCATCGATGCGATTGACGAACTCGGGGCGGAAATGTTTGGAGACGATCTCCATCACCGCGTCTTTCATCTCCGCGTAGTTTTCCTCGCCGCTCAATTCCTGAATCAACTGTGAACCGAGATTGGAAGTCATCACGATCACCGTGTTGCGGAAATCCACGGTGCGGCCTTGACCGTCGGTGAGCCGGCCGTCGTCCAGCACCTGCAACAACACGTTGAATACCTCGGGGTGAGCCTTCTCTACCTCGTCGAGCAGGATCACCGAATAGGGTTTGCGCCGCACGGCCTCGGTGAGATAACCGCCCTCTTCGTAACCGACATAACCCGGCGGCGCGCCGATCAGCCGCGCCACCGAGTGTTTCTCCATGAATTCCGACATGTCGATCCGCACCATGGCCTCGTCGGTGTCGAACAAAAATGACGCCAAGGCTTTGGTGAGTTCGGTCTTGCCGACCCCAGTGGGACCGAGAAATAAAAACGAACCGCTGGGACGATGCGGATCGGACAGCCCCGACCGCGCGCGGCGGATGGCATCGGCCACCGCCTTCACCGCCTCGGCCTGTCCCACCACCCGCTTCTGCAGCGCCTCTTCCATGTGCAGCAGTTTTTCGCGCTCGCCTTCCAGCATCTTCGATACCGGAATGCCGGTCCACTTGGAGACGATCTCGGCGATTTCTTCATCGCCCACTTTATTGCGCAACAGCGTGAGTTCCCGCGTGTTGGTCTTGCCCGCCTGCGCCAGTTTTTTTTCCAGCTCGGGTATGCGGCCGTATTGCAACTCGGACATGCGGACGAGATCACTGGCGCGGCGCGCGGTCTCGAATTCCTGACGCACCTGGTCCAGTTCTCCTTTGATGTGCTGCGTTCCGTGCAGGGTCGCCTTCTCGGCCTTCCACACCTCTTGAAGATCGGAATATTCGCGCTCCAGTTTAGCGACTTCGCCCTGCAAGATATCGAGGCGTTTGCGCGAGGCCTCGTCGTGTTCTTTCTTCAGCGCCTCGCGCTCGATCTTGAGCTGAATCAACCGGCGGTCGAGACGATCCATCACCTCGGGTTTGGAATCGATTTCGATGCGGATGCGCGAGGCCGCCTCGTCGATGAGATCAATGGCCTTGTCGGGCAGATTGCGATCGGTGATATAGCGATGCGACAGCGTCGCGGCGGCGACGATGGCCGGATCGGTGATTTCGACCCCGTGATGCACTTCGTATTTCTCTTTGAGGCCGCGCAGTATGGCAATGGTGTCTTCGACGCTGGGCTGGTTCACCAGCACTTTTTGGAAACGCCGTTCCAGCGCGGCGTCCTTCTCGATGTATTGACGGTATTCATCGAGGGTGGTCGCGCCCACGCAGTGCAATTCACCGCGCGCCAGCGCCGGCTTCAGCATATTGCCGGCGTCCATCGCACCTTCGGCCTTGCCGGCGCCGACCATGGTGTGCAATTCGTCGATGAACAGGATGATCTGGCCTTCCTGTTTTTTCAGATCGTTGATCACCGCCTTGAGGCGTTCCTCGAATTCACCGCGGAATTTGGCGCCGGCGATCAGCGCACCCATGTCCAGGGACAGCAGGCGCTTATTTTTGAGTCCCTCCGGCACCTCGCCGTTGACGATGCGCTGCGCCAGACCCTCGACGATGGCGGTTTTACCCACGCCGGGTTCGCCGATCAACACCGGATTGTTCTTGGTGCGGCGCTGCAAGACTTGTATGGTGCGGCGAATCTCGTCGTCGCGGCCGATCACCGGGTCGAGCTTGCCCTGTTCGGCGCGTTCGGTGAGATCGATCGTATATTTATCGAGAGCCTGACGTTGTTCCTCGGCATTGGGGTCATCTACTTTCTGGCCGCCGCGTAGCTTGTCGATGCCTTGTTCGAGCATACCTTTGCTGGCACCGGCCTTGCGCAGGGCCTCACCCACCGCGCCACGGTCGTCCAGCGCCGCCAACACGAATAATTCCGAGGAAATGTATTGGTCTTTACGGGTCTGCGCCAACTTGTCGGCGACATTGAGCAGCCGGGCGAGATCGTTGGAGAGATGCACTTCGCCGGCCGCACCTTCCACCCTGGGCAAACGTTCCAATGCCTCGCTCAATTGCGAGCGCACTTGATTGACATTCACAGCCGCCTGGCTCAGCAAATGGCGCACCGTGCCGCCGTCCTGGTCGAGTAAAGCGATCAACAAATGCACCGGCTCTATGAATTGATGATCACGCCCCACCGCCAGACTCTGGGCGTCGGCCAGGGCCATTTGAAATTTGCTGGTCAATTTATCCATACGCATAAAAGCAATCCTCGGCAATCCATCCCACTGCTATTGCTATATAGATAGGGCGTCCTTCCGCCGCTTTCAAGCACCCCCGCCCATAAATTTATAGACGCGTTAAGTCGCAGTTAAGCTTCCCGCACTAGGCTGTAACCGTAAGAAGTTTATTCACCCATCACTCTCAGCATTCCGTCCTCAAAAAAGGAGACAACGCCATGAAAGGTAAATATCTATGGCTCATCGCCGCCGCCATCGCACTGGCCGCCTGCAACGGCGGAGGCGGTAGCAGCAATGTACCCGGCGGCACTTCACTGACTTCCAGTTCCGCCGCGGTCTCCCTGTTTGTCACCGATAATCTCAGCGACGATTACGCCAAAGTCTGGGTTACGGTGAACTCGGTGAGCGCGCTCGACGCCAACGGCCAAGCGCACATTCTCTATTCCAACACCGACGGCGCGGTGTTCAATCTGTCCGAACTGTACCGGGTCGGCGCCTTACTCGACACTCGCCAACTCCCAGTGGGCGCCTATCAAACCCTGCGCCTCACCCTGACCAATCAGTTGAGCATGGTGAACGCCAACGGGCAAACCGTCACCGCACATTTCAACGCCGACGGCACGCCCAAGGTCATCGACGTGCCCGCCGCATTCACGGTACGCGCCAATCAAAACACCGCCATCGGTTTGGATTTCGACCTCAAACAATTCCAATACAACCCCGCCACCGGCATCGTCACACCGATCATCGTCTTCCGCAACGACGATAGCGTGCGTGCACTGGAGTGGCGCTATGCGGAAGTCGAGGGGCGGGTGACGGCCATCGCCGATGCCGGCCACTTCACGCTCAACACCGAACACAACAACATATCGCTGTCCGTGACGCTCGCCCCCGGCGCGGTCATCATCGACAAGAGTACCGCCACCACCGCCGGCGACACCTCACTACTCAGCGTCAACGACCGGGTGGATGTCTACGGCAACTATGATTCCGTCAGTCTCAGCGTCGCCGCCGCGCGCGTGAAAATCGAAAAGGAAACCGACAACGCCGCGAGCCAAGCCTCACGTTACCAAGCCGAAGGGCGAGTCATCACCTTCGATGGCAGCACCTTGCTGCTCGATGTGCGGGAAGCCAACTTCGTGCCGGGCGGCAACACGCTGAGCGTAGCCAACGTGTCCAATGCCGTGTTCAGTAAGGGCAGCCCCGCCTTGCTGGCGGCCGGTCAGCGCGTGGAGGTCAAAGGCGCATGGGACGGCAGCACCTTCAGCGCCAACACCGTGGAGATCGAAGGCGCCGCCCGCGCTTCCAGTGGGAGTTCAAATCAAGTGGAATACGCTGAAGTCAAGGGCATGATCGTCGCGCGCGATCAAGACCGCCTCACCCTGCAAGTCTTGAAGGCAGAACATGTCGCCATCCCCGCCGGCGGCACCATGAACGTGGATATCGCCACTGCCTGGCTCAAGAACGGCCGCGATGCCTGTTTGAACAGCGGCGCCTTGGTGGAAGTCAAAGGCGCCTTCAATAATGGTCTGTTCACCGGCCGGGTGATCGAGGTGGAAGACGGTTGCGGCGCGGCATCATCCAGCAGTAGCGATTCATCGTCAGCCAACGGCAACGACGACAGCACCGACAGATCGGGCAGCGGCAGTGCGGCGCATGTGGAGATAAAAGGTCTGGTGCAAACCATAGAGGGTGACAGCGTCACACTACAAGTTCTCCGCTATGAAGGCTTTAATCCCGGCTCACAGATCGTCACCGCCGACATCAGCCACGCCTGGTTCAAAGACGGCGAACGCACGCCATTGAGCCTCAATGCCTTGGTCGAGATACAGGGCAGTTGGAACCACGGCGTGCTCAGCGCCAACAAAGTGGAGTACCAGTGGTAAACGCATAGCAGCGGGCCGGAGAAGGCGCCTATACCAGGCCGGCCAGAAGGTTGGCCTGGTTATGAGAACCTAGCGGCAAGCACCGCGGCATATGACTCGAAGCCGTATGAGCCGCCACCCAAACAAAATTAAGGTGTCGCGCTTGCGTGATAAATCCGTCACGCTCACAATGCCAGGAAAATACATTCCTGGTGATTTTCCATGACGGCGCACATGAAAACGACTTATCCGGCCATCACACCCTTCGTAACCAAAGATGGTTCCATCATCCGCGAGCTGATGCACCCGCAGGTCCACGGCAACCGCGCTCAAAGCCTGGCCGAGGCCATCGTGCCGGCGCGCAGCGCCACCCTCGCCCATCGCCATCAATTGAGCGAAGAGATTTATCACTTCACCGCCGGGCAAGGCCACATGCGGCTGGGAGACGATGAATTGGTCGTCAATGCAGGTGACACGGTGTGCATTCCGCCCGGTATACCGCACGCTCTGATCAATCCTTACGACAGCGAGCTGCGGCTGCTGTGTTGTTCCTCGCCGGCTTATGCCCACGACGATACGGAAATTCTGCAAAGCTGAGCAGCGATCGGCGATCGTCATTCCGCGATTAAAACACCCCGGGCACGCACCAGCGATGCCTTGAACGCAAGAGAAAAGCAATTCAAATGAACGGCGCTTTCCGGCCGGCTTAATTCATGGCAATCAACTCCGGCTCGCCGCTGGCTGGTAGAATCGCCGCGCGGGCGCGATCGCGCAAATCCACCGCGGCGCGCCAATCCTCTCCTGTGGTACGCAGAGGCGCAGCGATGGTAACGGCCACCACACCCCGACGGGGCCGCCACGAACCGGATGGCAGAATGGCCCGCGTACCGCGCAAGGCCACCGGCACCACCTCCACCCCGGCCCGCGCCGCGGCAATAAACGCGCCCATACGAAACGGCCGCAAACCCGGCGCGACCCCAAAGGTGCCTTCCGGAAAAAATACCAGCGAGTGGCCGGCACGCACCTTGTCCTCCAAACGATTCGCGGCGGCGGCGCTTTGTTGGGCGTCGAAGCGTTCGACGAACTCGCAGCCGATGCGGCGCAGACACCAACCGACCACCGGCTGGTCCGCCAATTCCCGCTTGGCCACGTAGTGGAGACCCACGGGCAGGGCCGCCACCAAGATCATCGCATCCACATAGCTGGCATGGTTAGCCACCATAATCCGCGGCGCGTCACCGGTAAGATGCTCTTGGCCGGCCAGCGTAAGCCGGATCCCCGCCAAAACCGCCGTCAGCCGCGCGGCCTGTTTGCAGGCCATTTGGCGGGCGCGGAGTGTGGGCAGCACGACGGTGCCGACCACCGCCAGCGAAGCCCCGATCACAAACACCAGCCAGATATACGCGGCGACCAAACCTGCCGCGGCCTGTCTGGCCCAGCGTCGCGGCCACGTGGCCAAGCCGGCAATCACCAAGTCGAAGGACTGCCGCCACGGCGGTGCGGGCGCGCGGTCAGTTTCGCCCCGCTCGTAACGCTGGCGGGTGGCGTCGCGGCGCACTTTGCCGCTGGAGGTTTTGAGCACACTGCGCGGCGGCGCCAGCACCACCTCGTCGGGCGGATTGCCGATCACGCCCACCACTGCCTCGGTGATGGCGGCGCGTAATTGTTCGCGTTGCGGTTCCCGGGTCTCGCGGGTCTCGGTGAGGACGACCAAACGGTCGGTGCCCAAACGCTCATCGCGGCTGGCGAAAGCCGCCACGCCGCCTTCGCGTATGCCCGCGAGGGCACCCACCGCCAATTCCAATTCGTAAGGATAAATATTGTGGCCGGCGCGGATGATGATGTCCTTAATCCGGCCGGTGATGAACAGCTCGCCGGCGACCAGATAACCGCGGTCGCCGCTATCCAACCAGCCGCCACGCATCAGTCGCGCGGTGGCCTCAGGATTGCGGAAATAACCTTGGCAGGAGGACGGCCCACAGAATTGCACTCGTCCTTCGCGGCGGTCTTCGCAAGGTTGATCACGCTCGTCGACGATACGCAGCGCGTGGCCCGGCAAGGCGCGGCCGCAGGCCACGAAACAGGCGGTATCCACCGTCCCCGCGGATCGCGGCTCGACCCAGCCCCGGCTCGCCAACACGGCGCGCGCCACGCAATCGATGACCGGCTCGCGGTCCAAGGGAGGGAAGGCCAAACCCACCGAGGACTCGGCCAAACCGTACACCGGGGCCATGGTCCGCGATCGGAAACCATAGGGCGCGAACCGCTCGCTGAAGCGGCGCACTGTCTCCGCGCTGACTTGTTCGGCACCGTTGAAGGCCAGCCGCCAGTGGCTCAAATCGATACCGGCCAGCTCGTCATCGGTGATTTTGCCGGCGCACAATTCATAGGCGAAATTGGGTCCCGCGGACAGAGTGCCGCGATGGCGATGAATGGCGCGCAACCAGCGCACCGGCCGCGCCAAAAACGTCAGCGGCGACATCAGCACCAAGGGCAGGCCGTGATAAAGACTGCCCAGCCAGGCCCCGATCAAACCCATGTCGTGATACAGGGGCAGCCAGCTCACAAATACGTCATCGCCCCGGACCTCGGCCGCCTGCCCCATGGCGCGGACATTGGCCAGCAGATTGGCGTGGGTCAGCATCACACCCTTGGGATCGCCGGTACTGCCCGAGGTGTATTGCAGCAAGGCCAAGTCGGTGCCCTGTACCCGCGGCCGCTCGGCCCACCCGTCGCTGGCCAAATCAGCCACCGTCAGCACCGCTTGCAGCGCCGGCGCCAAGCCCAGCACCATGGCGGACAGGGCGCTCACCTCAGACAGGGTGATCAACAGCGGCGCCTGGCAATTATTGAGGATAACCGCCTGCCGCCGCAGATGCTCCGCGGCGGCGGAACGCCGCACCGGCGGATAAAGCGGCGCGGGCACCGCGCCGGCCAACAGGATGCCGAAAAAACTAATCAGGAAATCCAGCCCGGTCGGCAACATGAGCGCCACCGCCTGTCCCGGCGCCACACCACGGCTACGCAGACCCGCGGCCACCCGCTGGGCTTCACTGTACAGGGCTCGGTAGGTCAGCGGCGTAGGGGTGTCGTCACCGCTATAGAGATAGATATGAATCCGCTCGGGTTCCGCGGCCACATGCCATTCCAACACCTCGACCAGGGTGACGGCCTGGTCCGGCGCGCCCCGGCCGGGCCCCTCACTCGTAGTGATAAAGCCGACCGTGCGCTCCTCTGCTCCGGCACCCGCTGCGGCAATGACGGTCAGCAACGCGCGTGCGGTCTCGATCTCACCCAAAGCGGCTTCCGGCAGGCGCACGGCGAAAGCCCGTTCGACACGCAGCACCAGCTCCACCCGGGCCAGGCTGTCCAGCCCCAAGTCGCGGTCGAAGACGCTGTCCAAATGGGCTCGTCCCACGCCTGGACCGCGCAGCTCATGTACTAAACTGTTGATAATTTTTAGTAGATGTTCCTCCTGGTGACTTCCCGCCTCCAGTTTCCCTGAACCACTCATGCGTCTTTTTTTCCTTTACTCATCAATATCCGCGTAAATCTGGAAGTTAAAATTAAGCCTGTGCTAGTATACAAAGCATTAACATACGTCTAAATGGAATGCGCCGGGTGGGACGAATTCTAACAGCAGGCTAGCCCATTACCTCGGCCAATGACAGAATCAACTACTTAATCAAAAAGTTATTCTGTAAAGGTGGACTGTACCAACCCATTCTACGGTAAAGAAATACCGGCACCATGCCGTTATACAAATTACCATGCCGCAGGTAGAGACAATGACCATGAGTATATCGAACGGCTTATGCAAGCGCGCCACTGATTACTTCAGACTTTTCCCGCGCTTGTGCACATTGAGCGTCCTGCTCATCGGTTTATCCGCCGGAACATCGGCCTATGCCGCGACCTACAGCGTAAATGCCTTCAACGACGGCACCGACTTCAATCCCGGCGATGGCGTTTGCGAAACCACGGCTGGGGGCGGAACCTGTACCCTGCGGGCAGCAATACAACAAGCCAACGCCAACGGCTCGCTCAGCAACACCATTAAACTCCCTTTGACGGGTGAATACCTGTTGACCCTACAAGGGGTAGGGGAAGACCTGTCGGCTACTGGTGACCTGGACATTACCAAAGACCTCACCATCACCGGCCCGGATCCGGCTCCCGGCAATGAGCCGAATCCGGCCAACATCATTATCAATGGCAACGGCACCACCTTGCTGGACCGGGTCTTTCACGTCTTGGGCGGCGCTACCGTCACCATCTCCGGCGTCACCATTAAAAACGGTTATATCAACAATTCGGTAGGCGGCGGTTTGTACAACGTTGACGGCACGGTCACGCTGGATCATGTCGTCATCAGCGACAACGTCGCGGATAACCCTACCGGTTTGAACAACGCCGGCACCGGCGGCGGGATTTTCAACAGCGGCTCGCTCACGCTCAGCGCGTCCACCGTGAGTGGTAACAAAGCAGAGACCCGAAGCAAAGGCATCGGCGGCGGCGGCATCTACAACGAGGCCACCCTGCGCGTTGAACACAGCACGATCAGCGGCAATAACGCCGCGGGCAGCGGCGCCGGCGGCGGCGGCTTGCAAAATACCGGTGGTACCGGCCTGTCCATTAACACCGCCAAGGCAACCCTAATCGATACTACCTTCAGCTCCAACAGCGCTACCATAGGCGGCGGTATCCGTAATTTATTCGGCATCGTCAGCCTGGAATTATCCACCGTCAACAACAACAGCGCCGGCACGTCGGGTGGCGGTATCGAGAATTCCGGCGGTGGCATGATCATCGGTCGCACTAAGATTCTTACTAATACGTCGGGCTTTACCGGCGGCGGTGTCTCCAACTTCGCGTCCCTGGACTTGTCCCATAGCGCCGTCTATGGCAACACCGCCTCGCTACAGGGTGGCGGTCTTTACAATTCCGGCCAAGCCGCTCTGTCTCTGATAAACACCACCGTCACCAACAATACCGCCGGCATTGAAGGGGGTGGCATTTATAACCATCGCGCCGCCAACATCACTAATTCCACGATATACAACAACACCAGCGCCGGCCGGGCCGGCAGCGAAATCTACGCCTGCGGCACCAAGGACGAGACCAAAAATCTAACTTGTATCGACGACAGCAGCAACGTAAAGACCAACGTCATCAATTCCATCATCGGTAATAGTAGCGGGGCGGCCGCCTGCGGCGGCGAACTCACCTTGATCACCTCTCGTGGTTATAACATCGACACCGGCACCTCCTGCGGTTTCAGCCAAGCCTCCGATAAATCGAATATCTCCGCCACAGCGTTTTTTGGTGGCGGTTTCGCCGACCATGGCGGCCCTACTTTTACCTACGCCATCCTCAATGGCAGTATCGCCCACAATAGCGGCGACAACATCAATTGCCCGGTCATCGATCAGCGCAGCAAGTTGCGCGACAACCTTTGCGACATCGGCGCTTACGAAATCAGTGACTCCGAGCTGAATTTCCAATTGGTGGATCTGAAACTCGAGGTGTTACCCAACGTTGCCACCTCCGGCGGCAGTGCACAGGTTGTCTATACGGTGACCGTGACCAACAAAGGCCCCGATCAAGCCACCAACGTCATAGTTAAGGGTAAACTCCCCTCCTGGGGCCGTTTGATACCCAGCAGCATCTCCACTAACAACAGCGGCGGCAGCTGTACCCTCACTTCGGAGACCAGCTTCGAATGTAATGTTGGCACCATCAATGCCTATGCCAATGCGCAAGTCTACGTGATGGTGGTTCCCACCCAGGCGGGAGAGTTAATCCTGGAATTGGATGCCACGTCCGATCAAAACGACACCTTCCGTCCCGACAGCGGCAACGCCACGCCGGCGACCGTGCCTGTCGTCAGCGGTACGGCGGTGGGCGGCCCCGGTGGCGGCAATAACTTCTCGGGCAAGAGCGGCGGCGGCGTCACGGATGTCGCATTCCTCGGCTTGTTGCTGCTCCCCCTGCTGCGTCGGTTCGCTCAACGGCAATCATAAACCAGCTTTGATTAATCCTACCGACATCCCCGTGAAAGCGGGGATGCCGGCAATCAATCAGTCTCCACCCTGCGTTTCGCCCGGACCCGGAATAATCAGCGAATCAGCGATTGCCTACCTGTAATGACTAACATCCACGACGTGCCCTTAAGGGCGCGTCGCCTTTTTCACGCTTTTATTTCACACTGCCCTTCCCTACACTGAGTCTTTCAACCGCTAACACAGACTCGCCTGTTCATGAATCATTCCTGCGACCCCAAGCCAGCCCCGCCCAGCGCCGACATCCACGTTGAAGTCAGCCGCGCCCTCGCCGAAGACGTCGGCAGCGGTGACCTCACCGCGGCGCTCATCCCCGCCGCTGCGCAAGCCGAGGCCACCGTCATTTGCCGCGAAGCAGCCGTATTGTGCGGCACGGCTTGGTTCGACGAAGCATTCCGTCAATTGGATTCCAGTATCGAGATTGAATGGCAGGCGCATGACGGCGGCAGCATCAGTCCGAACCAACTCCTATGCGGCCTGCACGGTCCGGCCCGGGCCATATTGACCGGCGAACGCACCGCCCTCAACTTTCTGCAAACCTTGTCGGGGACCGCCAGCCGTGCCCGGCGTTACGCCGAGGCGGTGAGCGGGACCGAAGCGCGGATACTGGACACCCGCAAAACCCTGCCCGGTCTGCGCGCCGCGCAGAAATACGCGGTACGCTGCGGCGGCGGTTACAATCACCGCATGGGGCTCTACGACGCGCTGCTGATCAAAGAAAACCACATCGCCGCCGCCGGTTCCATCCCCGAGGCGGTGAGTGCCGCCCGCCGCCTCTTCCCCGGCAAACCGCTGGAAGTGGAAGTGGAGAATATCGACGAGCTACGGCAAGCCCTGGAGGCGGGCGTCACGCGGATACTGCTCGACAATTTCCCGCTGGAAGAACTCGCCCGCGCGGTGCGCATCAATGCCGGACGCGCCAAGCTGGAGGCCTCGGGCGGCATCAATTTGAGCAACATCCGCGCGGTCGCCGAAACCGGCGTGGATTTTATTTCGGTGGGCGCCATCACCAAAGACCTGCAGGCCGTCGATCTGTCGCTGCGCTTCAGCACGCGACGGTCAACCTGACTCCTCCTCCGCGGCGCCGGCATTCCTTACTTGTAAATACGGCTGAAGACGCCGCGATACCGAGTAACATCAAACAGGGGTTCACCTCCTCCCCGGCGGCGGGCTAGAATGCCGGCCTTTCCTACTGAATTCATAGAGAGCGGACATGCGCGCATCACAATTGCTATTAGCCACCGTCAAAGAAACCCCCGCCGACGCGGAAGTCATCAGTCACCAACTCATGTTGCGGGCCGGCATGATCCGCAAACTCGCCGCCGGTCTTTACACCTGGCTGCCGCTGGGCCTGCGGGTGCTGCGCAAAGTGGAAGCGATCGTGCGCGAGGAGATGAACGCGGCCGGCGCGCAAGAGGTGTTGATGCCCGCCGTGCAGCCCGCCGAGCTGTGGCAGGAATCCGGGCGCTGGGAACAATACGGCGGCGAACTGCTGCGCATCAAGGACCGCCACCAACGGGACTTCTGTTTCGGCCCGACCCATGAAGAAGTCATCACCGACATGGTCCGCCGCGAGATCCGCAGCTACAAACAACTGCCCGCCAATTTCTATCAGATCCAGACCAAATTCCGCGACGAAACCCGGCCACGCTTCGGCGTGATGCGCGCCCGCGAATTTTTGATGAAGGACGCCTATTCTTTTCACATCAATCAAGACTCGCTGCAAGCAACCTATGACGCGATGCACGCGGCCTACACTCGCATCTTCAGCCGCCTCGGCCTGCAATTCCGCGCCGTGCGTGCCGACACCGGCAATATCGGCGGCAGTGGTTCGCATGAATTCCACGTACTCGCGAATTCCGGCGAAGACGCCATCGCCTTCTCCACCGCAAGCGATTACGCCGCCAACGTCGAACTCGCCGAGGCGCTCGCCCCGGCCGAACAACGCGCCGCGCCGATTCAAACCCTCACGCTCGTCGAGACACCGGGCCAACACAGCATCGCCGATCTCAGCGCCTTCTTGAATATACCGGCGAGGGCCTGCGTCAAAACGCTGCTGGTGCAAGGCCGCGACGGCGGCGTAGTGGCCTTGGTGTTGCGGGGCGATCACGAACTCAACACCATCAAAGCCGAGAAACTGCCGCAAGTGGCCGCGCCGCTGACCTTCGCCGGCGCCGAACAACTCCGTGACGCCGCCGGCTGCGATGCGGGTTCGCTCGGTCCGCGGGGACTGAAAGCGACTCTCATCGCCGACCGCGCCGCGGCGCAACTCGCCGACTTCGTCTGCGGCGCCAACCAAAACGGCCGGCACCTCACCGGCGTCAACTGGGGCCGTGATTTACCGGAACCCGAGGTGGCCGATATCCGCAACGTGGTGGAAGGCGATCCCAGCCCCGACGGACGAGGCACACTCTCCATCAAACGCGGCATCGAAGTCGGCCACATCTTTCAGCTCGGCACCAAATACAGCCAAGCGATGAACGCCACCTGCCTCGACGAAACCGGTCGCGCCGTGGTGATGACCATGGGTTGTTACGGCATAGGCGTGTCGCGGGTGGTAGCCTCGGCCATCGAACAAAACCACGACGCCAATGGCATCATCTGGCCCGCCGCCATCGCGCCGTTCCAAGCGGTGATCATTCCGATCAGCATGCACAAATCCACCCGCCAGCAAATGGCGGCGGAAACTTTGTATCAGCAGTTGCGCCAAGCCGGCATCGACGTCTTGTTCGATGATCGCAAGGAACGCGCCGGCATCCTGTTCGCCGACATGGATTTGATCGGCATCCCGCATCGCTTGGTTCTTGGCGATCGCGGCCTCGACACCGGTGAAATCGAATACAAAGGCCGCCGTGATGCAGAAAGTCAGATGGTTCCACTCGATAGCGTGGTGGATTTCATCAAAGCGAAATTATAGTTTCGCCGGCGAGCAGGCCGATGGCGGGTCAATGGAGCGGATGGGGTCGCTGGCAACGGGGGCTGAACTCATCATTGCGGCGTTAAATTCCGGCGCCGAATGAACTCATCGTGCCGCGCTAAGTATTAACAGTCCATAAAGCAAACCACACTCAGCGGATGCCTTCATCTCAATCACCGCTCGTATAGCGCGCGGCTTGCATCCACACCAGCCGTCTTATTCAACCCCAGAAAGGCAGTCATGCGGTCGGACGATTGCGGGAATGCGAAATAATATCCTTGGGCGCGATCGCAGTTTTTCGCGCGCAAAAATTCCAACTGCCCCGCCGTTTCCACCCCCTCGGCGACGACGCGCTTCCCCATGCTGTGGGTCATGGCGATCACGGCCGAGACGATGGCTTCGTCATCCAGGCTCACACCGATGCCGTGCACGAATGAGCGGTCGATCTTGATTTCGTCGATGGGAAAACGCTTGAGGCGGCTCAGGGAAGAATGGCCCATGCCGAAATCGTCGATCGATACCTCGATGCCCAGACCTTTGAAAGTCCGCAATACGGCCTCGACGCGATTCGGATCATGCATCATCATGGACTCCGTCATCTCCAGTGCCAGATGACACCCGTCGAGCCCGCTGACGGCGAGTACTTCCGCGATCATCTCCGCAATATCGCCTTGCCTGAACTGGCGCATGGAAAGATTGACGGAGACGCGGGGAACAACATAGCCCTGAGCCAGCCACGTCTTGATGTCTTCACATGCCGTCCGCAGCGACCATACACCCAGGGAATTGATCATCCCGGTCTCCTCCGCCAAGGGCACAAACTGGTCGGGAGGGATATAGACGCCATCCGCCGTGCGCCAGCGTATCAGCGCTTCCAACCCGGCGACGGCACCGGTCGCGATATCGATTTGCGGTTGGTAATGCAGCTCGAATTCACCCTTTTCCAGAGCGTGATGCAGATTACGTTCCATGGATAAACGGGTATGCGAGCGGGCATTCATTTCTTCGGCGTAGTAGGCGAAGTTATTACCGCCGTCTTCCTTGGCGCGGTACATGGCGAGATCGGCGTTCTTGAGCAGTGCGCCCCAGTCTTCGCCGTCGCGCGGATACACACTGATGCCGATACTGCCCGTCACCCAGAGTTCGTGGCCATCGACGACGCAGGGCCGTGTCATCGATGCCAGAAGCTTGCGCGCCACCACCGTCACCTGCTGCTCGCTCGGTATTTCGTCCAGCAGCACGATGAATTCATCGCCGCCCAAACGCGCCACGGTGTCGCAACTGCGCGCATCCTGCACCAGGCGTACGGCCATGTCGCAGAGCAAGGCATTGCCGACAGCATGGCCCAGGGCATCGTTTACATGTTTGAAGCGGTCGAGATCGATGAATAATATCGCCAGACATTTGCCGTTGCGCGCGGCCTTTCTGATGGCATGCTGCGCCCGGTCGCGCAACAAGGCTTGGTTGGGCAGACCGGTGAGGGCATCGTGACTGGCCTGATGTGCCATGGTCCGGGCGATGTTGCGCAATTCGGAGATATCGCTCATGGTCAACACCGTGCCTGTACGCTGCTGACCCGTGCCGAAGATCGGCGCCAGCGAGGCGAGTACGGGCCATTCTTCACCGCTGCGGCTGTGCAAGACCGGGGCCCGGCCTAGCACCAATCCCTGACCCGCGACGCAAAGATCAGCCGCGTTCAAGAGCAGCGGCCTGCCGCCCTCCTCTTCGGTCAGCATCACCACCTCGCTCAGTGATCTTCCGCGCGCCTGCTCCAAGCTGACTCCCACCAGCGCCACCGCGCGCGGATTCATGTATTCCACGACGCCTGCCGCATCCGCGGTGATCACAGCCTCATCCAAGGCACGCAGTGTCATCACCGCCCGTTCTCTCTCCTCCAGCACGGCCTGTTCGGTCGCGCGCTGCGCCGCGGTGTGTACTAAAGTAATGTCCGCCAGACTGATGATGACCCCGGCGGCGCCGCGTCCGTCATCTTCGCCTGGAATCACCTGTACCCACAGAACGTGATCGCCCAGCCACGCCGTGAACTGCACGGTCTCGCCGCGCAACAACGCCTTGCTCACCGCCGCGACCCATCCGCCGCCGTGATCACTGCGCAGCGGCGCAAGCAGGGATACCAGAGATTCGTCACGCATCGATTCCGGTGAGTGACGTTGCAGATAGGCGGCCGCTCGTGCGTTGGCGAAGACCACTTGGCCAAAGCGGCTGGCGATCACCACCCCAGCGCCCATACGGCCGAGACTCGCGTTGACTACATCCTGCATCGCGCGCAGCTGCGTCGTCTCCGCCTCGACCTCCCGCACCCTGTTCTGCACGAGCGCGAGCGTGTTCTGCGGCGCGGCGCGCGGCGCCGCCGCCTCTTCGCAGCGTGCCAGATACTCCGACAATAACGCACGCTGCGCATCATCCGGGGCACCGTTCCCCGCCCCGGCGATGCCCAAACGCCAACCGGACGGGCGCGCAAGCCAGTGGACCTCGCCCTGCACCAGCCACTCGCCCGGTGTCACCTCATTTGCGGCCGTTGTCGGAGACGCCCCCTGCTGGATCACCATTTTGCCGGCGGCGTCCTGCACGGCAATGCCTGTCGCGGGAATAAGCTGCATCAGAAACCGCGCCATGGAGTCGAGCGCGGCCGACATCGAGGCCGGCGGCGGCGCCTCGCCGCGCAGGCGTTGCAGCTCGCGTTGCAAATAGCCTAAAGCCTGCTCCAGCTCGCGCCAAATCCACAATGGATAGCTAAGCGCGAGGGTCAGAAGCGCACTGGCAGGCGCATACCACAGGTGCCTCCATTGCAATAGACCTACACTCAGCGCCAACGCCGCGCACCCCATTACCCCAGGAACCGTCGGCGCCCAACGCGACGCGACGCGCGGGTAGAGCACCGCGGCCGGCAGCACCAGGATCAGAGTAAGTGCAATGGCCCACGGCAGGGTCAGAGGTTCGATGAGATCACCCCGTCGCAGACTATCCAGTATCCCCGCGTTGAATTCCACGCCGGACTTGGGCTGGTTACGACCGAGACCCGGCGCAATAATCTTGTCGGCCAACCCTTCCACCACCATGCCGACCAATACGTAACGGTCGCGCAGACGCTCGGCCGGTACCGCGCCGCGCAGGACGTCGATGTAGGAAACCCGTGCGTAGGAGCCTGCCCCCCCCAGATCGGGCAGCAGGATGTGATGATCTCGCACCCAGACATCGGGCGAGGCGGTTTGAGGCTGCGGATGGCGCGTACCCGGCAACGCCTCCGGCACGGCACTTTCCGCGACACCCCACAGCGCCAGCGACAAACTCGGCCAATGGGGAGAGCCCAAACCGGCGGTGAGATACACGCTGCGGACGACACCGTCGGGGTCGTGCTCCACATCCACATGACCGAGCGCCGCCGCCGCATGCGCCAATGCCGGTAGCGGCAAGGTCTCCTGCAACCGGCCGCTGGCAGGATCGCGTTCGAATGTCACGGGCAACACCACCCGCCCGCTGGCGGCGACCGCCGAGGCGAGCAGCCCATCCCCTTCGGCGTCATGCAGGTCGGGATCGGCGATAATGATATCCAGGGCGATGGCCTTGGCCCCCGCCGCCGTAAGCTGTTCGACCAAGGTGGCATGCACGCGTCGCGGCCACGGCCAGCGTCCCAGAGCGGCGAGGCTGGACTCGTCGATGGCTACCACGACGATATCCTGCGCCACCGGCCGGCCGATCATCCCGGTACTCCAGTCATACAGCCACCGATCCGCGCGCCACAACGCATCCGTATAGCTCAGCGCGAGCGCGGTTACCGCGAGAAGCACCGCATACAACCCAGGCGTCAGGCGCAGACGGCTCATAACATCAGCACCCCCGCGATCAGCAGAAACACCGCGACGGGCCACCACGATACCGGGTTCACCTCCAGTCTATGGACGGCGCTGTACGGCCCGCGCTTGCCTGCGGCATCCACCGCGGCGACACGCCAGTAATACACGCCTTTGGCGAGCGGCTGCGGCGGCTGCCATAGTGGTGTGTCCGTGGTGAAGTCGTGGCGAGGTTGTGCGAAGGCGGGATCGTCAGCGAGTTGTATGCGGTACGCCGCCGCCTCCGCCGTTGGCTGCCAGCTGAAGTAGGCGCGCTGCACGGTGACATCGGCTTCGGGCGTCAGGGCACGCGGCGGCGGCGGATTCGCGTGCAGTATGAAAGCGCGTTCGCCATCTAAGCCTTCCATACCCTGGGCGTCGATGGCACGCACATGCAGTACATAATTGCCATCCGCCAGCTCGGACACCTGCACCGTCGTGTCGGCCGTCAGCTGAGCATGAACGGGGAGTAGCGGCTGATCCGCCGCACTGATGTGAATACGATATGCCACCGCGTCCGCCACGGCATCGAATCCGATGACCAAGGGCAAGGCCTCGAGCATCGCGGGCAGCTCCGCGAGTACCGGGCCTGGGAGTAGAGCGGCCGGCGGACCGGGCGGCTCACCCACCTTGGTCAGCACACCGAAGCCCGCCGATATCTCGTGCAAGACCTCGGCGCCGCTGACCGCCACCATTCCCGTGGCGACCTCGGTACGCGCCAACCCCGTGTCCTCGTCCATCCCCGCCCGGAACTCGGTGCCGCGCACTGCC
Source organism: Gammaproteobacteria bacterium (assembly GCA_023266095.1). GTDB lineage: Bacteria > Pseudomonadota > Gammaproteobacteria > DRLM01 > DRLM01 > CAKKSB01. Next base: position 743 of record JAHFRV010000035.1, on the reverse strand, counting down.
GATACGTTGGCGGGTGTCTCCAGTTCAAAACGATCGCCGGCACCGCGCTTGGGTTTGACCTGCGCCTCGGAACGACCACGCAACAGGCGTATGCGCGTATGGACCATGCCCGTCTTGCCGTAGGCGAGCACGGTATCGAGCCTCAATCGGCTATCGGCCCGCACCAACAATTGCGAACCGTCGGCGAACTCCAACATCACTGCCGCCTGCGCCGCGGTGCGGACCTCATCGCCCAAGGTCAGTACCGCCCCGACCTGCAACTCAGCCGTCGTCCCGTCCGCATGCGCGACGCTGGCCCTACCCAGCACATGCTTGACGCGTACCGGCGCAGGCTGGACCTTGAGCCATTCCAGCGGAATGCGCAGCGCCAATCCGGGCGGCAGACGCTGAGGGTCGGCTATGTGGTGGCGTGTCTGCAGATCAAGCCAGTGGGTTGCATCTTGCAAATATTCCGTGCTGATGTCCCACAGGGTATCGCCAGGCTGTACGGGGTAAATCCACTCTTGGTCTTGCGCCTGCACGGACATCCCTACCCCGAGCAGCACGATCCAGATTAGACATGATCTCCACATCACCCATGACTCCTTAGGTGTGGCATCCAACTCCCGGACGGTATGCGTTTAGAGGGTCTACGCGGATTAGTGTGGGTGCCAAAATGGGGTTTCATAGAAGTCCAGCCTTATAATCCCAGTGTTTCCACGTTCTGGAGGAAGCAAGAAACGTGTTCTGTCTCAGGTGCAGGA